>NZ_CP051206.1:4788814-5151752 GCF_012516395.1 Dolichospermum flos-aquae CCAP 1403/13F
ACTTGGCATAATTGGGACTCAAGACCCAAATATTTTAAAATTTAGCTTTTTTCACTATCAGGGAGAAATCCACACCCTAAATTGGGTGAGCATCGCGTTAGGATGTAATACATTAACGGCATAGTTTCAGGCGATTAGTTGCTATGGATATTTCTCACCTCAAGGCTGTGCAAGCCCCCTATTCCGGCGATAGTTCCTACCGGACACCGCCGCCAGATTTACCGTCCCTACTATTGAAGGAGCGGATTGTGTATCTGGGTATGCCACTTGTTCCGTCTGTTACGGAATTAATCGTCGCTCAATTGCTGTATTTGCAGTCCGATGATCCCGAAAAACCAATTAAAATCTACATCAACTCTACAGGTACTTCTGGTTACAGTGGCGAACCTATCGGTTTTGAAACCGAAGCCTTCGCTATCTATGACACTATGAAATATATCAAGCCTCCTATCCACACCATTTGTATTGGTTCGGCTATGGGTATGGCTGCGATGATTCTTAGTGCTGGGACAAAAGGCTGTCGTGCTAGTTTGCCCAATTCTTCCATTATCCTGCATCAGCCGAAAAGCTACGCCCAAGGACAGGCGACGGATATTCAAATTCGCGCGAAGGAAGTTTTGGCAAATAAAGCTTCAATGCTGGAAATTCTAGCCCGGACGACTGAACAAGACATGACGAAAATTAGCAAGGACATGGATCGTCTTTTCTACATGACTCCCGACCAAGCTAAGGAGTATGGTTTGATTGACAGGGTTTTTAGGAAGGAAGAACTCGCTAATCTCCCACTCCCTGTAAGTGTGCTTTAAATAGGTAATTGGTGATTGGTGATTGGTAATTGGTAAGAAGATATAGCTTCATCTGACCACTAACCACTGACCACTGACCACTAACCACTGACCACTGACAACTAACAACTGACTAATTACAAACGGAGTACCGCAAATGCCTATAGGCGTGCCTAAAGTTCCTTACCGGATGCCCGGTGGACAATATACAGATTGGATTAGCATTTATGACCGTCTTTATCGGGAAAGAATTATTTTCCTGGGAAGAGATGTGGATGACGAAATTGCTAACCAAATTATTGCTGTCATGCTGTATCTGGATTCCGATGATCCTGGGAAGGATATTTATTTATATATCAATTCCCCCGGTGGGATGGTGACATCTGGTTTGGCAATTTATGACACCATGCAACACATTAAGTCTGATGTGGTGACAATCTGTGTCGGTTTGGCTGCTTCTATGGGATCTTTCCTGTTGGCTGCGGGGACAAAGGGTAAACGCATGGCCTTACCTCACTCCCGGATTATGATTCACCAACCTTCTGGGGGAACTCGCGGACAAGCTTCTGATATCGAAATCGAAGCTAGAGAAATTCTGCGAATTCGGAGTCAGTTAAATCAAATTTATGCTGATAATACTACTCAACCTTTAAGCAAGATTGAAAAAGACATGGATCGTGACTTTTTTATGTCTGCTCAAGAGGCTAAGGAATACGGTTTAATTGATCGTGTGATTGAAGAACGTATTTAATAGTGGAAAATAATTCAAAATTCAAGATGTAAAATTCAAAAGTATGAATTACTCATTTTGAATTTTTAGTTTTGAATTTTGAATTTAAGTCAAGCGAAGCAACATGGATCTTGAAGATTATTACCGGATATTGGGTTTAAGGTCGGGAGTTTCTTTTGCTGATGTTAAAGCGTCCTATCGCCGATTGGTACAGCAATATCATCCTGATATCAACCCAGATGATCTCAAAGCGAAAGATAAGTTTATTGCGGTGACTGAGGCTTATAAGTTTCTCCAAACGGTTTTACCACCGGAGGAAATTAAGCCTCGGACTAATGAGGTGAAAACTGATGTTTCTAGTGCTAGAGAAGTGCAAACTCAACCAGCAGCATCAAAAACAACGGTTATATCTCATCCACCCAATTTAGAGGATATAGAACAACGGTTAAAGTGGAAGACTTATGAGCAGTTACAGCGATTTTTACAGGAAAGACGTTTTCCCCAGGCGATCGCTCTAGCAGAGGCTTTAATGGCGCGTTTACCAGCAGATGCGGAGGTGCGTCAATGGTTAGCGATCGCTTATCAAATCTGGGGACGAGTGTTAATTACGGAAAAACAACTCCCAAAAGCCAGAATTTATCTGAAAAAAGCCTTAAAAACTGACCCATACAATAAAGCTTTATGGAATGAAGTTCAGCAGGATTTTCAACGTTTGGAATTGAAACTTTAGTAATGGGTAATGGGTGATTGGTAATTGATAGTTGGTAAGAGTTTATTATTGATTCATACTTTATTTTTGAATTGTTTATTTCTCTGCGTGGATGTAATCTACAAAGTAGAATTTAGGAATGAATGAAAATTTCAACCACGCAGAAACTCCTACTCCTAAAAGTGCGGTAATTATTAATGGTAAACCTAGCTGTAACCGCCAATGATCAGGTAATAAAGCCACTCCAGATATAACAATTACAAAATATGCTAAAAGTCCTATTTGCAACCTTTCTAGATTTTTAACTGCGGTTCGACAACTACTACAATGCTGGGTATGTTGTTTATATCTATCGAGAACTTCAGCCCGATTTTCATTAATAGTTGTAGGTTCACTACCATTAATTCCTATTTCTTGCCAAGGTAATTTACTTTGACAATATTTATCAAACCAATTGCGAAATTCAATTACTAATCTATCAGCATTTGTGGGTAATTTATAAGCTGTTTTCCAACTTTGGGTTAATTGTTTTTGTTGTAAATAGTATTCTTGTTGTTGCAGAAAAATCATATCTCCATCTAATACTAGATGTCTCTCATTAATATGATTCCACCAACGGGGGATAATCCGATGTAGGGTTTTAGCAAAGTTGCGGGGAAATTGAGCAACAATTCTCGATTTACCAGGAGATACGGGAATACAATAAACAACTAAACCTAGTTTCTTTCCTGTATTACCAAGACTAATTGCATATTCTAATCTACAAGGTGGTTCAAATGTAATTGTCGTGGGTAAACCTCTCGCAATATCTACTTCAATTAAATCAATGGTTGATTTAACTATGTTAATAGGTATAGGTTGAGCTTTTTCTCTATTACCTTGGACTCCATGATGAGCAAAAGGGACATGACTAGGATCTGCTACATTTTCTACTAATGTTTGCCAATCATATTCTAAATCTCGAATATAATTCGACCAAACAAATCCTTTTTCTGCGTCTATTTGGGGTGATAAAGGTAAAGGTGTATTTTCAGCTATTGCTGCTGTTTTTTGATCTGGCCACACCCAAAGTATTTCCTGTTGTTGACGCACTGGAAAGGAAATAACACAAAAATTATCTTGATTTTTAGCGATAATTTCTGGGTTTTCTGCTTGGTGAACGCGCTGACAAATACCATTTTCATTAAATTCCCAACCGTGATAACTACACATTAAGTTACCTGTTTTATCTTCGATTCTACCTTCGCTTAATGGTGCGAGACGGTGGGGACATTGATCTAAAAATACTCGATAGGTTTCTGAGTTAGTAGGTTTCCAAACCACCAAGCGCATTCCCAGTAGCGTTAGAGGTGTTGGACGCTGGGGATTAATATCTTCGATTGGTATGAGAGGATACCAGTTTTGAAAAAAATTGAATTCAGATTGCATATTGCTTCTAATGAACAAAACAAATACACCACTAATAGTATATTGACCCCATATCCAGAAATAAACTCACTATGTCTCCCAATCCTTTTTTTCCTGGAAAACCAGTTCCCCCAGAAAGTTTCATAGGACGGACATCAGAAATTAACTATGCTTTTGACCAAATCCATAACCGCAGCCATTTCGCCATTTGGGGTGGTCCAGGAATGGGTAAGTCTTCATTTTTGCAGAAATTGGCTTCTGAGGAAACATGGCAAGAATATGGATTAGATCCATCTCAAGGTATCGCTGTCATCCTAGATTGTCAAAGTCTCACTCCCTTCACTTCTAGTGGTTTTTGGCGAGAAGCTTTAAATCTGCTGCACAATAAATTAGTCGGTGAACCACAACTACAAGCTGAAATCAAGCCATTACTTGAAAAACTGGCGACAAATGATAGTCTGCGCCAAGCATTACGGAAATTGGGTAAACAAGATAAGTTTTTAGTATTGTTGGTAGATAATTTTGATGCAGCATTGGTAACAAACGATCAGTACACGGAAACAGAAATGGAAACATTTTTAGCTCAGTGTCGTAGTTTGGCGGTTCATGCGGAAGAAAGTCAATATCTCTCCATGATTGTGGCTTCACTCCAACGCCTCAGTGAATTAGGTCCCAAATTTAACCCCAATGCTTCTCCTTGGTACAATCACTATTTGTTTCAATCTCTGAAATTGTTTACTACTAAGGATTTAGTTCAACTATTAAATAGTATTAGACCACCCACACTACGGGGTGCAATCATGAATATCATCGGTGGACATCCAATGTTAGTCCAAACTGCTGGGTTTTTCCTAGATAGAGAACTACAGCGTGGGAGTAATGCTGATATTAACTCATTTGCTGAGAATTTTGAAAGAGATACTCAACAGATTTTTCAGACAATTTGGTATAGATGCAATCTCAAAGAACAAGAGTTGTTAATGCTGATAGGTTTATTAGATATGGAAGATCATATAAAGGAAATAAAATTTAAATTAAGTGGCATTAGTCGCATTCTTACACAACATGAACGATCTTTAAGCAAGTTGGAAGAACAGGGTGTAATTACTTCCAGTTCTTCAGAAATCGGAAAGTTTTACGCCTTCACTTCATTACTTATGAAAAAATGGGTGATTCAGGAGATTTTGCAGACTCCAGAACAATCAATCAGAGGTAGAGAAAAAGAACTTATGAATCTGATTAGTCATAAACAAGTAGAGCAAGTTAAAAAAGTAGTTACTTGGTTAGGGGAAAATCCAGAAAAAGTAAAATCTTTCCTAGATTGGATTGCAAAGGTAGTACCAGTATTTCCTGGATAGACATTTGAATAGAGAAGTTTGTTTTAACTTCTCTACTAAGTTTATAGATAATGATTGATCTGAAATTAAATTTATAGATTGGGAGCAAATAAAAAATGTCTAAATTCCATCCAAATCCTTACATAGTAGGTAAACCAATTGAAGATCCAGAAAGATTTTTTGGACGCGAAGATTTGTTTGGTACTATTAATGATAGTCTTCAAGGAAATGCACAAATAATTTTATTATATGGTCAACGAAGGATTGGCAAATCATCTGTACTCAAACAAATTCCTAAAAAATTGAGTACAGATGAATTTGTTTTTGTTGATTTTGATTTTCTACCCACAGTAAAATTGTCTAATTCGGAAATTTTACATTCAATTGCAACTAAAATTAAAGATAAACTAGAAACAAACGATAAAATTTTAACCCATTTTGCGAAGAATGTAGAAACCAATCTTGAAAGTTTTTCTCGTTATTTTCTACCAGAAGTTTATAAACATTTAGGTACTAAAAAATTGGTTCTGCTGTGGGATGAATTTGATGTTTTGACTGAAAGAGATCCTGGATTAGATGAAGATAGTAGGAATTTTTGTGATTATATTATAAAGCTATTGGAAAAAAATAATAACTTATTTATTATCCCTGTCGTGGGAAGACACATCTCAAAATTGCCAAAATTAAGTTCTTTATTAGGGAAAGCACCAAATATAGAAATTGGTTTATTGGATAAAAATCATACTAAAGAATTAATTGTTAAACCCGCTGAGAGATTTTCAATATATGAAGAAGAAGCAATAGAAGAAATTTTCAATTTATCCGCAGGACATCCTTTTGTTACCCAGTGTATATGTTCTGCCATTTATAATCTAGCACGCGATCGCTATAATCAAAAAAATGTGCTTCCCCAGAGTATAAATGGTCATGATGTTGAAAGTATCGTAGATAAAGCAATTATATTAGCTGAAGCTGGTTTAGATGGGTCCTGGGGGGGATTAACTACTGAGCAGCAAGTTATTTTTGCAGCAGCAGCAGAGGCTCGAAATATAGCTATTCAAGAAAATGAACCTCCCCAGCTAATGCTATTAAGAAGCCATGGAATAGCAACAGAATATTTGAAAAAAGCAGACGAACAATTACATAAATATGGTTTTTTAGATAATAACAGGGTTAAGGTAGAATTTGTCCGTCGTTGGTTGGTGAAAAGTCATCAGCTAAAAGAGGAAATTAGCAATTTAGAGACAGTTAAACAAGAAAATGTTAATAAGCTCTTGTCAGTAGCAGATGATTTGCGAGAACATGATGATACACGGGCAGTGCAAACTTATGAACTGGCTTTAAAGCTTAATCCTAATAACTTTAAAACTGTAACATCTTTGGCTGACGAATATTTAAAGATTGAAGAACTTAATAAAGCCTGTGAATATTACAAACAAGCCTATCAATTCTATTCTTTTATCGGAAATATAAATAAACAAGAGTCTGTTTTACAGCCTTTATTAACTGTAGCTGAAAAATACTCAAAGGCAGAAAATTTTGAGCAAGCCTTGGAAATTTACAGACTAGCTGACGAAATTGATAGAGAAAGTAGCAAAGATGGTTTTTTACAGACAATAGAAAATTATGTCCATAAATTGATAATGGCAGAAGAATTGATTAAAGCAACAGAACAATGTCAATCAGGGTTAGAAATTGATCCAAACAGAATATTTTTTAAACAAAGATTAAAAGAAATTGAAGCCCGTGAGTCTAACACTAATCTTAACGTTGCAGCTAAACCTTTAAATAAAAAACCTTCTACAATCATGCTCAAATGGCTCAATCGTAGTTCAATACTCAGAGCATCTCTAGGATTAGCTGGAATTGTAGTTATTGGTGCAGGGATTTCTCAAGTTTTCAGAACTTGTCCAACAGGTGAAAGAAAGGAATTAGGTGTTTTTTGTGTAGTAGATAATAGTAGAATTAGTCGAGGCGATCGCACTTTTTCCCCTGAAACTACTAATATCCCCCGTGACAAAGGTATTCAAGCCCTTAAAAAAGGTGATTATCCACAAGCTGCTAATCTATTTAAACAAGCTATCAAAGCCAAACAAAATGACCCAGAAGTGCTTATTTATTATAATAATGCCCTAGCTCGTCAACAAGGTTCTCCGTTTACATTAGCAGTAGTTGTGCCGTTAGATAAAGACCAAGATGATAGAAATGATGCCCAAGAAATATTACGTGGGGTAGCCCAAGCACAAAACAAATTTAATAGTAATAAGGGCTTAAACGGCAGATTACTAGAGATTGTGATTGCTAATGATAGCAACACAGAAAAGGCTAAAGAAGTAGCACAATCGCTTATCAAAGATTCTTCAATACTGGGAGTAATTGGTCATAATTCTAGTGATGATACCAAGGCTGCATTACCAGAATATGCAAAGGCAAAATTGGCGGTTATTTCGCCCACTAGCACTAGCATTTTACTAAATAATCCAGTTTTCTTTAGAGCAGTTTATTCTGATGAAAGTGCGGGAAAAACACTTGCTGAATACACTTATAAAATTCTGAAATTGAAAAAAGCAGTAGTCTTTGGCAATCCCAATAGTCCATATAGTAACAGCATCAGAGAGGTATTCACAAATCAATTTGAAAAACTAGGCAGTGAGGTGGTTCATAAACCCCTAATTGATTTAACTGCTCCTACATTTGATGCAGAGAAAGAAGTTGCTAAAAGCGTCTATAGTAATAAAGCAGAAGCAGCATTGTTGTTTCCAGATACACGAAGCACTAAGATTGCTCTCAAGATTGCTATAGAAACTACCAAAAGAAACGAAACACTCAAAAGCAAAAATCCACCAAGACCAGAATTAAAAATGTTAGCTGGAGATACTCTTTATAATAATGAAACCTTAACCAGCGGTGGGAAAAATGTAGAGGGTTTAATTATTGCAATACCCTGGTTTAGAGAAACACCACAAGCTCAATCTTTTGCCAAAAAAGCAGAGCAGCAGTGGGGAGGAGGTATTAGTTGGCGAACTGCGACCAGCTTTGATGCAACCCAGGCTTTGATTAAAGCCTTATCTAATAATCCATCTCGTAGTACAGTATTAGGAAGACTGGAAAATGTCAGTCTTTCCGCAAATGAAACTTCGGGCGATCCTCTCAAGTTTACACCAGAAAGGGAGCGTGAAGGTCAATCTATTCTTTTACAAATTAAAGGGGGTAAATTTATGCCAATTGATTCAGTAAAGCCATGAGTTTTGACGATGAAATTAATACTTTTAGAGGTACTATGAAACTATGATTAATTCTCCTAAGTTTAGACAGAATCCCTATATTATTGGTCGTCCCGTTAACCGTGAGTTGTTTTTTGGGAGAGAAAGCCTATTTTCGTCTATTCAAAATAATATTCAAGACAATCGAAATATCATCTTGTTACATGGTCAGCGACGCATTGGTAAATCATCTGTCATGAAGAATATTCCTGATAAATGTAATGATTTGAATAAGTCTGTTTTTGTTGCATTTAATTTACAATCCTATAGTCAAGAATCCCTGAGTACAATTTTAGCAGATTTAGCTAAGGAGATAGTTAGTGAGTTGGATGATAAAAATATTAAAGTCCCAGAAATTATAGAGTTAGAATCAGATTCTGAAATTTTTTCTAATGAATTTTTACCGCGAGTATATAAATTATTAGAAAACAAAAATAAGGAAAATTTAGTATTGCTACTTGATGAATTTGATGCTTTAATGAATGGTAATAATTCAGGAAAGCAGGTTTGTGAATATTTATCTTCTCTTACTAAGAGTAATAAAAAATTATTTTTAATTTTAATTTTCCTAACAGAATCATTAGTAGATAAAGAAAAGCAAAAAGAGGCATTTAAATTTAAAATAATTAAGATGTTTAAGCCTAGTTCAGAACTAGAAATTGTGCCATTGGATGAAGAAAGTACAAAAAAATTAATTATTAACCCAGCAAAAGATATCCTTGAATATGAAGAAGATGCGATCAAAGAAATTCTTGATCTATCAGCAGGACACCCTTACTTTACCCAAGCGATATGTTTTAGTATTTTTGGGAAAGCGCGAGAGGAGAATAAGTGGACAGTTAGTAGTGAAGATGTAAAACTCATTATTAACAAAGCAATTGAATTAGCTGAGGCTGGTTTAACATGGTTTTGGGAAGGATTTTCGATTTTAGAAAAAGTTGTGTTTGCAGCGATAGCAGAAGCGCAAGAAAATTCAAATGATTATGTTGAATTAATAAAAAAATATAGACCTGAAACAGAAAATAAATTAATTACAGAAACAACACAAAGTCTCAGAAATAATGGGTTTTTAGATGAAATAAAAGAGAAAGTCAAAATAGAATTTGTCCGGCTCTGGATCATACAACGTCACCCACTCAGCGAAGAAATTCATGAGTTAGATAAAATTGAGCAAAAAAAAAGTCCTAGTAATAGTAATATAATTCCAGATTCAAACACTGTTGAGAGCGATTCTACACTTGAGAGTGATATTAATTTACATCAATCAAGTGAAGTTAATATTCCAGATATTCGTGCAAAATCCAATTTGATTATTTTAACTGCAATAGCATCTGTTGTTTTTATTATTTCTAGTATTATAGTAGCTAGTATTTCTCGCGGATCTAAAGACTGCGAACCAGGTAAACGAAAGGAATTAGGTGTTTTTTGTGTAGGAGACAATAGTATAATTAATAGTAGAATTAGTCGAGGCGATCGCACTTTATTCCCTGAGATTAATAATATCTTTCGTGATAAAGGCATTCAAGCCTTCCAACAAGGTAATTATCCAGAAGCAACTACATTATTTCAACAAGCTGTAAAAGCTAATCGTTATGATCCAGAAGTGCTAATTTATTATAATAATTCCCTGGCTCGTCAACAAGGTTCTCCGCTTACATTAGCAGTGGTTGTACCATTGGATAAAAGCACGATTACTGATACTGCTAAAGAAATATTACGTGGAGTAGCCCAAACACAAAACCAATTTAATAAAAATAAAGGCTTAAACGGCAGATTACTAGAAATTGTGATTGCTAATGACAGCAATACAGAAAAAGCCAAAGAAGTAGCACAAGAACTCATCAAAGATTCTTCAATACTGGGAGTCATTGGACATATTTCTAGTGATGCTACTAAGATGGCATTACCAGAATATGAAAAAGCCAAATTAGCAGTTATTTCCCCTACTAGCACTAGCATTTTATTGAACAATCCAGTTTTCTTCAGAGCAGTTTCTTCTGATGAAAGTGCCGGTAAAAAACTTGCTGAATATACTTATAAAAGTCTGAAATTAAAAAAAGCAGTAATTTTTGCTAACCCAACTAACTCATATAGTAATAGTATCAGAGAGATATTTACAAATCAATTTGAGAAACTAGGGGGTGAGGTGGTTCATAAACCCCTAATTGATGTAACTACCCCTACATTTGATGCAGAGAAAGAAGTTGCTAAAAGTGTCTATGGTGATAAAGCAGAAGCAGCGTTGTTGTTTCCAGATACACAAAGCACTGAGATTGCTCTCAATGTTGCGAAAGAAATTACCAAAATAAACGAAACACTTAGAACTCAAAATCCACCAAGACGAGAATTAAAAATGTTAGGTGGAGATAATCTTTATCAGGGTGAAATCTTAAACAGTGGAGGGAAAAATGTAGAGGGTTTAATCATTGCAGTACCCTGGTTTAGAGAAACATCACAAGCTCAATTTTTTGCCAAAAAATCAGATAAGCAGTGGGGAGGAGCTATTAGTTGGCGAACTGCAACTAGCTTTGATGCAACTTGGGCTTTGATTAAAGCTTTATCTAATAATCCATCTCGTAGTACAGTATTAGAAGGATTGGCAAATGTCAGTCTTTCCCCAAATGAAACATCAGGCTATCCACTCCAGTTTACACCAGAAAGGGAGCGAAACGGTCAATCTATTCTTTTACAAATTAAGGGGCGTAAATTTACTATAATTCCCAATAATTAAATTAGGTTGTATACAAAAATTATATGTCCCAATCTATCGCTGTCACCGTTAAGTTATTTGCTGTTTATCAAGAAGCTTTTGATGTGTCCGAACTAGTGTTAGATTTTCCTGATGGTACACCAGTTCAAGCGGTGTGCGATCGCCTAATTTCCGAACACCCAAAATTAAGCAAATGGCGAGAAATAACCCGCTTTGGCGTGAATTTACAATTTGTTGCACCAGATACTATTCTCCAAAATGGTGATGAGGTGGTTTTAATTCCCCCAGTCAATGGTGGTTAATGAGGATATATTCAAAGCCATTAAAAAGAAATTAAAGATGATTAAGTTAATTTTTACAACAATTTTCATAGTTTTCCTCACAGCTTGTACTACTATTGCCTTATCTCCAACACCGGAATTAGTGCAAAAAGCGATCGCCCTGCAACTAGAACAAACCCAACAGCAACTTAACCAACAGCTAGATCTAAACTTCCAAAAGTTTAATATTCAGCGCATATCTATTACTCAACAACAACCCCTCACCATTGAAAATTTACCAGCTTATCGAGTACAGGGAAATTACGACTTTACCGTAAAACTACCAAAACGCAGTTTTAAACAACTTGAAAAACCCTTTGAAGTCTACCTACAAATTCAAAAAGAAGGGAAAAGTTGGCGGTTATTAATACCAGAAAAAAACCGTCAAGATCCTCAATCAAAATGGCAGAGTTACTTAATTCTTTAATGGAACGAGTTACAATTATGATAGTTATCTTATCAAAAAGATAAAATAATTTTATAACTTGACATAACTTATCTGTACCAAAATAAATGTACATAGCTGATATAATTAAAATCCTAACCTCATCAAAAATCGGCGTTGCTGATAGCCTGCGTGGCGATAGCCATATTGAGGTATGAGAGGGTGTTTGAAAAGTTATGGTTGATGTATCAAATATTTTTTACCCCACCCTAACCCTCCCCTTGTAAAGGGGAGGGAACTGGATTTTTATTGTTTCCCCCCTTTACAAGGGGGGACTAAGGGGGGTAGCAATGTGATGAAAATTACGGAATACCACTTTTCAAACATCCTCTGAAACTAAAAACTCAAAATCTAAAACTTTGCGTCTTTGCTCCTTTGCGACTTTGCGCGAAACAAAATCCATACCGCCATTATGCAACGCCCAAAAATATATCAATCTCAGATTCAACCTGTGATATATGCTGGTTTAAGGTTAGACTCTAAATATATAGGAAAAAAATACTTCTTTCCTTAATTATTGTAAAATTCACTTAACAAACAAAGATTCAGTTTGAACAAGTGTCATCTAATACAAAGGAGAAATAAAAATGACAGAAAATAATCAGGATAATATCAGTAATACTGAAGAAACTTCTCAAGGAACAATCATAGTTGCTGGAATGCGTCCCATTACCACCGGGACATTACAAGTAGTTGATACCTTCAACTCTATGGGAATTCGTCCCATAGGTGCAAACACATTCCAAGTAGTTGATAGTATTAACTTGTCTGGTATTCGTCCCATTGGTTCTAGTGCCTTGGTAGTTTCTGACAACTATTCTGTCTTCGGAAATCGGCCAATAGCGCCAAATACCTTCGATGACTCCGAACTTTTGATGGGTTTTCTAGACTAATTACATTTCCAATATTTTCATCATATCAAATTCAACCTGGTTTTATGAATAAACTAGGTTGTTTTATTAGAAGGAGTCAGGAGTCAGGAGTCAGGAGTCAGGAGTCAGGAGTCAGGAAGAAGAATTAGAAGGAGATAAGAATAGTCTCAAATCTGGGAAAATGATAGCTAAATGAATAGTTTCAAAGTTTATTCCTTGCACATTATTCACATTTTATCCTTCTCAATTCATTGATTTATTTATCAAGGTTTTAGGTTTATTAAGCAAACCATAATTATGGCAAAACATCCAATTTTATCAACATCTTTAAACTTTCACGAAGATTATCCATGTCCAGTATGTCACGTGGGTAAAATTTCGCAAATGTTGATGATGGAAACTATGTGTTGTGATTTTTGTAATGAAATATTTACAGTTAACTTAGAATTACAACAAGTTAAAATGCCTTCTAGAGAACCACCTTTAGTTTGGAATTGGAATGGATTAAGGTGGACCCAAGCACGATTAGGAAATGTGGAATTAGGTTGGGGTTATGGTTTGTCCGCAATTGCTTTTATTATTTTACCGACTACCTTAATAGGAATTACAGCCTATTATTTTCCTCCTCATTCTCATGTTCCGCTTTCATGGATTCCATTTATTTGGACTGTGCTAACTTTTTTATCACACTTAGGAATTATTGTGTGGATTTTTATTGAAGTTTATCAGCTTCCCATTATCGCATATTTGCGAGCTATTACCCGTTGGCAAAATAGACTAGTTAGGTAGAAAAGTTCTGACTCCTATTAATTTTTAATTCCGCCCTGCGGTACTAGCAAAATCCCCTCATCATCTGCTAATAAATTGTGTGCTGCTTCCAACATAGATGGCATTATTTCTTGCAAATCTTCCCGATTATTTAAGTAAGTTTTTAAAGCTGACATTGGGTCAATACTGCTACTCGCGCTTAATTCAGGAATGCGGGGTTTTGCTAACTGACTCACTAATTCAGCTTGTATAGTGTAAGTGTGCGCGACACTTAAAGCTTGGTGAAGAGAAGAGTTATCAATTAAATCCAATTGTTCTGATTTCAATTTGTAAATTAATCGCACCACATTATCTTGAATATCATATTTAGCAATTCCTTTTAATAATACTTTTTGTGGATCATCCTGCTTAGATAAATCTATCTCAATAGTCCGAAAAGTTCGCACAGGTAAAGGACAAAATTCCCAATCTGCTTTCCCTTTTTCCAAATCTATCATTACATAACCTTTGTCTTCCTTCTCTTCACTAAAATCTACCCGTTCAATACTTCCAGGATAAATTACCGGTGGGTCATTGGATTTATTTAAATTTTGGTGTTTGTGAACATGACCTAAAGCCACATAATCAAAACATGGTCGGGTTAACAAAGATAAAGGTAAAGTAAAACCTTTCCCGACGGCTAATAAACGTTCTGCACCTAAAGTGGCATTATCAGCCATTAAATGAGCTAAAAGTACAGTGGGTAAATCTGGGTCAAGACGGCGAATTTCTCCTTCGATAACTACCTCTAAACGGTCTGTCAGCAGTTGATTCACTTCAGCTAAAGAAGAACCTTGAGTTTCTTGACGAGTCATCAAAGTTGAACGAGTTAACCAAGGAAGAGTAATGATTTGCACATCTCCGCTGCGGGTAGAAATGCGATGAGTTGTTAAAGTATCACCAACCACAAACCCTGGTACTCCCAAAGTCCGATAAATATTTAAACTCGCACCTCCCAAACCCTGGGAATGTTGGTCATGATTTCCCACTAATAATACTGTGGGGATATCTGCATCTACTAGTCGGCGAAATTGATTAGCAAAGGCTTCTTGAACATAGGGTGCAGGTGTGGCATTGGGGAAAGCATCACCACCAAATAAAACTAAATCTACATGATTGGCGATCGCTCGGTCAATACACAAAGATAATGTTTTCACAAAATCCTCCAGTCGTGTGTTTAAACCTGTGGCTGGATTAACGCGCCCGTGGCAAAAACCGCTACCAATATGAATATCTGAAAGATGGAGAATTTTCATAGTTTATTGGTTGTAGGGGTTCAGATCCCCGACTTCTTAAAGAAGTCGGGGATCTATTCTAAATCTAGTAGCAGTTTTTTGAAGTCACTGCTATGAGGTAAGTTATGATCCGCTAAAAATTGCTGATAAACTGATTCTTCCTCAATCTGCATTTTGATATACTCTATCTTGGGTATTGTTCCTTTTCTTAATCCAGCATATTCTAAATAACTGGAAAACTCCCATTCTTCGGGTTGCTTCACCAGTGATGCTTTCACAGGATTGAGATGAATATACTGAGAGAGGTTAACAAGATAGTCAGTTTGTGAAATATGAATACTTTGAAACCTTCCCTGAAATAATACTCCAGAACGGTTAAAACGTTTATTAATTGCTTTTGTGTAAGAAAGTGAGAGAGATTTCATAGCATCAGAAAGGGTTTCATCTCTCAGATAGACTAGAAGATGATAATGATTAGGCATTAAACAGTATGCAATAATATCTACTGAGTTTTTAATTAGATGTTCTCTGATCAGTCGAAGAAAATAAATATAGTTTTCACGTTCAAAGAAAATTATTTGGCGATTGTTTCCGCGATTATAAACATGATAAAAGTTGCCAGTTTGGAGTGGAATCCTTCTTTGTCCCATAATTGGATGTTTATTCGCATTATTTCAGAGAGTTCAGAAATTTCAGATCCCTGACTTCTTTAAGAAGTCAGGGATCTAAGAGATTAAATATGAATACCACACTCAGTTTTTTCGCTTCCTCTCCAACGTCCAGCGCGTTCGTCTTCACCTTCACCTACTTTAGTGGTAATGGGTTCGTCACCAATGCTAGGATAACCTTCGTCATGGAGAGGATTGTAAATTACTTTATGTTCAGCTACATAAGCCCAGCTTTGTTTACGAGTCCAATTAGCTAGAGGGTTGATTTTTAATCTGCCTTTACCATCTAATTCTAATACTGGCATGGTAGCACGAGTAACGGCCTGATCACGACGGCGACCTGTAATCCAAGCTACAGTATTGAGTTCATCTAAGCCCCGTAAAAGTGGTTCGATTTTGGTAATGTCGTGGAATTTAGCAATATCTGTATCCCAGAGGGCTGCACCGAATTTAGCAGCAAAGGCTTCACGGCTATCCACGTCTGGTGTTTTATAAGTTTGTAAATCTAGGTTATAGATTTCTTTGACTTTACCAACCAATTCTAAGGTTTGAGGGAAATGATAAAGGGTATCCAGGAAAATTACAGGAACGGGATGCTGAAGTACGCTATAGAAAATATGTGTCAAGATAATATCATCTACGTTGAAGGCGCTAGTTTGTACCAGTCCTGTGGGGATATTCTGCACAGACCAGGCTAAGATCTCTGTAGGACTTGCGGTTTCAAATTGCTGATTTAGTGATGCTAAGTCAAAGGCGGTAGAAGTTGTCATGATCTTTCTCTAAAACAAAGATTTTTTTATTTTTATTAAATTTAATTTTACCTTAATAAAGTCACATATCCCCCCGATGATTGAGGAAATAGGGCAGAGCGTAGGTTGCAGGGGAGGAGGGGAGGCTAGAAAAAGATATTTCCAACCAACAACTGACAACTGACAACTAACAACTGACAACTAACCTAATTATGTAGTATTTTGATTGCAAGTCTGTTTAAGGATTCATCCCATGCAACAGTTACTCAAGCAATTATTTAGTAACTCAAAATACCTTGTCCGTCTCATTTTTCCTGTATTGGTAATGATGATGGCGAGTTCACTGTTTATTTTACCTGCTGCTGCTACTGGTGTATACCAAATACCCAGTTTAACGGCAGATACTTGGATTTTAGATCAAGGTGATGTGATTAGCCGATTGAATGAAGGTCAGATTAGTAAGACTTTCCAGGATTTAGCTCAGGAAACTGGTAACGAAGCCAGAATTGTCACTATTCACCGCCTCGACTATGGGGAAACACCGGAAAGTTTTGCCAAGGGACTATTTAGTAAATGGTTTCCAACAGCAGCAGAACAGGCTAATCAGGTGTTATTACTTGTTGATACTGTTACTAATGGAACTGCTTTAATTAGTGGAGATCAGGTTAAGTCTCTGTTAACTGATTCTATCGTCCAAAGTCTGGCTGAAGAAACATTGGGTACAGCATTACGTAGTGGTAATAAATACAACCAGGGATTTTTGGATGTGAGCGATCGCTTGGTGGCTGTTTTATCCGGTAAACCAGATCCCGGTCCGCCAGAGATCAAGGAAACAGTCCAAGTAGAAGGAACTTTTACCAAAGCTGAAGAAACAGATCAAGGTAATGCTACTGCTTGGGTTGTCGGGCTGTTAATTGCGGCCACTGTCATCCCAATGGCTACATACTACATTTACTTAGTGTTTCAAAAACCACCCTCTCAGGAATCTGAGGAATAGGGAATAGGGAATAGGGAATTGGTTATTTTTTTCTTTCCAATTCCTGACTCCTATTTTTTATTTAAAACACTGTTTCTTCAGGAATAATTATTTTCTGTATTTTCAGAATTTTCTGACTCCAAAGTTCTAACATTGCGGCTAATTTATCTTTAGCTACTGGTTTACTTAAATAGTCGTCCATACCAGCATCTAAACAAATTTTTTGGTCTTCTTTCATGGCATTAGCAGTAATAGCAATTACTACAGGTTGTTGATGTTTAGGAAAGGAACTTACTGGACGACGACGAATTTCTTTTGTGGCTGCCAAACCATCGAGAATTGGCATTTGACAATCCATGAAAATCAAGTCATAGGGAATTTTATCTAATAATTCTAATACTTCTTGACCATTGGCTACGGCATCTGCTTGATATCCTAGATTTTGAAGTTGCTTGAGAAAGACTTTTTGATTAACTAGATTATCTTCTGCTAACAGCAACTTTAATTTGGATGTATTCTTGTTACTTATTGCTGGCAACTCTTCATTGATAGCAATCTGAGAATTATTTATTTTCGATTGAGAACCTACTATATTCATAATAGTATCAAGCAGTCGAGTAGGCTTAACCGGCTTGACTAAATAACTGATAAATCCTATATCTAATGCCTTTTTTATTTCATCTCTTTGATTAGTAGAAGTTAGCATAATTAAAGGGACATTAGCAATAGCTGGATTTTTCCTAATTTGTATTGCTAGAGTCAACCCATCTATCTCAGGCATTTGCATATCAATTATGGCAATATCATAGGGCATCTGCTGTGTTGCGGCTGTTTCTAAAGCTGCAAGTCCGGCAATAGCAGAATCAACTTCATCTATGTGCATTCCCCAACTGATAGCTTGGTGGTGGAGAATTTCTCGATTGATAGTATTGTTATCTACTACTAACAACCGTCGCTGACTAAGAATTTGATAATCTTGATTTTGAGAAACAGACTCTGGCTGTTTAGTAAAAGATAAATTAAACCAAAATTTAGAACCTTTACCAATTTCACTGTTGAGGCCAATTTTTCCACCCATTAAAGTTACCAATTGTTGGCAAATGGCTAGTCCTAAACCCGTACCGCCATATTTACGGGTAATAGAAGCATCAACTTGTGTAAAGGGTTGGAAAAGGTTATTTTTATCTTCAGTGGTAATGCCAATACCTGTGTCTATGATGGCAAATTGAATGGTAGCTGTATCATCGGTTTCTGAAATTAATTCTAGTTGAATAATTACTTCTCCTTGGCTGGTGAACTTGATCCCATTACCCATCAAATTCATGATAACTTGTCGCAGACGACTAGCATCTCCTTGGATATAAATTGGGACATTGGCAGGAATTAATGCTGCTATTTCTAGTCCTTTATCATGAGCTTGGGGTGCTAACAGTTCTATAACTTCTTGAATGCAGGTAGATAGGTTAAAATCTAGGGTTTCTAGCATCATTTTCCCGGCTTCAAGTTTGGATAAATCCAAAATTTCGTTAATCAAGGATAAGAGAGCATCACCACTAGTCCGCACTGTTTCCAAAAAATCTTGTTGCTCTGGATTAAGGGGAGTTTCTAATAGTAAGCTGGTCATGCCCAAAACGCCGTTCATTGGGGTACGGATTTCATGACTCATATTGGCCAAAAAACTACTTTTGGCTTGTAATGCTGATTCGGCTTCCTGTCGAGCTATTTCTAGTTCTTGACGGTGAATAATTTCTGATTCTAATAGTTTAGCTTGGACTAAGGCAATACCGATTTGATCAGCAAGCGATCGCAAGAATTCTCTTTCCCAAGTATTCCAATGACGGGGTTGAGTACATTGATGAGCAATCAACAGTCCCCAAAATTCATCTTCGAGAAAAATAGGAATCACAAGGTTGGCTTTGATGTGAAATCTTTCCAGTAATTGTCGGTGACAAAGTTGGATATTGGCTTTTTCTATATCATCAATACTGGTAATCCATTGTTGAGCATATTTATGAGCGTGTTTTTCTACAAAACAAGGGTCAAAAATCTGCTCTCCTATGACAACAGGGATACCGGGAATCAATGCTTCTTTACGTGCAGTTAAATTGCCATTTTCTTCTAACTCTAAGATGAGGACACGATCAGCTTTTAGCAGCTTTTTAACTTCGGTAACGCTAGTTTGGAGGATGTCGTCAATTTGTAAAGAGTCGCGGATTTTTAGGGTGATATCGGCTAATAATTGTGATCGCAAATTTTGCTGCTTTAGTTCTTCTTCTATTTGTTTTCGCTTAATAAATTGACCTATTTGGTCGCCAATAGACATCATCCCTTTCAGTAGATCTGCATTTTCTAGCTGCATATTTTTACTAAAGAAAACCATGACCCCAATGTTTGTATTACCACCACGAATAGGAAAACCAAAAGCTGTTTTCAATCCTATTTGAGTAGCAATATCTGTTCGCAGAAAATTCTGATCATTACAAATATCAGTTAGCCAAATAGGTTGAAATTTAGATAAAATTCGGCCAGGGAGACCAATTCCTGGAGCAAAAGTAATTTTTCTAGTAATTTCTTCAAACTGTTTAAATTCTGAACCTGATTCATACCAAATATCTAAACAACGCAGAATATTTTCTGATTTATCCATAACCCAAATTTCGCCCCAATCCCATGCCAATGTTTGACAAATTCCTTTTAAGGTGCGATGGGTGGTATTCTGAATATTTATAGCTCCTGCTAAGGCATTAGTTACCGCATATTGGAAACTGAGATATTGTTCATTTTGTTTGCGCTCAGTAATATCTATCCCTGTACTAACAATGTATTCTATTTGGTTTTGACTATCCAGCATAATAGTATTTGACCAATCAATTAATCGTTGTCTTCCATCTCTTGTTATCCAATAAGTTTCTGATTCTCTTGGTCTTTTATCTAATTTTATTTGCTCAAAAATAGCTTGAATTGATGGCTGATCTTTCTCGGTTAAAAATAGCTGCCAAAAACATCGCCCTAAAACTTCTCCACAGGTGTAACCAGTATTTTGTTCGCAAGCTCGATTGAAGCGGACAATTTGCCCTTTATCATCGAGAACCATCACTAAAACGCTGGCTGTATCCAGAACACTAGAAATGAAATTACGTTCTGTTTTTAGAGATTCCTCTACCCATTTGCGGGCAATGATTTCTCGATAAATAAGGTAGTAAACCATCGCCATAATTATGACACACAAACTGATAGCAATCTCCAATCCAAGGAGCATACTATATGTAGTATTAGTTAATTTTATTGATTGTTGCTGAAGAATTTCTTGGTCTTTTTGATTAAATTCATTGATTCTTTCATATTGTGCTAATGTCTGTTTTTGCTGATTATTTATATTGACAATTTCTTGAATATTTTGATAGGAAAATATCCCAATTATCACTAAAATTGATGATGTTAAGCCAAACCAGCCGCCTATTTTCACAAAAAATTGTTTGTTAGCGTTCTTTTGTTTTTGATGTTTAGTAGTTACCAATAGTAAGTTATCTAAATTGCGTCGTAGTTCAGGGCAAACGCACCTAAATTCTGTAATCCATGCCCAGCAAGGGTTTCAACCTTTAGTTACAAAAATTAACAATCGTCAAAACCTTTGTCCAGTAAGCATTCTAAAAATAAGATGCGCTTGCCCTGCGTCGTAGTTCTAGCTGTTTCATGACTTGGCAACCCAGTATTTTCAAAGCCTCTAGTTGTTCAGCCGTGAGTTCCCTTGGCACATTATCAATCACGCACAACGTTCCTAAACCATAACCCTCAGCATCAATTAGAGGTACACCTGCATAAAATCGAATATTAGGCTCGGATGTGACTAAGGGATTGGTAGCAAATCTGTCGTCAAGAGTGGCATCAGGAACAATGAAAACATCTTTTTGGCAAATGGCGTGAGTACAAAAAGCAATATCACGAGGTGTTTCTAATGCCTCTAAACCGACTTTAGACTTAAACCATTGCCGGTTTGTGTCAATCAAACTTACTAAAGCTATGGGAGTTCCACAAATATAAGCTGCTAAACGAGTTAAATCATCAAAAGCAGCTTCCGGTGCAGTATCCAGAATCTTGTACTGTAATAGTGCCTCTATTCTGGCGGTTTCATCATGAGGTGATAATTCTTTCATGTTGTAATTTTATTACTTATTAAAAAGATTTTCTAGTTTTAATAATTTTTTTGAAAAAAGTGCAGAAATGTATTATTTTTTTCTTTTTTGAAGCATAAGTAAGAGGGTGTTTGAAAAGTTATGGTTGATGTATCAAATATTTTTTACCCCACCCTAACCCTCCCCTTGTAAAGGGGAGGGAACTGGATTTTTATTGTTTCCCCCCTTTACAAGGGGAAAGGGGGGTAGCAATGTGATGAAAATTACGGAATACCACTTTTCAAACATCCTCTAAGTGGGAATTAGTAACTAATTCCCCGTCTTTGCTATTGTATCTAATCTTGAATGTATTCTTTTCCTGACACTAAAGCCATTTCAGCCCGCACAAATTCTCTACCTAAATAAGCTGCATGGTCTAAGAAGGTTACAAGACAATCTGGAGTTTCTTCAAAAATCTTAATACACAGTTCTTTGGCTGTACGGCCACTAAATACGGTAGTGTGAGTTCTTTCCACTTTACCGCGAACTGGAATCACCTGACCTGTTTCGGGATCTACTGCTAAACCACGTTCATTAATGACATTAGTGAAGTGCTTTGCATAAATTAACCTTTCATTTTGATCTATGTAGATAATAAAATAGCCCTTGGGGTCAAGATCAATATAACGCTGAGAAAGTTTATGATCAATTGCTGTCAAATCTTCAAGTAGTAAATCCTTATGCATTATCAAAAGTAAATTTATAGAAACAGTATTTTTAGATTACATCAATATGCAATATTCAGATCCCCGACTTCTTTGAGCAGTCGGGGATCTATTTAGAAGTCGGGGATCTATTTCCTTATTTAAAAGGTAACTCTGCATTAATAGCATCCATTTCTTTTTGTTCCATTTGATTTACTTCCCGAACCCAAGGCAAAATAATTTGTCCTAAACGGTTGTTGTAAAAGCGGTGAAGGCTGTAATTAGCAGTAGCAGGGAATCCCCGACGTTTTTTATGTTTACCACCTGCTCCTGGGTCAAAATTTTGGATACCATGAGCGATCGCCCATTCAATTGGTGCATAATAACAAGCATCAAAATGTAAGCAATCTATGTCTTGAAAACTCCCCCAATAGCGTCCATATAGTTTGTCTTCTTTGAATAAACAAAAGGACATCCCCACAGGTTGACGTGGATCTTGCTCATTATAAGCGGCAAAAAATACGACTCGATGCCGATAATTATGGTGCAACTGTTCAAAAAAGTTCTTGGTTAAATACTTACTTCCCCACCAACCAAACTTATCGCAAGTATCAGCATAGAAATCATACATTAACGGAAACAGAGAATTAGGAATTTCCTCACCCGTTAATGCTTGCAATTTTAAACCAGCCTTTTCTACAGCTTTGCGTTCCCGTTTAATATTGCGTCTTTGATTGGCATTAAATCCAGTCAAGTAATCATCAAAAGTTTGAAAATTAGCATTTTCCCAAACATAATTATGATGTAGCCAAGTTGTAAACCCCTGGCGTTCTAAAATTGGTCGCCATTGGGGATCAACATAAAGAAAATGACAGCCAGAAATCCGATGTTTCACACAAAAACTATCAATTTCATGGAGGATTACCGCCGTAATTTCTTCCTCATCTTCTCCCGCAGCTATTAAAAACCGATAGCCTTCAGCCGGGGTAAATGGTGTCATTCCTAGCAGTTTTGGATAATACTCTATTCCTAAACGGGAAGCTAATTCTGCCCACTGCTGATCAAAAACAAATTCGCCCTGGCTATGTCCTTTTAAATACAATACCCGTGAATGAAATTAATAGCCTACAAATAATTACTAATATTAATTCTGCAAATATTAAGGCATAAAAATAACTTCAGTTTAGTCTAAACTCCAGGCAAAATGTATCTAAAATTATATGATCATGAGATTTTTCTTGAATTTATAAATCATCAATCTTGTCAATTATTTGAAATCAAATTTAAAAAATCATAAATGTGTCATTTTTTTCGTCGAGAATTTTTATTCCTGCTCCAAAATGAGTAGCCTGATAGTATATATTGACAAAATATGAAAGAATATTTAAGCTTTATAAGAGTTTATTTCAAGTCATCCTTGACAGTTTTGTATGGGAATTCAAAAAGAACATCATCAGATGCTTACTCAGTTTACGACAGAATATGATCTGCAACCAATTGCAAAACATTTATCAACTATTATCAAAGAATCTTTGGCGAGTGTTTCATCAAGTAAATGTCGTCAAGGAACGATTCTAGTACCAACGTTTGTCATTTGGTTTGTAATTCTCTCCACTATCCGTCGTGATTTAAGTTATTTAGGAATAATGGATTGGATGATATCAGGATTGAGGTGGTTATCCTGTTGTCTACCAAAACAACTTATTTCTGAAGGTGCTATGAGTCATGCCAGAGTTCGTATAGGATTAACAGTTTTTCAACTAATATTTAAAAAACTCACTTCTAGTTTGACAACATTGAAATATGACTTTCATAAATGGACTACAGTAATATTTGATGGTTCCACAGGTACGACACCTGATACTGAAAGTAATCGTGATAAATTTGGGAAGTCTAAATGTGGTCGAGGAGAAAGTGCTTTTCCCATGCTGAGAATAGTCACATTAATATCAGCATCAACACGCCTGATCCTAGATTTTACCTATGGTTCGAGCCAAGGTAAAGGAACTGGTGAAAGGACTTTAATGACTAAATTACTGGCACAATTTAACCAGAAAAACTTATTATTTTTATTAGATGCTGGTTTATATTCCTTTGCAACTATTTTTAGTATTCGTACAAAAGAATGCGACTTTTTACTTAGGGTAGCTTCTAATGTTAAACTACCTGTTATCTCTGATTCTCGTTTGCCAGATGGATACATGGCTAGATATCCAGATGGAAGTTATTTATCAGAAATTAATGGCAAAATTCTCAATTTAGAAAAATCTACAGAATCGCATAAACAATGGAATCAGGAAAGTATCATTGTCCGAGTTATTGAATATCAAATTCCTGGTTTTCTCCCTCGTCGTTTAGTTACTAGTATTATTGACCCTAATATTTCTGCCAAAGAATTAATTATTCACTATCATTGCAGATGGGAGGTGGAAATTAGTTTCTGTGAAATAAAAACACATCAATGTGCTACGCTCAAAGGACAAATGCCCACTATTTTTCGGAGCAAAACATCTGAATTAGTCGAACAAGAACTTTATGCTATGTTAATTGCTTATAATCTACTCCGCGATTTAATTTACCAATCTGCTAACGAATATAATAAAAATCCTTTACTCCTTAGTTTTCTTGAATCTTTGCAACTAGTTATAGATTTAGTACAACTCATCAGCCATTCATCCTTAAAATTACGAGAAATTCAACATCAATATTTATTATCATTAATTTCCCAGTCTGAAATTGATCGCCCCCGACGAAAACGTATTAATCCCCGTGTTGTCAAAATTAAAATGTCCAAATTCAAGCGCAAAAACTCTTCCCATAAATCTGAAATCAGAGATATAGAAAAAGACTTGAAAATCCTTCCCCCACAAGCAGTTTGACAATTTCATTCACGGGTATTGCTTTTAAATATAAAGGAGCAGCCGCAATTAAAGTTTTATCTCGCCACAAAATCAAGTGATTTGGCAACCAACCTGTATTGGCTGTAACACTTTGGGATATTTCCAAATTGTGCAACCAATCCCATTCTAAAAAAGGCGTTTTTAACGGCATTGCTAAAGCATCCCAGTCTGCTTGGGGAACATCGGCGATTGTGTGCGTCCAAACAAGAGAATAATGGGGTTTGTGTTCTTTGATCATTGTGTAGTTTCCCAACAATTTTATATTTTGAATTTACGCCTGAATCCTGACTTATGACTCCTGAATTATCCTATAGTGTAAAAACACTTCTTGCTCTATTGTGGATACTTCTAATAATTGTAACTTAGGAGCAAGATCAGCTAAAAATCCTGTCCCCTCCACAGGTGAAGGGGCAATACTACCACCTAAAATTAATGGACAAATAGTGAGCCAGATTTCATCAATTAAATCAGATTCTAGGAAAGATGCCACTAATTGTCCTCCTCCCAAAATAGCCAGACGGGTAATTTGTAACCGTGCTAAATATTTTAAAGCAGCCAAAATGTCAATTTCTTTGGCAGCAGTTTCAAAGACTAAAACTTGCTCAAACTCTGATCTTTCTTGCCAAAAATAAGCCCCTAGAGAAGTTGTGAGTAACCACCGTCTCACCGGTTGTTGAAAAAATTTAATGTCCGGATTCAGATTGCCTGAACGGGAAATCACTATATTAACTGGCTGGGGATGCTTGTCTGCTTTTTTTCTTTGTTGCAAGAGTATTGTCTCTGTGATGGTCATTGTTGTAATGTAGGCACGAAGAGTACCAGCACCAAATAAAATGGCATCAGATGCAGCAATTTGTTTCTCCAGGTGTATTTTATCAACCAATGAGCCAAACCGCGCAGGCGATCGCCTAAAATCTGCTATTTTACCATCAACACTCATGGCTAAAACTACTGTGGTATGAGGACGATTTTGCATGATTGGGTTGCTTTGATATTTTTTATGAGGGGATAGATTATTGAAAAATCTATAGCTACAAGATAATTTTGAATAATTTTACACCATTAATATGAATATGCAACAGCAGTCACTATTTAATCTACATTTTATAAAATTTAGTATATGGAACAATACCTTGTCCAAATCGAGAAAAGTCTTGATTTGTAGGTTGGGTTGAAGGATGAAACCCAACATGAGCGTCGGGTTGCGCTGTCGCTTAACCCAACCTACGAAAAATGAACAAGGTATTGATAGAAGATTGATAAATTTATGTTCCAGTCATTAGTGAGATATTTTTTAAATTTCCAATTCTTACCTGTTCTCTCCTTTCTAACTTGGAAATTTAAATTAATAGTAAACTCATCATCAATTAATAAAATGTCTCCCTTGACTAGTGTAATTTCATATCTTTATTATTGTAGTTTGAAGATGCGAAGTGAGACAAACAATGGCTAAATCTCGTCAATCGTCATTTCGACAAATCTTAGTAACAAGAATACTGCTAGTATTTATCCCAGTTTTATTAGTAGGAGAAATGGTTGCCTTGAATAAAGCTCGTTCTAGTTTGTTAAATACTGCCCAACAAAATTTAACAGAAAGTGCAGTTAATAAAGGAGAAAAAATTACTGATGATATTGCCGCTTTACGCTCCAATTTAATTACAGCTAGTCAAACTAAAGTAATTCAATCAGGTTCACCTTTCCAAACTGAACAATTTCTTAAACAACTAAAAAAACAACTACCAACCCAAACTGATTGTCTCCAATTAACCCGCATTAAAAAAGGTGAGATAATTGCCAGTAGTTGTGGTGTTCAAGAAATTATGCCATCAGGCTTATCTCTTACCAGCAATGACGTTGATATTCAATTTATATTACCATCCCAATCGGGAAAAACTGGTAAAAGAGACAAACAAAATCAACTACAATTATTTTTATCAATTCCTGTTTCTAATCAACGTGGTAATTTAGCCTACCGATTAAGCATGAAAACCACATTATATCAACAAAATCCCAATCATCCAGGCTCATTAACGGGTTTTTTGGTAGTCATTGCTGAAGACGGTAGAGTTTTAGCTCATCCATTACCAGAAAGAATCGGTACTAATATTAAAGATTATACCGATGTAGACAGAATCCAAGCTATAGTTAAAAATGCCTTGAGTGGAAGTAATAATTCCAGTAATTTATCCTTTATAGAAGGACAAGAACTGGTTGCAGGTTTTACAGCTACTACTAAACCTATCACTACAAAACCATCACAAAGATGGATTGTCCTAGCAGTTACAAGTGTAGAAAATGCCCTATTTGGTTTAGAAGAAATTAAACTAATTCTCATTGTTTTAACAGTTGGTTTAATTGGTGCAAGTTTATTGGCATCATTTTATTTAGTTCCTTATTTAGCAGGTCCAGTAGAAGAACTCCGCGACTATGCTATTAATCTTCATAGTCACCACGCAGCACAACCCATTCCCCGCAACTTCAAAATTCGAGAATTTAACCAACTAGCTCAAGCATTAGATCAAATGGTAGAAAGACTCAAAGATTGGGCTGAAGAATTAGAAATTGCTTGGAAAGAAGCTAAATCAGCCAATCAAGTGAAAAGTCAATTTCTAGCCACAACTTCTCACGAATTAAGAAATCCACTGAATATTATTATTAACTGTGTGCGGTTAGTGCGTGATGATTTATGTGATAGTAGAGAAGAAGAATTAGAGTTTCTTAAAAAAGCCGACGATACAGCAATTCATTTATTAGGAATAATTAATGATTTGCTAGATATTTCTAAAATAGAAGCTGGTAAACTTTCTGTAATTACAGTACCGCTAGATTTACGACAATTATTATTAGAGGTAATTAATTTACAATCAGTTAATATCCAATATAAAGGACTACAATTAATTTGTGATATAGGTGATAAGCCTATTCCTATAAAGTCTGATTCCATTAAACTCAAACAAGTGTTAATTAATATTATTGGTAATGCTACTAAATTCACTGATGAAGGTAGTATTCAAATTACCATGAGTATTAATCGTCATCAGCAGTATGTTTTAGTTTCTATTAAAGATACAGGAATTGGTATTGATCCAGGAGAACAAGGTAAACTATTTCGTCCCTTTGTGATGGTTGACGGGACAACTACGCGCAAGTTTGAAGGAACTGGATTGGGTTTAGCAATTTCTCGGAATTTAATTGAACTCATGGGTGGTAAAATCACTTTAGAGAGTTTGGGGTTAAATCAAGGAACAACAGTAATTATTAAATTACCTTTGATTGATATGGCTTTATTACCTAATCCAGAAAAAAAAGATGTGGTCATAAATGGAGTTAGGAGTTAATTCTGGCTCTGAGAAATGTTCCGCAAACAATAAATTTCAAATTACCACCCTCCTAAAATGAAGCGATTTTTTGCAAGTATTTTTGTAGTTACAACTTTACTATTAGCTCCTGGTTGTTCATCAAATACTAAATCTAATGAAACACAAGTTTTACCTAGTATAATGACGAATCATGATGGACATTCCATGGAACATATGAATCATGAAAATAATTCACAAATAACTACCAAAGTTAAATTAACTGCTCCGAAAAGTTTATCACCAAATCAACCAATTAACTTAGTTATTGATATTCAAGACTCTACGGGAAAACCTGTGAATAAGTTTGACATTTTCCAAGAAAAAATCATGCACTTAATTGTTGTGAGAGATGATTTACAATTTTTTGATCATATTCATCCCGAATATAAAGAAAATGGTCGCTTTGAAGTAACTGCAAATTTTCCAGAGTCAGGAAATTATACACTTTTCAGTGATTATAAACCTGCTGGAAATCAGGAAAATGTCTCATTAATGAATATTACAATTCCTGGTACAGTTCCATTACCAAAAAATTTAGAAAAGTTCACCAAAACTAAAACTATCTCAGATACTAAAGTCAATCTGAATATTTCTGCACCAAAAATCAAAGTCGGTCAAGACATTAACTTAACTTTTGACTTAAAAGACAACAAAAATCAACCAATTCAAGATTTACAACCTTATTTGGGAGAAAAAGGACATTTAGTAATTATTAAAAGTTCATCTCCCCTGACTTCATCTGATTATATCCATGCACACGCAATCAAAAATACTCCAGATGGAAAAATCGAATTTCATACAAAATTCCCCAAACCAGGAACATATAAAATGTGGATGCAATTTAATCGCAATGGACAAATCAAAACCGCAGATTTTTGGGTAAATGTAGAATAGAAAATCGTAGGTTGGGTTAAGCGACAGCCAGGGAATTAATTCCCAGTCTCATAACAAAAGTCGGCTCAAGCCGACTATATTTGTATGATGTTTCCCCAAAATTTTATCTTTAGTCAGCTTTAGCTTACTTTTGCTATTAGCCTTAGAATTCATTCTGAGGCGGACTATATTTTTCTGTATTTATGGGAATATTAAATATGAGAATATTTAGAATCATAAATAAGGTGTATTTATGGCTTTGTGGAGACTTTATTATCATCTGGTTTGGGCAACAAAAGAGCGTCAGCCACTAATTACCAGGGAACGGGAAGGGAAACTTTACGGTTACATTATTAGCAAAGCTGATGAACTTGGTACTATTATTCATGCTATTGACGGCATAGAAAATCATATTCATTTAGTGGCTTCTATTCCGCCAAAGATTTCCATTTCTGATTTTGTGCAAAAAATTAAAGGCAGTAGCACCCATTATATTAATCATTTATCTCCTGGAGAAGATACCTTTGGTTGGCAAAGAGGATATGGGGTTTTTTCACTGGGGAGAAAACAATTGGAACAAGCGGTTATTTATGTGAGAAATCAAAAGGAGCATCATTCAAATGGCACAACAATTGCATCTTTGGAAGAACATAATCAAGATGATGATGCTCCCACAAAATTTTATCTTTCGCAACCGCCTGAGAATGAATTTTCAGTCTCATAATGAAAGTCTCATAATGAAAGCCAGGGAATGAATTCCCAGTCTCATAACAAAAGTCGGCTCAAGCCGACTTTTGTTATGATGCTTTCCCAAAATTTCATCTTTCGCAACCGCCAGGGAATGAATTCCCAGTCTCATAACAAAAGTCGGCTCAAGCCGACTGTATTTTTATGATATTTCCCCAAAATTTATCCTTAGTCAGCTTTAGCTTACTTTTGCTATTAGCCATGGCTTCGCCACGCAGGCTATCAGAATTCATTCTGAAGCGGACTTTTTGCTATTAGCCATGGCTTCGCCACGCAGGCTATCAGAATTCATTCTGAAGCGGACTTTTTGCTATTAGCCATGGCTTCGCCACGCAGGCTATCAGAATTCATTCTCAGGCGCTATTATCCATGGCTTCGCCACGCAGGCTATCAGAATTAATTCTCAGGCGGAATCAGACACATTTTACGTTGGGTTTCGTTCCTCAATCAAAAATTAAAAAGGTGGTAATTCCTTCAGAATCGTGAAGCGAATATGGTTAATAGCTAAGTCACCCAGGGAAACCTCTTCTTTCGTTAAGCGAATTCCATCCCTGGTTAAGGTTTCAAAAGTGATACCTTTACCAATTTCGATATGATACCAGCATAAGCCCATAAAGAATCGTGTAGGATATGGTCCACCTTCTTCCAGATCATCAGGATTAGATTCCATTGGCAACCAACCAATTCCCGGAATATAAAACTCTAACCAAACATGATTAAAATCGGGTTGGAGGGGAATTCCCTGATGTTCGGCATAAACTGGACATTTATATCTACCAACGGTGCGGCAAGGAATACCATTCAGGCGACAAAGTGCCAGTAATACACCTACATATTCGCCACATGAACCAGTACCCCGATCTAAAGCTATATCGGGTGAATCAATGTGAGGTTTAATAGCATAAGACAATTGATCATAAACGTAGTTGCGGATACTGTACATTTTCCGTAACAGATTAGTTTCTGTACCAACGGCTGTGCGGGCTGCACGGATAACAATATCGGTATCCATTGCTAGGTCGTCATCATCTACCAGATAGCGGGTTTTTAATTCTGGTGACAGTTCTGGAACATCTTCGACATCTTTAGGGGTGATGCGATGTTTAATGCCGCGTACTTCTACTAATGCCTTCCAGCCAAATATGTGACGTTCACCGGGGGCAAGGGTATCAAATTTAAAAACGGCTACTCTTTGTCCGTCAATGATTTCTTCTCTGAATGGTAAACCAATGGGTTCAACTTGTTGGACTTTTTGCCGTTGGGTTTCTGAGGGTAGGGCTATGCGCCATTCTATATCGGCTAAATAAATTTCATCAAGGGGGGAAATTTCTTCAACATAAGACATTTCTATCAGATAGCCATTAGAGAGGGCGTAGCGTTTATCCTCTTGGTAATGATATTGTAGAGAATGAATAAATGTGCGATCGCGGTAGGTTAATTCAAAACAAGGGTCAGCATTGGGATTATCCCGAATATAAGGTTCTTCGCTGGAGTATGCCACATAAATACGATCTTTGCCTGTGTCATCCTGCCCCTGAACTGCGATACCTGTAGGAGAATCAAAAGCCGTGAGAACACTGAAACGCACTTCTCCAGTTGCCCTATCCATAGAGTAAACTGTTTGTTCCGTGCGATCGCATACCCATAAAGTTTCTTTACTAACTGCCAAGTTTTGGATACCGACACCAGGGGCATAAAATCTGGTGATTTCCTTGCGGGTATCCCGGTTAAAAATCAAAATATAGCCAAGTCTTTGGCAACTAACATAAACGGTAGATTCCCAAACGGCAACACCATCAGCGGGATAGGGTAAAGTTACAAAATGCTCTAAACCTAAAGATGCCAATTTACATAAATAGACACTATTATCACGAGTCACCCAAAGATCATCTTCCCACACAGCTAAACCGGTAACTTCTTTAAATTCGCGGACTTGGTGGGGATTGATAATTTTGCTGTTATCGGTAAGAGGGTCAATTTCTAATAAATGACCTTTAACCGTATCAATAGCAATAAGTCTATCCTTGATAAAAGCAATACCGTACAAGGTAGCAGCAGTAACTGGTCTGATTATTTTTTGCCCAAACATCTGGTTCACCGTCAAACTGGGTACTGGAAAACTTATATCATTAAGCATATTAGTCATAAATTATTATTTATTAGGGAACAGGGAACAGGGAAGAGAAATATTTTTTTGCAACTGACAACTGTACGGGCGAAGCATTTGCAGAACTATTTTTGGCAATGACGGATAATTTATCTTCCAAATGCTTCGCCCCTACTAACAACTGTACGGGCGAAGCATTTGCAGAACTATTTTTGGCAATGACGGATGATTTATCTTCCAAATGCTTCGCCCCTACTAACAACTGACAATTGACCAATTCCACATTTTCGGACACCACTAAATTATGATCGAATTTTGTAACCATTTCCTGTAACTTACACGATGTCTGCTCATTCTTTACCTGAATCTACCAACCTTTGGCATGGTTTAGAAGTTGATAAAGCCTTAGAAATGCTTGATAGTGACGCAAACAGCGGCTTAACCTCCCCAGAAGTTGAACAGCGTCGCCAAAAATATGGACTTAATGAACTCGAAGAACAGGTCGGTCGTGGCCCTTGGCAAATTCTGCTAGATCAGTTTACCAATATCATGTTATTGATGCTGATTGCCGTTGCCCTCATTTCTGGTTTTTTGGATTTACTGGCTTTGACTGGGGGGACATTAAAACCCGGTGAAGTGCCATTTAAAGACACCATTGCCATTATGGCCATCGTTATCCTCAATGGTATTTTGGGCTATGTGCAAGAAAGCCGGGCTGAAAAAGCTCTAGCAGCCTTGAAAAAACTATCTTCTCCCTCAGTCCGAATCCTCCGTGATGGTAAACTGGCGGATATAGCAGCGAAGGAGCTAGTTCCAGGGGATGTGATGCTGCTGGAAGCTGGGGTGCAAATAGCTGCTGATGGTCGCTTAATAGAACAGTCTAATTTGCAAGTGCGAGAATCGGCTCTCACAGGTGAAGCCGAAGCTGTCAATAAGCAAGCCATTCTCACATTACCAGAAGATGCACCCTTAGGCGATCGCCTCAATTCAGTTTTTCAAGGTACGGAAGTTGTCCAAGGTCGGGCTAAGGTACTGGTAACTCACACCGGAATGCGAACAGAACTAGGCAAAATTGCCGCTATGTTGCAGTCTGTGGACGGTGAACCTACGCCTTTACAGCAACGCATGACCCAATTGGGTAACGTTCTCGTTACTGGTTCTTTAATTCTTGTAGCCATAGTAGTTGGTGGTGGACTTATTCATGATCTAACTAAAGGAATAGGTTGGAAGAATTTACAAGAACTGGTGGAAGTTTCTTTAAGTATGGCGGTGGCGGTAGTTCCTGAAGGTTTACCTGCGGTAATTACTGTTACCCTGGCTTTGGGAACTCAGCGCATGGTTAAGCATAATGCCTTAATTCGCAAACTCCCAGCGGTAGAAACTCTTGGTTCTGTAACTACTATTTGTTCTGATAAAACCGGAACTCTAACTCAAAATAAAATGGTGGTACAGTCGGTGTACACCAATAATTCTCCCTTTCGCGTCACTGGAGAAGGTTATACTCCCATTGGCGATTTTCAGTTAAATGGTGAAAAAGCCAATTTAGATGAATGTCCAGAAATTTCTGCTTTGCTTGTTTCCTGTGCGGTTTGTAATGATGCTGTTCTGCAACAACAACAAGGAGAATGGGCAATTTTGGGCGACCCGACAGAAGGGGCTTTAGTGACTTTGGCAGGAAAAGCCGGAATTGAACAAGACCAATGGAGTAGTAAATTACCTCGTGTCTCCGAATTTCCCTTTTCCTCGGAACGGAAGCGCATGAGTGTGATTTGTCAACTAGAAGCTGTAGCTACTGGTGATACTTCTTTAACCGCCATTGACCCAGCCATTGCTGGTTTTGTGGAATCTGAACAATATCTGATGTTTACCAAGGGTTCACCAGAATTAACTTTGGAAAGGTGTACAAAAATCCATTTAGGTAATCACTCGATTCCTATTAGTGACGAACACCGCAGCCAAATTTTGGTAGCTAATGACCAAATGGCGGGTAAAGGTTTACGGGTCTTAGGTTTTGCTTATAAACCTTTAGCTGAAGTTCCCCCAGATGGTTCTCATGATACATCTGAGGTAGATTTGGTTTGGTTGGGGTTGGTGGGAATGCTAGACGCGCCTCGTCCAGAAGTGAGGGCGGCTGTGCAAGAATGTCGCAAGGCGGGAATCCGTCCGATTATGATTACTGGCGACCATCAATTAACTGCTCAAGCGATCGCTACTGATTTGGGAATTGCCCAAGCAGGTGATAGAGTCCTCACTGGTAAGGAATTACAACTTCTCAGTGACCAAGAATTAGAGGAACAGGTTGACCTAGTGAGTATTTACGCTAGAGTCTCCCCTGAGCATAAATTAAGAATTGTCCAAGCCTTGCAACGTCGCGGGCGATTTGTGGCGATGACAGGGGATGGGGTGAATGATGCTCCCGCCCTCAAACAAGCCGATATAGGCATTGCTATGGGCATCACAGGTACAGATGTGAGCAAAGAAGCCAGCGATATGATCCTCCTAGATGACAACTTCGCCACCATAGTTGCTGCCACGAAGGAAGGTAGAGTTGTTTATACCAATATTCGCCGCTTTATTAAATACATTTTGGGTAGTAATATTGGGGAAGTTCTCACCATTGCGGCTGCGCCATTGTTGGGATTAGGAGGTGTTCCTTTGAGTCCTTTGCAAATTCTCTGGATGAATTTGGTAACAGACGGTTTACCAGCTTTAGCATTAGCTGTAGAACCCCCTGAACCTGATGTGATGGAACGTCCCCCCTTTAGTCCCCGTGAAAGTATTTTTGCTAGGGGTTTAGGTTCTTACATGATTCGCATTGGGATTGTCTTCGCTGTGATTACAATTATCCTCATGGAATGGGCTTACCATCATTCTCATGCAGCCGGGTATCAAGGAGATGTGGATACTTGGAAGACAATGGTATTTACTTCATTGTGTCTAGCACAAATGGGTCATGCGATCGCCATTCGTTCTAATAATAGACTTACTATCGAAATGAATCCTTTTTCTAATCCCTTTGTCTTGGGGTCAGTCATTGTCACCACGATCTTGCAATTGATGTTAATTTATGTTCCACCCCTGCAAAGTTTCTTTGGTACTCATCCACTCAGTTTAGAAGAATTAGCAATTTGTATCGGTTTTAGTGCTTTAATGTTTGTCTGGATTGAAGGTGAGAAGATATTCTTTCGCTTGATGGGCAAAAAAAGTGTTTAATTGGTAAATTGTCAGAATCAGGATTTACAGGATTTCATTTCATTATCTTTGTATTTTTTATCCTGATTCTGATATTTATTACCAATTAGTCATCAATATGTATCTAAAAATCAACTTCGACGAGATAAGAAAACCCTTTGGGTGCAGGGACAATTCTAGTATTAATTAGGAGATAGCTATCATGGGTGAATCCAAACGGAGAAAACAGCAAGATCCCAATTACGGGAAAGTTAAAAATCCTGTCAGAAATCTTATGAAAGTTTTTTGCCCGTTTTTTGAGGATTACGATAATTTATCTCATCTCGATGGTGATAGTATATCGTTGATGATCGCTAAGGAAGGGTACAAAGAAACGGGTTTGAAAGGCATAATTGTCACAGGATATCTCGCTGAACATTTATTAAAAGACTATCCTCCTGAATCTGAATTAGTCAAAGCTTTCAAACAACATGGAAATATTTATGTTACTTCCACATTAGCCCTAGCGTATTTGGAAAATGATATAAACAAAGAGGAAAATCTTAGGAATTTTGATACATACGACCCATTAAATGACTTTATATGTATGAAAAGCGATTCTAAAAAATACCAAGTAAGTTTGGTAACAGGATCTTAAAAAAATTTTCTCATCTCCCGAAAAATTCCCAAAATATCCCCGACTTCTGAAAATAATTTTCTCATCTCAAGAATAACTTATTATAAAAGTCGGGGATTTTGAATCTTCAGCCATTATGTACTTAAAAACTCTACACCTCAAACAATTTCGGAATTACCAAAACCAAAAAGTTGAATTTACCGCTGCTAAAACAATTTTGGTAGGTAATAATGCTCAAGGAAAATCGAACTTGTTAGAGGCTGTGGAGTTATTGGCAACATTGCGATCGCACCGCATGGCACGCGATCGTGATTTAATTAAAGAAGGTGAATCTACAGCCCAAATTTATGCCACTCTAGACCGGATTCATAGCCATAGTGATTTAACTCTCACCCTCCGTCGTCATTCTCGTCGCAGCGTGGCTATAAATGGCGTTACAGTCCCCAAACAAATGGATTTTCTGGGGGTTCTCAATGCGGTGGAGTTTTCTAGCTTGGATTTAGAATTGGTGCGTGGTAGTCCTGAAATTCGTCGCAACTGGCTAGATACGCTTTTAATTCAATTAGAACCAGTTTATGCTCACATTTTGCACCAATATCACCAAGTTTTACGCCAACGCAATGCTTTTTTAAAACGTTATCTAAATACACCAGAAAAATCTCTACAATCAGAATTAGCTATCTGGAATGCACAATTAGTAACTGCGGGGACAAGGGTAATCATCAGAAGAGATAGAGCTATTAAAAGATTATCTCCTATCGCTTCTGCCTGGCACGCTAGTATTAGTGGAGCATCTGAAATTCTGCAAATAAATTATGCTGCTAATATTCCCTTAGAAAAAACTTCTCCTCAAGAATTACAAGGGGCTTTTTTTGCTAAACTACAACAAAGAGCCGTTGCAGAATTACATCGAGGGATAACTTTAGTTGGACCCCACCGCGATGAAGTAGAATTAATTATTAATCAAACTCCCGCTCGTCAATATGGTTCTCAAGGTCAGCAAAGAACATTAGTTTTAGCTTTAAAATTAGCAGAATTACAATTAATTGAAGAAGTAATTAATGAACCACCATTACTATTATTAGATGATGTTTTAGCCGAATTAGATCCATCTCGCCAAAATCAATTACTTGATGCTATTCAAGACCGATTTCAAACCTTAATTACTACCACTCATTTGAGCGCTTTTGATGTTCAATGGTTGAAATCTTCCCAGGTTTTATATGTAAATGCAGGGAAAATAGATAATTGACAATTGGGTAATCTTCTTCTTCCTTCTGATTAACTGACAACTGTACGGGCGAAGCATTTGGAGAACTATTTTTGGCAATGACCGATAATTTATCTTCCAAATGCTTCGCCCCTACTAACAACTAAAACTTTTCCAGTCTTTTAAAAATGTGTAGAATAATTACAGTTAAAATAGCACCCATTAATCCTAATTGCCATAAACCACACCCAGCAGCAATTCCCAAAGCCGCAGCTACCCAAATCGCAGCGGCAGAAGTCAAACCATGAATTTCCGGTGATTTTGATGTTTGGGAAGATTCACGTAAAATTTCCCCAGCGCCTAAAAACCCCACTCCAGCAGCAATACCTTGAACTACACGACTAAGGGAATCAGCACTAAGTTGTGTACCACCTGTTTGGATAGTGATGAGAGTAAATACGGCTGAACCCAAACTTACTAACATATGGGTTCTTAAACCTGCCGGTTTATTTTTTAGTTGTCGTTCTAAGCCAATTATAGCCCCAATAAACAAGGCGAAACACATACGAAGACCGGTGTTTAGCCAGTCACTACTGGCAATATAATAAGGATTGATCAATTTTTTTCGGTGGTAAATAATTTAATAAATGAAATCGGGGCATTGTTCGGACTAATTGGTAATATAGTAACAAAAAGTATGTAATAAATATTATTTAATAAATTGAGTGGATAAACTCTATTGGCTTGACCAAATTAAACTACAAGACCGCGCTAAAGTTGGCGTGCAGGCGTTCGATTTAAGCAAAATCAAACAACAGGGTTATCCTGTTCTTCCTGGTTTTGTGGTAGAGGCAGATGTTTTACGGCAATTCCTGGAAACTCTCAACAGTTCAGAGTCGTTAATCGCTGATTTACCCCATTCTTCGCTACATTTAGATGTACATAATTGGCGACAACTGCAACAGGTAGCCGGACGCTTACGTCAGGAAATTATCTCAGCGACTGTGCCACCTCATTGGGTGAGGACAATTTTTCAAGCTGCGCGACAATGGCAAAGAAGCAGTTTAATTTTGCGTCCCAGTTTGGCAATATCAAATAACCAAGAAATGAAAAATGTATCTGGGTTATTAGAACCAGTATTTTGCCCTTGTGAAGAAGAGGAAATAGGTGAAGCTTTAAAACAGCTTTGGAGTCAGTTATTCCGGGCGAGAAGTTTACTATATTGGCATAGTGCGGGGATTAGTTTGCCCAGCATTAATTTAGGGGTGTTAGTGCAACCAGTTGACAATGCGATCGCTTCTGGTGTAATCAATACTAAATCATCGGCATGGGATATTGAAGCTACTTGGGGTTTAGGACTAGCAATTACCAACGGTGAAGTATTACCAGATGTTTACTACATAGAACCAAAAACCGGCGCAGTCGTAGAAAGACAATTGGGTAATAAAATGTTGGCGTATCGTCTTCATCATGGTAATGCTTTTACAGATGAACAACTGCAACCAACATTAGATACTAATTTTTTATTAGCTTATATTTTAGAAGAATCCCAACAACAAGAATATGCTTTGCCAGAAGAATTTTTGCAAGAATTAATTACTGTCAGCAATCAAATAGTCAGTGAATTAGGGGCAACTTTAACTATGAAATGGACAGTTGCCAAAGAATCTTTAGCCACAAAACTCTATATTACAGAAGTCACTGTTCCCCAATCTGTAAATAAGAGTGTGCAATTTATTCAAGGCATTGGGGCAGCCAGAGGGAGAATTATTGCTAATGCCCATATTTTTAGTTCATCACAAAAAGCAATCCAAGTTCCTCAAGGTGTAATTCTCATCGCCCCAGTGATTACTCCTGATTGTTTGCCCTTACTACAAGGAGTTGCGGGGATTATTACAGAACAAGGGGGATTAACTAGCCACGGGGCGATTTTAGCCAGGGAGTTGGGTATTCCTGCGGTGGTGAGTGCCACAGGTGCAACCACTCTTTTACAAGCAGGTGAAAAGTTATTATTAGATGGTAATAAGGGTGAAATATATCGTTTCACAGAAGATGAAGAAAACTTTCCTAGTGAGGAGATAGAAGAATTAATCAAAGAGGAAAAAATTGTCAATTATCAGCCGATAAATTTACCAATAATTGCCACTAAGTTACTCGTAAATTTGAGTCAAGGACGATTAATTGAACAAGTGAAATGTTTACCTGTAGATGGGTTAGGATTATTACGTTCAGAATTGATGATGTTAAATATTCTGGAGGGAGAACATCCTCAAGAATGGTTAATAGCCGGAAGAAAAGCGGAATTATTAGAGTTATTATCTGAGCAGATTAAGCAATTTGCTCGCGCTTTTTCACCCAGACCTATCTTTTATCGCTCTTTAGATTACCTACCCCATGATTTATTATTATCACAGTCATCAATTCTTGGTGACAGGGGTGTTTTCAGCTATATGCAAAATCCGGCGGTTTTTGAATTGGAATTGCAAGCTTTAGCGATAGTTCAATCGTCTGGTTATAGAAATATTAATTTGCTATTACCTTTTGTCCGCAGTGTTGAAGAATTTATATTTTGTCGTCAAAAAGTTGAACAATTTGGGTTAACACAAATATCCCAGTTTCAATTATGGATCATGGCAGAAGTCCCTAGTATTTTATTTCTATTACCTGAATATATTAAAGTTGGTGTGGCAGGTATTTCTATTGGCACAAATGATTTAACTCAATTACTATTAGGAATAGATAGGGAACAGGGAAAATTAGGGAGAATATTTGATGAAAGTCATCCAGCAGTAATGGGGGCAATATCTCAATTAATTAAAATGTCTCAAGCTGGAGGTATTCCCTGTTCTATTTGTGGTCAAGCCCCGGTGCTTTATCCAGAAATGATTGATAAATTAATAGAATGGGGGATTAGTTCTATTTCTGTAGAACCGGAAGCGGTGGAAAGGACTTATCAAGCGATTTCTCGTGCTGAACAAAGATTAATTTTAGCAGCAGCACGACGACAACTTAGCAACTTAAAAAATTAATATCGGCAAATAGCCGCTACTTTAACTCCACTAGGCATTGCTTCTGGTTCAAGAGTATAAACTTTACCACCATTTAAGATGGTGTGAATTACCGCAAAATCTAACATATCTTCATCATCTGGTGCTGGTTCTGGATGTAATTCAACTGTAGCAGTTGGTAAATCAAATTTACCCCATATATGTTGTTTTAGAGGCACAAACAAAGTATCAACTCTTTGATAATATGCAGCCGGAATAATTGCTTTGATATCATTGGCAATTTTGTTACTTTCTTCCCCAGATAGTTGCACATAAACAGCCATTATCTCTTCATATTCCTTTTGAAATAAAGGGTTAACAATTTCCCAAGCTGCATGATTTAATTCTTGCATTTTGAGGATTTCTGCATTGCCAGTAATCCCTGTTTCTGCTAAATATGGATAAGTATTAGCTTGTCGGTAAATTGGTAATAAATATTCTACTCCTGCTAATATTAAAGGTGCTTTTTCACCTCGCAATTTTTTATGTAATGCACTATCAACAACATAACAAAATTGCAAAATATCTTCTTCATGTTTCTCCCGATCTGGATTACCTTGTCCATGGACAGAACCAGGGTGTTGAGCCGCAGAAGTTGCACCTCTAGCGATACCAATTCTATGCTGTACGCCTTTTTGGAATTCATCTTCTAAGAGAGTTTCATCCAAACTATGAGGCATATTTTCTACTTCTACTTCATTAATTTGGTAGCGCGTGCCTGAGTAAAGTTTGACATTCTTTTGACTTAAAGCCAAAATGTAGAATTTTCCATCATTATTAATCAGATTTAATAAGGGTTTGATATGAAAATTCTTACCAACAACCACTAATTGGGGAAAAGAAATTGGTAAACAATAGTAACGAAATAGATTGGGGGAAATAAAAATTACTAATCCCTGATTTTGAATTTCCCAAAAATCAGTGTTGTCTAATTCCATCGCTGGTTTGAGCAAATTTACAGTCTCAGCATGACGTAATCCTGTTTCATCTAAGCGGTTTTCAGCTTCTCGAATTAAATTTTTAAACCGAATCGGATTTTGTCGCGTATCTCCTCCTAGTTTTTCCATAGGTAGATACAGAGAAACGCATGGATACTCAGGATTTTGGACTAAATTTTTAAGTTCATCAAGAGAAAATATAGTCATAGATTTCATCCCTGTCGAGGATAATTACAGAATCTAGATTCCATTCAACTCTTGATGTGGAAATTCTGCATCTTGCTTTTGACAAGAAATTAACTGCTTTCTATTCCTTTTTATAGATATATAGCAATTCGTATTTGATTTGTGATAGCGTAGCGTGCCGTAGATATACATTGCCAGAGTCAGATCCCCGACTTCTCGAAGAAGTCGGGGATCTGATATTCAAGTGGGTTATAAATGGGTGTAGAAAGGATTATTGCGGTTTGAGAATACTGGGAATTGTAGCGAGGATGCGTGTGACAATTTCTTCTGGTGTTTCGGTCGCGCTCATAGTAATATGTAAGTCAGCTTGGGAGTACATTGGTTGACGTTGTTCCCAAAGCGATGTCAATTTACTTTCGATATCGGCATCTTGTAAAAGTGGTCTGGTATTGTCTTCCGCTAACCGCTGTAAGATTATTCCTATTGGTGCATCTAACCAAATTATCAACCCATGATGGAGATAACTCCAATTCTGTTGCTGCATGGGAACACCCCCACCCGTAGATATAATCAACTTAGTATAAGCACAAACTTGAGCTAAAACATCACTCTCTAATTGCCGAAACTCCGCTTCACCATTTTCGGCAAATATTTCATTAATAGATTTACCTGCGGCTTTGATTATGACTTCATCTGTATCTACAAATCTATAACCAATTTCTGCGGCTAATAACTTTCCTACCGTTGTTTTCCCAACTCCCATCATGCCAATTAAATAGAGGTTGACTCCTTTTAATATATCAATCATCAGTATTTTTCTCCTGTAAAATTATTAATTATTATTAAAGCTTAAATTAGCGTTTTTGTGGTTTATTTTCGTTGTCATCCTCAAAATCATCATCTTCAAAAAAATCCCAGTCATCATCATCTGTAACTTGAGTTTTGCCTGATTCTTGGTAAGGAGGAATAATTACCCGATAATCAGCATCATAAACAGATTCAGTTTTACCCACAGCAGTGTTTTTCGGTGATTGGGAACTATAGGAATAAACGGAACTATTGCGGGAATTAGAACTTTGTTGACTTGGGGAAGTTTCTGTTACTGGTTCTGAATCTTCTCTATCATCCCAATCATCTTGATTGCGATTTGTGTCCCAATCGTCAAATTCATCATCAACTTGATTAACGGTTGGTGGAGTATTTTGTCTAACACGGGGTGGAGTGGGAATTGATTTGGGTAGAGGTTGTGGTGCTTGTAAATTTAAATCAGTCGCAAATTTTAACGATCTAGTAATTATTAAAGATGTGAAAATACCAGCAGTGATACTTAATAAAATCCACAATGCTAATGGTAATGCTTGAGTTCGCATCCCCAAAAACATTAATGGAAGTGAGGGCGACAAATTTTGAACTAATATTATTATTAGTCCCAGCATTGCCGTCACCAAGATAATTAAGCGAATTACAGCCATAAAAAATTCAAAATTGCAGCAGGATTCTAAGAATACACCAGGAAAAAACAGATGAATATAGCTGTTGCCACAAAAGAGCAAAATAGAATTAAGAATTAAGAATTAAAAATTTAGTTTTTTAATTTTTAATTGTTAATTTTTAATTCCTATAAATGACCTTGCCATCGCTGAATTGGTATACAGTCAATATCTAATTGATCCAGAGCGCGAGCTACAACAAAATCAACTAAATCCTCAATGGTTTGTGGGTTGTGATACCAAGCAGGAATAGCGGGGACTATTCTCACTCCAGTTTCCGCTAAGGTAGTTAAGTTCCGCAGGTGAATTAAACTAAAAGGGGTTTCTCTGGGGACAATTACCAGTTTACGTCCTTCTTTAATTTGGACATCTGCGGCTCGTTCTAGTAAGTCGGAACTTAGCCCCCCAGCAAGTTTTGCGACTGTACTCATACTACAAGGGATAATGATCATCCCCAACGTGCGGAAAGAACCACTGGCAATACCCGCACCAACATCACTCCAAGGATGACAGCGGAGTTTACCTTGTTCGGGAACTCCGGCTTGTTCTCGCCAAAATTGCTCTTGTTTTTCTGGTTCTCCTGGCATTCGGATTTCCTGTTCTGCCTGCCAAACTGTGTAAGTAGATTTAGATGCCACCAGTTCAATTTGATATTCTGCGGCTAAGAGGAATTTAAGAGCGCGAACGGCGTAAATTAGACCAGATGCACCTGTTACGCCCAAGATTAAAGGTTTTGTGTTATTAGTCATTTGTCAGTGGTCAGTGGTCAGTTGTTATTAGTCAGTTGTTAGTGGTCAGTGGTCAGTGGTCAGTGGTCAGTGGTTAATATTTAAGAGCAACTAACAAAGGACAACTGACAAAGGACAACTGACCACTGACTATTCTTGATCATAAGGTTCTCTGTCAAAAGATATGGCTTTGCCACGCAAGCTATCGCTTTGATTTTGTGGATAAATGTCTCCTGTTTCCTCATTGCCAGTATTCTCGCTCATGGCCTTAGGTAAACCATCAGCACCAACTGTCACTAAATCAATTTGTTGACGGTAGTAATCAACACTTTTGACTTGTACCATACAGCTATCGCCCAATCGGTAGGAAGCCCGATTTTTTCGCCCAAATAACGCTTGTTGTCTGGCACGATATTCATACCAATCGTCTTTGAGGGAACTGACGTGAACCAGTCCTTCTATTCGTAAGGTATTAGCGAGATTACCTTCTGTGGGCGATTCTACTGGGACTTCAATTTCCACAAAGAAGCCGTAGGATTGAACACCAGTAATTACTCCTGGAAATACTTCGCCAATGCGTTGTTTCATTAAGGAGGCTTTTTGGAGTCCGGCTAAATCAGCTTCAGCTTCTTGGACTTCTTTTTCTCGGTCATTAATTTGGACAATGACTCTGGTTAAGTCGCTTTGCAGTTCTTGTTGGAGTTCTGGGGGGAGAACGTTCCAATTGATTTCTTCGTGACAATTGGAATGGCGCAGGTTTATCCGATCTTTGACGCGGGTATTCCGGCGATCGCGCCCATGCTCTAGTAAGTTATGATACACCCGTTGCAAGAGGATATCTGGATAACGACGTAAGGGGGCAGTTATGTGGACATATTGGGATAAAGCTAGTCCAAAGTGAGAACTTTTGGTAATGCTATATAAAGAAGGCTTGAGAGTGTCTTGTAATAAATAGGTGAGAACTTGTTCTGATGGGGAATCGGCAAAAGCTCCCGTCAAGTGTTGATAATCTAGAGGTTGGATTTCTAATTCTGGATCAAGTCCTAATTCCACACCTAAATTAACGGCTAGTTTGAGCATTTCCTGAACATCTTCGGGATCAGGTGTGCCTTGAACTCGCCATAAACTGGGAACTCCCAAGGCGCTGAGATGATCAGCCATGAGTTGATTAACTAATATTACCAATTCGGTAATGAGCGATCGCCCAGGTAAGTCATTAACCACCACCGATCCCATTGCTCCTTCGTCATAGTAAGGGTTGTGGCTGGGTGGGAGATTTAACCGTAAGCTGCCCCGCTGTAGACGTACCTGCTTAATAGCAGTAGCCAAAGTCTGTAAATCTGGTAATTTCTCTTGGACTTCGACTGCCACTTTGCTGCTTTCACCGGCAAGAATAGCTGCTGTCTCTACTTGACTAACAGCTACATCTACATTAATGACACTAGGTTGAATTTCCCATTCCTCCACTTCTCCTGATTGGGGGTTAATGGTGATGATAAAAGAGAGAGCCAAGCGATCGCTACCAGGGACTAAAGAACACCGTTGTATCACCACTGCTGGCAACATTGGCAGTAGTAATTCTCCCAAATACACTGACTTACCCCGCTTGAGAGCTTCCCTGTCTAGAGCCTCATCGGGTTGGATATAGTGGGAAACATCTGTAATGTGAAATAATAATCGCCAATTATCATCAGTAGTTTTTTCTACACTGAAGGCATTTTCAACTACAGATTCATCACTGTTGACACTCTTAATGGTGAAGGTAAAAACCTCACGTAAATCGAGACGATTTTTCAGGTCTGCTTTCAGGAGTCTCTTGGGTAACTTTGCCGCTGCATCGAGGATAGAATCAGGAAAAGTTCGGGATAAATCATGTTTACAAGTTACCAAATCTATATCCGCTGCGGCTTCAGCATCACTACCCAAAATTTGCACTACTCGACCCAATGGGGGATATTGTGCGAGGGGATAGCGAAGAATTTCTACATGAGCTAAGTGATCAATTGCTTCTTCCAACTTCATGCTGTTGAGTTGTAGTTTCAGTTCAAACAGCAATCTGTCATCCAAAGGGACAGCCCGAAACCCTTCCTCCACCTGCTTAATTCTGGCGAGTAAGGTGTGATTAGACCGCTCCATAATCAACTTCACCTCACCTTCCGGCGATCGCCTGCGACTGCCTTCCTTGAGGACTCTTACCAAAACGCGATCGCCATTCCAGGCATTGCTCAAATGACTTTCACGGATGTAAATATCCTCTGAGCCTTCGCTATCTTGAATCGCAAAGCAAAAGCCCTTACTAGAACAACGGAGTTTAGCCTCAATCAAGCCTTCTTCGGTAACGCGGCGATATTTCCCCCGTTCCTTCACCAAAAGCCCGATTTTTTCCAACACATCCAAAGTAATTTGGAGTTTTTCTAGACTTTCTTCATCCTCACAACCCAGTTTTTTTTCTAGGACTTTACGAGCCACTAATTTATCATCTGTAAAATTGGCAAGAAGTGTAGCGATTGAAAATTCCATGCAGTGAACCGACCTTTGGTCAAAACATCATTTGTTGTCGAATCTGGCTCTTTACTGTATTCCCTCGCGGTTTACAGACACTTGCTTACGAATTTCGCCTTTGCGTAGTGTTTCGTAGAAAAGGCAAGTCCGCTCATCGCGCAGCGTGGCGTTAGCCATAGTCATTGTCAGATGAAGCCCCTGCGTTGACTTCTCACTGCACGACAATCTCAGCGTTTGCTTGCGTGACCCTTGACTTGATCTAAACAATCTTGACCATGCACTCCTGATACCTAATAATTAAACACTACGTAATTTAGATAATGAGTTAGTGAGAGACTTGGTTTGGAGAACTCTCTATCTCACCCACAACCCACAAACTACAAACTGGTTTAACTACAGGTGTTTGATAGTTTAGATGTAAGGCAATTCCACGACATCAATATCTGATAGCATAGCGTGGTGTTGGCCATGTCTTCACTAGAAGAAACCGCTGAAAAACCCAATTCTCCCTTATGTAGAATCGGTAACAATCAGGTAAGCAGTAAAACACAGGCAACGAAGGCAAACCTTATCTTTATTATTGTAGATTTAGAGCGCACTTCTTTAAAAATACTTCTAGATATCTAATTGGTTAATTAGTATAGCATTTAAAGATAGACGACAATTTGTGATCAACAACTGTTAGTATCAGGACATATTTAACGTCGTAAGTGCTTAGTTCTCAGTAAGACTTTATATTGAAATATAGGGTTTTGTCTAGGGGATGGTCAGTGGTCAGTTGTCAGTTGTCAGTAGGGGCGAAGCATTTGGAAGATAAATTATCGGTCATTACCAAAAATAGTTCTCCAAATGCTTCGCCCGTACAGTTGTCAGTTGTCAGTAGGGGCGAAGCATTTGGAAGATAAATTATCGATCATTGCCAAAAATAGTTCTCCAAATGCTTCGCCCGTACAGTTGTCAGTTGTCAGTAGGGGCGAAGCATTTGGAAGATAAATTATCGGTCATTGCCAAAAATAGTTCTCCAAATGCTTCGCCCGTACAGTTGTCAGTTGTCAGTGGTCAGTTGTCAGTTGTGCGCTGACTAGCAATTTATGTTATTAGGAAAATTTAGATAAAAATGGTTGAAAGTATGATGTTGGCACAATTCCAGAATTTGTACCCCAACGGCAGTATTATCTCAGAATTAATAGAAATTTTTCAGGGGAAATATATCGTCCGTGTCAGTATACAACTCGAAGGTATCACCAGGGCAACGGCGATCGCAGGAGCAGAAACAGTAGAAGCAGCAGAAGACCAGGCTAGAAACAGAGCTTTAACGGTTTTGGGGATCAAAAATACACCGGGGGAAGTCACAAAATCTGTCTCCCCATTAGTTACCACTCCACAAATAAAACCCACTTTCCAGGAATCAAAACCTGTTCCCCCTGTTAACAATACACAGATATATACACCACCGCTACCAGAAGAAGAAATTGATCCCAAATTTTCAGAACCAGAAATATTTTCTCATCAAGAACCAGAATATCCACCTTTATCAGAAGTCCCTCCTAGTAATGTCACACCATTTACACCTCGCAGTTATACCTCTTATGAGGATACTGGTGTCCAGTCAGTCGTCGGTAAAAAGAAAAGACATAATGAACCAGTAAATTTATCTGATGTCATTGCCCAAACAGACGTAGAAATCGAGCGATTAGGCTGGACACCAGAACAAGGTAAAGATTATCTGGTCAAAACCTACAGTAAACGAGGACGTTCTCTGCTGAGTGAAGAAGAATTACGAAATTTTCTCACTTACCTCAAATCTCAACCAGATCCAATTGCGGGATTTTAGAATCAGGAGTCAGGAGTCAGGAGTCAGGAGTCAGGAGTCAGGAGGAAGAAAGAAGAAAGAAGAATTTTCTCATTGACAACTGACAACTGTACGGGCGAAGCATTTGGATAACTATTTTTGGCAATGATCGATAATTTATCTTCCAAATGCTTCGCCCCTACTGACAACTGACAACTGACAACTGACAACTAACCACTGACAACTGACAACTAACCAATAACTAAACTATAGGTACAGGACGACTACCGGCGGCATGACGGTCAATTACTTGGTCAATCAAGCCATATTCCTTGGCTTCGGCGGGAGACATAAAGAAATCACGTTCGGTATCTTCAGAAATCCGCTCAAATGGTTGACCAGTATGATCAGCGAGAAATTCGTTTAGCCGCTGCTTGTGATACAAAATTTCGCGGGCTTGAATTGCAATATCAGTTGCTTGTCCTTGAGCGCCACCGAGGGGTTGATGAATCATAATCCGTGAATGGGGTAAACTCATCCTTTTACCCTTTGTACCCGCGCTGAGGAGAAAAGCTCCCATACTGGCCGCCAATCCAGTACAAATTGTACAGACATCAGGGCGAATATGCTTCATGGTGTCAAAAATACCCATTCCCGCTGTTACAGAACCACCAGGAGAATTAATGTACATATATATGTCCTTCTCCGCGTCCTCAGAATCTAAAAACAGCAGTTGGGCAACAATCAAGTTAGCCAGATTGCTATCAACCTGTTCTCCCAAAAAAATAATCCGCTCACGCAACAGCCGTGAATAGATATCAAAGGCGCGTTCGCCTCGGCCGGATTGTTCAATAACGATAGGAATCATTTAGTGTGTTTTAGCTATTTTTCATTTATTCTATCGGTGACAACGGCTAATTGTGTTGAAATTGCCAATTAAGATTAGGACAAGCCGGGTGAAGAGAGCAGATAGAAGCTCATGTAAAGAAATATATTTGACGCAAATATCAGTATTATTACGGTTCTTGCTAATTGAGTGACTGGAGTAAAACAATGAGATATCCCCAGGGATTTAAAAATAAATTTGGATTTTCAGGACACTTTTTGGAAAAAACAAACGTCCACGTTGTCAGGTGCATATAAAGAGAGAACTGAATCACATTTTTTCACAGATTTCTGAGCTATTCTCAAACTATATTCACCAAATCCGATAAACCAATAACACAAAGTGTATTGAGAATAACAAGTTCCTATGGAAGTCTCATCCATATAAATAAAGAGAGGGATATTATGCTAGAAAAACTTATACAAGCGGCCTTTATTACATTTTTATTGCAACTCATCGCCGTATTGAGTAAAACTACTCCAATACATCCCAAGGCAGCCTCACCTCTTGCGGAAATGTCGGGTCCTGTAATTAGTTCGACTTTCCAGGTTTCGGAGTAAAATGCAGCCTAGACGGAACAGGGAACAGGTAAAAATTTTAATCTTTTCCCTGATTACCAATCTTTTCAATCTTTTATTTTTAATTCCGCCCTGGGGTAGTAGTCATGACTTTATTTTTGCTATTCTGATTATCTCCACCTGTGATACTGCGGAAATATAGCCCACCAATACTGATGAGAAATATTAAATATCCCACGGCTTGAACAATATAGATTTTGTCTCTATAACCAAATAAGGACTTGAGAATGATACCTGGGAACTGTTCGTCAGATAAGATTTTTTCAGCATTCCAAACCATTGGACCTAAGATACAAGAGTGAATTCTGGTAAAGTGTTCATAATAGAAACAAAGATTTTCTGAAGAACGACTACTCAAAGCTAGATTAGCTGTGGCTTCATCAAAATGTTGTAAACCGGAAACTACTAAACCAGAAACAATTAATATTAATAAAACGCCCATAACTTGAAAGAATTGGCGAATATTAATTTTCACACCCCATTTAAATAATAAAACGCCAATTACTGACGCTGTGGCTAAACCACCAAGTGCGCCTAAAGTCGGTAATAAACCTTGTTGAAAATTAGCTGCAACGAAGAGAACAGTTTCAAATCCTTCGCGGACAATGGCGACTAGAATTAAACTAAAAACTCCCCAAGCTGCATTGGAATTTTTGCCTATTGCGTCGGTAACTGCTCCCTCAACTTGTGCTTTCATAAATCTGGCTTGTTTTGTCATCCAGATTAACATCCAACTCAGCATGACTATTGCTAAAACACTAAATACACCTTCCAATGTTGGCTCAACAACAGAGGTATATTGAGGATTAATAGATCCTAAGAATTTAATGATCCCCGTAAATAAAATACCGATTAAGCCACTGACAATAATACCAACAATTACGCCAGCATAAACCCAAGGGTTGAGTCGAGATTGTTGGGCTTTTTTTAATAATGCGAGAACAATACCCACAACTAAAGCGGCTTCGACACCTTCTCGCAGGGTAATTACAAAAGTGGGTAGAGCGGTACTAAAATTCATTTTTATTAGTTAGTTGTCAGTGGTCAGTGGTCAGTAGGGGCGAAGCATTTGGAAGATAAATTATCGGTCATTGCCAAAAATAGTTCTCCAAATGCTTCGCCCGTACAGTGGTCAGTTGTAGATTTTATTTCTCCTGACTTCTGACTCCTGACTCCTGCTTTTTTAGCTGAAATCGCGTAACATTTTCTTGAGTTCGAGATTGTGCATCTCTTCTTGTCCGATCATACCACGGCTGAATTCTTCTAAATAAATACTGGCATTGTTGACAACTGCTAGAAGACTTTTGTACATATCTAAAGCTTTCTTTTCATGGGATAAACTTTCTTGCAAAATATCCTTAACGTTATGTTTGAAAGTTTCTTCCATTGGGGCGATTCTCAAAGTAGGATGTCCTTCTAAGCCTGTGAGAATTTCTCCCACTTGTTGAGCATGAAGTAAGGATTCTGTGGCTTGCGCTTTGAAGAATGCCACAATAGGTATACGATTTGGACCTGTTACCATTAAGGAATAATGGGTGTAGCGAACTACCCCTGCTAGTTCAAATTCCATAATGGAGTTGAGAATATCAATTGTTTTTTGGTGGTCGAGTTCTTGCATTAGTTGTTAAGTTGAGCAAAATTACATCAGGAGAGTATTTAGCTACCAATTATTAGTGAGCAGTTATACTTTTTTTAAGGTTTGAAAACCCAAACTATTCTCACTCTTAGTTTTTAACTATTTGCTCTCTTGTCTACTATTTTAAACTTCTTTTTCTGTACTTCCAATGGTGTGAAAATACTAACTTTGTGCTTTAGTGCTGGTTTTTTCTCGCACTTTTTGGGTATTTTCCTCGATGGTTTTCACTAGCTTGGTAACATCTTCTGGAGTGCTAACTGCTTGCGCTGGGGGGATAGCAGTAGGCCAAACTTTCACTAGTTCTCCAAAAGCTGTATCTATGGCTTTGTGTGCTTGAGGATGTTCTTGGGTCATTTGGCTAGAAATACTTTTATATAGCTCCTGAGAATAGACGACAAAACCACGAGAATCTTGATATTCAATGGGGGCAGTAATTTTGCCATTCGCAATTGCTGCACCATATTCTGAGTTGGCTGCGTCTAGTAAACTGGTGATTACTTGCAGAACAAATTCGGGTTTACTGCGTTGTTCGGCTGGTAAAATTGCGATCGCACTATCAACGGCTTGCACAGAAGTGGTAAAGTTAGTTTTTATTTTGGCATCCTTGGGATTAGATTTCACTAAATCAGTTAAACTGACTAAGTTGCTTTTAAATTCTTTAACTTTACGTTCATCTAATTGTTCTTCAATATCAATATAAATCTCCTCAACTGGATGTCCAATATGGGGTTGAGCTTGTTTGGGTTGATTTTGATCTAGTAGTTCTTTGGCTACTAAAAGATGTCCTTTCATTAACCCCAATTTGGTCATGTAGTCAATATCTTTAGCTTCACCTGTAAGTACCACTTCCTCAACTGTCACCATGTCTTTAATTTGGTCAAACTGTGGTTGAGTAATCACTTTTTTACTGACTAAATCCGTTGGATTAGCGTAGGGACGATTAGCTTGGATTTTGTTGGATAAAGCCGGAATTCCTAATGTAGCTTCTAATTTATCTAATTGGGATAAAATTGCATTATTGATATTAATTTTAGCTTTACCACTATGACCGCTATGGGTGCTAGTTTCTGTTACTTGGGCTGTATTTGGTGTTGATTGAATATCTGCTTTTGGTGTGTCGCTGGTACAAGAACTTAGAGAAATCATGGCACAAGCAGCGATAGATAAGAATAAATAACGGAATTTGATCATTTTTGCTCCTGATAAAGTGTCAATGTTGGTAATTTAAGGATTTAGCAGTAGATAAATTTGCAAATATTTCGGTTTAGATATAATTATGATTTATCATAAATACAAATATTTATCAACTATTTTTCTAAAACATAAGTATAAATTAAGTAGGTAAATTTCAGATATTGCTAAATTTGGGTTTTACTAAGTTGCTAATCTTTCTGAGTTTTGTCAGGATTTATTGACCGGTTTTTGGGAATCTTTTTCCGCGATTACTTCAAACTGTCCCATACACCCACTTTCAGCGATTGCATCTTGGTGAGGATGAAACATATATTTTCCTGGATAGCGAAAAGCAAACTCTAAAATGTGCCTTTCTGCGACACCCATTGTTAAAACATCGGTTTTTTCACTGGGAGTCATTGTCATACCGAAACGATAAACATTGAAGAAGTTAGCGTGAAGGTGAAATGTCACAGCGGGATCAAATTCAATAATATTCAAAACATAGACCCGAATCAACTGATTTTGATAAATCTGAATGGGATGGTGCATATAATGATGCGGCATACCATTAAAAGCATAATATTCATTGCGATTATCATCATTTATGTCATACCCAGACATGATTAAAACAATTTCATCAGCAGGAGGACGGGGTTTAGGAGGGTCAATAATAAACATCCCATATAAACCTTTAGCAATATGACGAGTAACCGGAGCAATGTGACAATGATACAAATGAACGCCATAGGGTTCGGCATCAAATTCGTATATAGTCGCTTTACCATTACCCACAGGTTTTATTCCATCCATTTCAGCGGGATGAACTCCGTGAAAATGCAGAGAATGGGAATGTCCAGCATTGTTGAGAAAAAGTATTCTTATTCTTTCCCCTTCTTTAGCCCGGAGTGTTGGTCCAGGAATCCGCCCATTTAAATCCCAAATGTTGTAGGAGACAGCACTATTAAGCTGAATGGTGGAAGTACCAGCAGTTAGCTGAAATTCGCGGACTGTACGCCCATTTTCCTGCTTAACTGTCCCATAATCAAACTCTCGTAACACCTGCATGGGGTTAGTAGCACCATTAGATGCTGCCATTTCCATTGGTGGGATTCTGACACTGGCATGATTTTTGACATTCAATATCTGCCAAATTGCTCCCGCACCAATGACTCCAGCGCCGGATAATCCCAGTTGTAGCAATTGGCGACGACTCCAAATTTTATCTTTACTGAAAGTAAAGTTGTCAGACATGAGACTAATAGGAATATGGGTATGTAGGAAATTGCAAATTATTTGCAATTAACTTTAGGTATCCTATCCAACTTAGGAATTATTGTCAATAAATTGGAAAAATAATTTTTAGGACTAAGATCCCCGACTTCTCTAAGAAGTCGGGGATCTTGCTATAGTTGGACAGAGAACAGATGATGCTTGCAGGCTAGTAAATGAAATAAGGTGCTAAGATCGCTCAGGTAAGTAATAAATTAGACTCAACTCCATTTACTTTAACTATAGCGGTTATTGGTTGAATGAAATACAGTTATAATATCCTGTAAATCCTTAAATCCTGGATATCCTGATTTAGACAAGAGGTAGCATCTGGGAAACTACAATTTCTAAATCAGGAAAATCTAAAGGAGATATGTTTTGATGTTCTGTGATAATTTCTTGATTTTGATAACCTTCTGTTGTGGGATTTCTAAATACAATTAATTCGCGTTTCACTACATCTAATACCCAATAATCCTTAATTCCTGCTTGAGAATAAGCTTTAGCTTTGATTTCTGTATCTAGTTTTAAACTACTATCTGCAACTTCGATAATTAAATAAATTTCTGTTGGGGTAGGATGATGATCTGCATAGTCTAGCGGATCTATTTTCACTACAGCAATATCTGGTTCTGGTTCAGACCTTTCATTTAATTTTACAGGGTCTTGAATAGCTATGCAAGCTTTATGACCAATTCTATTTTCCAACAACTTATATGTTCTTCCTACTGCTGAACGGTGGGCTGTTCCTTTAGCAATCATCCAGATTATTTTCCCCTCTAATAATTCTACCCGTTCACTTGGTTCAAATATTCCTGCTTCAGCCATTCTGTGGTATTCATCAACAGTCCACAGCCGCAATTGTAAGGGAGATTCTGTGGTTTGCATAGTTAATTAAGGTGAATATTTATTCACTATTATATGATATTTTATTTGTCAGAATCAGGATGTCCAGGATTAAAGGATTTACAGGATTTTTTATGAAATACTTTAATTCACCCTTGAAGAATAAGCCTTGGCTTTAATTTACTAGCATATTCAGTTAAAATAATCATAAAAACTACTTTGATCAAAATCTTCTAAATAACCATAGTCTGATGATCTGTAGTCATCTGATTTTTGCATATCTTTACTATAGTACATATCATCATATTCTTCTTGATAAGAATCATCATAGTCATCATTATTATTTAAATCCTCTACCGAATAATTATCTTCATAATCATCACTAACTTGAGTGTTATGTCAGGGCAAGCGCATCTTATTTTTAGAATGCTTACTGGACAAAGGTTTTGACGATTGTTAATTTTTGTAACTAAAGGTTGAAACCCTTGCTGGGCATGGATTACAGAATTTAGGTGCGTTTGCCCTGGCGTAGCATTACTTGTGACAGCAGCTTAGTGATTAGACGTAAGTAGCAAATATTTTGTTTCTATGGAAATCCAGTAGCTATTTATTTCGAGAATTTTTAGGCTCAAATTTCAAATATGTTCCTCCCAATCCTTCTACAATTGTTCTTGTATTAGCAGCCATCATTTTCTGATAGGTTTCTCCGTCACTTCCTGGTTCACCTAGTCCGTCAATATAAAGTGGTCTTTGAAAAACCTTTACTTTCGCTGCTGTCGCTACAGGTGCGAGTAAATTAGAATTGGTATTTGTATCTGCAAAAATTGTTGGTACTTGATATTTTTGAATCTCTCTAACCAAATTTTTAACTTTTGGATCTGTCAATTTTCCTGTATTTTTGACATTACCTAAATTGACTGAATAGGGAATATCATAAGCTTTGACATAATAAATCATTGCTGAATTTGTTGTCACTAATTTTCGATTTTTATCGGGAATACTAGCTAATCTGCCTTTAATCCAACTATTAATTTGATTGATTTCTTTAGTTACTTTCTTGGTATTTTTATTATAAATATTTTTATTTCCTGGTGCTAATTTAACTAAGCTACTATTAATTATTTCTACCATTTTGATAGTATTAATAGGATTATGCCAAACATGAGGTTCAATAATTTGCTTACCATTTTTTCTGATTTGGATGGAATTTACACCCATAGTTTTAGCAACGGCAATTTTTAATTTAGGTTTTTTAATCTCTTCAATAATTTTAATTAAACCTGGTTCAAAATTATAACCATGATACAATACTAAACTAGCATTTTTAATGGCTTGATTATCTTCTGGTATGGGTTTATAATTTATGGGATTTATCCCAGGAGGAATTAAACAAATCAGATTAATTGTATCTCCAGCAACTTGTTTTGTTAAATCGCAAATTACGCTATTAGTTACTACGACAAACGGTAAATTATTATTAATATTTTTATTAGTGGTATTATATATTGTATTAATAGGTTTATTTCCACATCCAGATAAACCCACCATTAAACCTAAAATGGTACTTTTCAATAAATGTGTAGATAGGTTTTTTTCTGACATAATTGATTGTAATTGATGAATATATTAAAAAGTCCAGAAATAATTATATAAAGTAATAAAGACACAGACTTGCTGTGTCTTGTAAAACATTTATTGTTCTAATTTATTAAATTCCAGCCATAGGTAACTTACCTTGTAATTTCTGTAAATTAGCTTGAACACAATTAGTGCAATTGCAACCAATTTGTTGTATTACAGAATGTGTGATGCTATTTATTTGCGGTGTAGCTATATCAAAATTTGCTGGATTAGATAACACCACAATCATTTGGACAGCGGGTGCAGCTTTGAATTTGGAAGCGTGTGCTGGGTTAACTACCAATAGCAGAGATGCTAAAAACATAGGAAAAGCCAGCAAAATCAATTTGACTATTTTCATAAGTTGTCAGTTGTCAGTTGTCAGTTGTCAGTAGGGGCGAAGCATTTGGAAGATAAATTATCGGTCATTGCCAAAAATAGTTCTCCAAATGCTTCGCCCGTACAGTTGTTAGAGGATTTTTCTACCAGTCAATACTTCTCGGACTTCTAGCATGGCTGAATAGGTGGGGAGAATGTGTAAAGTTTCATTCACTGGTGTATGCTCTAGAGCAGTAGCGATCGCTTGCTGCAAATTTGACTCTACAATCAGATTGATGTCACTGTCCAGAGATTCCTGACTATAACGCAGACGTAAAGCCATATCATACACGCGATCGCCACTGACAATCAACGTTCCACCCCGTGCTACCAACTTTTCTGTATCCACATCCCAAATCCATGATACATCAGTACCATCTGGGGTTCTGTCATTCAACACCAATAAAGTAGTTTTATCGGTACTTTCAGTGACGACGCGAATAGTTTCATTTGTTCCTACAGGGTTTTTTGATAATAAAATTCTTACCCGTTTACCATCAATTACCAAATCTTCTGCACGACCAAAAGCAGCTTGAAAATTATTAATTCCATCTCTAATACTAACTTCATCAACTCCTAATTCTTTTGCTGCTGTGGCTGCGGCTAAAGTATTATATTTGTTGTACAAACCCACAAGAATTTGTGACCAATCCTGGCTTAATAATGCGGGTTGACTTTTAGTAAAACCACAACTAGGACAAGTAAAATCTCCTAAATGGGACAAATAAACCCCTTGATAATCTAAAGCATGACCACAGCTAGGACAATAAATAGAATCCACAGCATGAGGAATAGCTTCTAAATAATTTTCAGGTTCATTTAAACCAAAGAACAAAACCTTTTGGGGTAACTGTTGACCCAAATAAGATAAAGTCGGATCATCAGCATTGGGAATAACTACCGTTGTTGTTGGTAAAGTAGCAATCACCTTAGTCCACCGCTTACTAATACTATCCACTTCCCCATATCTATCCAACTGGTCACGAAACAGATTTAAACAGAGAATAATTCGAGGTTGTAGCGGTTTTAAAACCTTGGGAACTATATTTTCATCAACTTCCAAAATTGCATAATCTACATTCAGGTTTCCTAACAGATTCGCATTATCTATCAAAGCCGTTGCTAACCCATTTTCTAAATTTGCACCTGTAGAATTATGGGCAACACGGAAACCCTTCCGTTCTAAAATAGTGGATAATAGTAAAGCAGTAGTCGTCTTGCCATTTGTTCCCGCAATGATAATTATCCCATTCTTGACTTGCTGACTCAATAACTCCAAAATGCGAGGTTCTATCCGTCGCGCAATCGAACCGGGTAAAACACTAGCAGCACCAAGACCCAGTGACCTCACCAAAAACGTGACACTTTTGGCCATTGATACCGCAAAACCCAAGCGGAGTCTATCTATAACTTTTATTTTCTTACCTACAGTCATGATTTATAAATAACCTATAATTGCAAAAAGAATTTCATCCGTATTTATCTGCGTTTATCTGCGTTTATCTGCGGTCAATTATTCCAGAAATCTTATTCTATAGAGCTTCATCTTCATTTCGTGTAAGTTTAACTAATTAGAAAAGATAGCATCAAAATGAGTATAGTCTCACTAACAAATAATTTTTTCTCTGAAAACACCAGTAAAGGTTATCTTAAAAAATAGTGCGTGGGTGTGATTATTATCCAAACCAGTTAACATCAGTTCAGCACAAACTCACAAAAAATAGTAGCAAAGACAAGGTTTCTGTTAATGAATAGCATAAAGTGGCTTTTTTTACAAACTCAAATAATTACTAACTGGAAACGGTTAGTGTCAAAATGCTTATTGCTGCTTGTTTGTCTATTCGTAATTAGTATGCAGCCAGCATTAGCAGGTATTAAAGATGACCGATATGATGGCAATATTTTTGTAATTTATGCTGGTAATGGTTCTCTAGTTCCTTCCAAAGAAACACTAGCTCAGACATTAGCAGAACATAAACCAGCGATAGTGACATTCTACACTGATGACAGTAGCGATTGCAAAAAATATGCGCCGGTTGTTTCCGAAATGCAAGCATTCTATGGCCGCGCAACAGAAATCATTCCTATCAGCGTTGATACTCTTTTAGCTGACAAAACCTATCAACCCACAGAACCAGGATATTATTATGGAGGAAGTGTGCCTCAAGTTGTAGTTTTTGACCAGTCGGGTAAGGTAGTTTTCAATAAAAAAGGTCAAGTCCCTTTTGAGGAAATAGACGACAAATTGAGAGAAGTATTTGATTTATTACCCCGCACTGAGTCAGTCGAGTTAAAACGACGTTCACCGAGAGAATTCAGTAGTCAGCTAGAAGATCAATAGATATCTCCAAAAATTAAATGTGCGTTTCCTAGAACTCTTGTAGAGAGGTTCTATGGAACGTCTAACTCTCTCTAAGGAACGCAAATTTAGTAACCTGCAATTCTGATTTGACCGAAACTAGTGCGTTACTCTTTGCTTTAGCGCAGTCATTCTCGCAGATATTTGCATACCCTATTTTTATAGTTTAAACTAACCTTTAGGAAATTTAGAAAAATAAATATATGACAACCTGTCATATTTGGCATTGATTGTATTTAAAATGAGATTAGAAAAATAAAAATATTTCCACAGGAGAGAAACATGAAATCTATCGCAGCAACTTTGCGACGCTTAAGCCTAGCTGTATTAACAGTTATTGTAATTTTCGGTAGCTTTGCTGTATTTACCCCTACTGCATCTGCGGAAACATATACAGTTAAGCTAGGTAGTGATAAAGGCTTGTTGGCTTTTCAACCAAAGCAGTTGACTGTTAAGCCTGGTGACACTATTGAATGGATAAACAACAAAGTTCCTCCCCACAACGTTGTATTTGATTCTGCTAAAAACCCCGCTCATGACAAAGCATTAGCGACAGCTTTATCCCATACAAAGTTATTACTAAATCCCGGACAAAAACAAACAACCACTTTTCCTGCTGACGCTCCTGCTGGTGATTATACCTTTTACTGCCAACCCCACCGTGGTGCTGGCATGGTTGGTAAAATCACTGTTGAAGGCTAATATATAGCTATTAACCATCCCTGTGAATAGATGGGGATGGTAAAAGCAATCCTTTTGATAGACAATAAAGACATAAAAATACTTTTATAATTGTAGATAAAATGGTTATGTTCTCCAAATTTTCAATTTTAAAAAAATACTCCCCTCCTGACAGAGAAGGGAAAGTGTGGGTATTACTTCATATCATAACCAAACAAATTCGGATCAACTTCTCCTAATTGTAAATCCGCTAAACCGTATTCTTGCCAGCGTCTTTCTACCATGGCAGCAATATCAATATCTGATTTTAATGGTTCACCCCATTCATGTTCTGTTTCTGGAGGAATTTTTGTAGTGGCATCAATTCCCATTCTCCCACCTAACCCTAATTTCTCACTAGCAAAATCTAAAGTATCAAAGGGAGTATTTGGTAAAATAAATACATCTCTGGTAGGATCAACTTTAGAACTTATTGCCCAAACGACTTGACGAGGATCACGAACATTGATATCTTTATCAACGACAATCACAAATTTAGTGTAGGTAAATTGTGGTAACGCACTCCAAAACGCTAAAGCTGCTCGTCGTGCTTGTCCAGGATAGGCTTTATCTATGGAAATAATTGCGGCTTTGTAACTTAACGCTTCCATTGGCAGGAAAAAATCAACTATTTCTGAGACCTGTTGCCGTAAAATGGGGGTGTAAATCCGATTAAGAGCGATCGCCATCATGGCTTCTTCTTTCGGTGGCAAACCGCTAAATGTGGTAAGATAAATTGGGTCTCTGCGGTGTGTCATGCACTGAAACCGCACCAAAGGCGAATCTTCCACACCGCCATAATATCCCATGTGGTCGCCAAAGGGTCCATCGGGTAAAACTTCCCCCGGTGTAATTGTCCCTTCTAAAACAAACTCGGAATCTGCGGGAACTTCCAAATCTACGGTTTTACACTTGGCTAAGTTGACTCCCGAACCGCCATACAATCCAGCAAATAACCACTCTGATAAATCTACAGGAATGGGTGTGGCTGCTGCCATAATGATTAAAGGATCAACACCCAGAGCGATCGCTACTTCTAACTTTTTACCACGTTCTGCCGCTTTCCGCAAGTGTCTCGCCCCTCCCCGCACCGATAACCAATGTACGGTCATTGTATTTTGAGATTGTAGCTGTAACCGATACACGCCTACATTGGGGATTCCCGTCTCACAATCCTTAGTAATTACCAATCCTAGCGTAATAATCTTTCCGGCATCTCCCGGATAAGGACGTATTAAAGGTAACTTATTTAAATCTAAATCATTCCCTGCCACTACCACTTGTTGACAAGGGGGAAAAAAGTCCCTTCCCGGTTTGGCTTTGATTACGTCAAACAGCACTTTACCAAAATCTATGGCTTGGGAAATCTTTTTGGGTGGTTTGGGTTGCTGAAGCATACTCAGCTTCTTTCCCAGGGTTTCCAACTCTTCTGGTTTTTCCATGTTCATAGCCCAGCATATCCTTTCCACTGTCCCCATTAAATTTACCGCAACGGGGAAAGATGCACCTTTGACGTTTTCAAAGATTAAGCCTGGGCCACCTTTTTGCAGCATTCGGTTGGAAATCTCTGCAATTTCCATATCTGGGTCAACTAAAGCCGAAATTCGCTTTAATTGTCCTCTTTCTTCTAGAATTTTAATGAATCCCCGTAAATCTCTCGCCATTGTTTTGTTTTAATTATGAAGAAGTGTAAAGCTATTTTTATCTTAGTCTTGATTTGGATAAGTTGATTTTTTAGTACGAATATACTATAATGAGGGAAATATGGATTTTCCTCACGCAGAGTCGCAGTGAACCAGCGCTGTAGAAGGGTTTCCCTCCGTAGGCGACTGGTGAACCCTAAGGGAGACGGGGAGAGGAAAATTGAGTTTTTACCTAATAAAAGTTAGGGGGTTTTATGTCGAAGTTAAATCACCAGATTTCCCTGTTAGAACTTATCCAAATTTTATCGGCATATCGTCAAAATATCATTTTGAATTTACATAAGTTAAAGGAAGATTACTACCGAACTGGTATTAAACGGGTGAGGGGGGTGAGAGATATTAATGGTGATTTGATTACTCCTTGGTTACAAACTGAGGATGTTTATGCTGGTGATTTTGTGCAAATGGGTGTATTTGCTATAAATCGCAATACGGCTACTATTAATATGTTGATAAGGCGGAAGGTTAAGCTGGTAAAATCTGAAGATAATACCCATATCATTGAAGTTGCGGGTTTGCTGGCTCATGATTTGGATAATTTTAATAATTATACCATTGTCAAAGATGGAAAAGTTCATGTTTCTGCCTTAAATATCAAAATCAGCAACAAGAAAGTATTTGATTTATTGCAAGCTAAAGGTGTAATTATTGCTGACAAGTTTGATTTCAATTCTGAATATATAATTCAGTTAGATACTTTACCATTAGTTCCTGTTAATATCAAGTTTGCTAGTATTGATGGGTTATTTACTCAATTAGCAGAAATTAAAGTTGTTATGAGTATTTTGTCTGCTTATTTACGCCATCAATCAGATGTATTTGTGAGTAATCAGGTAGAGGAATTAAAACAACATTATTTGTCAAAAAATCTCTATCTGAATTTTCCTAAAACTCAGGAATATCCAGATACAATTGATTCTCATATCAGTTATAAAATTGAGTTTGGTAATCAGGATATTCTCAATTTGAGTAAATTATATGCTGCTAATCAATTTTTAGCGCGAAGATATGAGGTTTATGACAAAGAAACTGGGGAGATTTTCCCTAAACCAACTTTAGAAATGGGTTTAAATCAAAATATTGCTTTTCGACAAAAAGCCCTTTCTGCAAGAATGAAACTGACTAAAGTTGATGATTTGATGAAACCCATTTTTGACGACTTTCTGGGAATTAATATCAATGGTAAAGTAGGGGAAATTCTCAATAAAGTTGGTGATCATCGTTTAGCGTTGCTATTATATGCTCAACACGCTGGTAAATCTGTCAATGGAGAAGATTTGATTACAGCTATGACGACAGCTTACCAAAAATTAGCAGCTTATGTTGAGCAAACTTACCAAGAAAATATTTCCCCTATGGTATTTTACATTGGTGTGACAGGACTTTTACCAAATAAAATATCAGCTAAAGCCATGACTGCTGATGAATTAGCTGCTAAATATCCCCATTTGCAATTTTCTAAACATGAACAAGCAGGAACATTTTTTGAAGTTGGAAATACCATTATTAGCGTTTACCCGCAAACCGAATATTACAGTAAAAATTCATTAGCAGTTAGTTAGTTAGTTAATTAATTTTTTAGGGGTTTAGTAATACTAAACTCCAATATTTTTGGCGGTTGATATGGTAAAATATCAATACAGCAGATTTCGCTTTAATGAGATACAAACTTGAATTATGAAACTCTTGTAGTGCGGGCATACTATGGCTAACGCCACGCTGCGCTATCGACAAGCTCAGTACAAGTCTTGCCCGCTACATAAGTACCTCATAACACCAGAAATTGCTGTATAAGATACTATGAATTACTTCCCCAATTCCTCAATATTTTTCATCGCTTGTTGATATAAATCCTTATTTCCTTCCTTATCAAAAATCGCTGCTGCCCGTTGTAAATCTTTTAATGCTCCCCGTTTATCACCAATTGCAGCATAGGCGTTACCGCGATTATTGAAAGCAGCACCGAAGTTAGGATTAATGCGAACTGCTTCATTATAATCCGATATTGCTTTTTGTGGTTCTCCTCTTGATGCGTAAGCATTACCACGATTATTATAAGCTACAGCATATTCTTTATTGATCCGAATTGCTTGAGTGTAGTCCTCTAACGCCGCATTCTTATCACCTTGGTTTGCACGGGCGTTACCTCGATTATTGTAAACTTCGGCAGATTTAGGCGTAATACTAATTGCTTGATTATAATCCGCAATCGCTCTTCTGTAATCTCCTATAGATACAAAAGCATTAGCACGATTATTGTACGCTTCCGCATCCTGAGGATTTAGACCCAATGCCTGATTATAATCCGCGATCGCTCCCTCTTTATTACCAGTATCAAAATAAACCAAACCCCTACCTTTAAATGCTGGTGCATATTGAGGATTCAGACTAATTGATTTACTATAGGCAGCAATAGCCGCTTGGTAATTACCTTTAAGATGTTGAGTTTGTCCCTGAACATAAAATTCCCCAGCTTTAGAGGTTCTCCCTATCTGTGGATTTGGGGAACTTGCTCCTCTTTCTGTCACCAAAACATCTTGATTATTACTACAAGAAACGCAAATAATCCCGCTGAAAATAGTAACCATCGCTATAGTGAATGCTCTGTTTACTTCTCTGTGTTTGTGTCTCAATAACTGCCATTTCATAATTTACTATAAATCGCCATTATACCTGGAGTAAATCATTCACTAAATTGCTTACTTACTTAGGAAATACTCTCGCTTTTTGATTAATATTCAATTCAAATGATAAAATTCCCTGAAGTTATCGGAAATAAATAAATTTATCCAGCCAATTACCGCATATTACTAAATACTAAAAACAATCCCTGATAGCTATATTTCTATTATTACTAGACTACCGTTGATAATTCTGTTAATTTTGTTAGCAATTTGAGAAAAATTTCCATACCAGTATCAGGAAATAGACTCAAAACTAGTTCACAGAGTTTCTCAGTATTCCTCACCTTCTTGATTTTTAGGCGTTATTTTCCAATAAGTATTTATATCAACATTTACAGTCAATTTTTCCAAATTTACCCCCAAATTTTTGCGAATATCTTCGGTTAGAGTAATTGTAAAATCTAAATCAACACCTTGATTTTCTACCAAATCTACCAATTCCTGAAACTGAGTCTTGATAGTTTTTCGCTCATAACTTGTAAGTTTACAAGATGATGTTTCAGAAATATTCTGGACTAACATCGCTTGTTTTACCCGTTCTTGTAAATGCTCAAATTCTGATTTGAGTATTTTTTGTTGCTGTTCAATTTCTATATATCTAGCAGTCAATAAACTTAGATCTTCCCTAATTGGATCTATCTTTAAGTTTACCTCTAATTCTAATAATCGTAAATGTACTTGAGCTAAATAAATACAATCAAGATAAGCATATTCTATTTGTTCTTCAGTTAATGGTCTTTTTCCCCAATCGCTCGTTTGCTCTTGTTTATTAATATCATGAAAATTACAAAGTTTAGTAGCTAGGGTTTTCAATTGATAATTAGGTAATGGTAGTAAATAGACGGGAATCTTCTTCGCCATTTCTAAGGTACAAGTAATATTTTTAGCTTTTTTAGCTCCCAAATATTTCACGTCATAACCAGCATTATGAAAAACTTTTTCAATAGCATCATTAACCATAATCCTCTCCACAAAATCAGCAATTACATCTGATTTATCGAGAACATCTAATAAATAAACACTATTACCAGTCATATCTTCAGGATTAGCTAACACCTGAATCAGTGATAATCTTGGATTACGAGTTTTATAATCAGCAACTTCTGTATCTATCCACAAAGTTTTAGCTGTGGTATATTCAGTAATTAAGGAACGAATTTCCCTCGCAGCAGTAAGATAAGGCATTGGTAAATGTCAGGAAGTGTAAATTAGTTATCGCTTCCCAAAGTAACATTTTATGACTAATCATGCTGGCAAGTGCTACATGATCATTATTTTTATAGAAAATTTTCCATTAAAAAAAGCTCAGGTATTAATTCCTGAACTTCTATTCAACCTAATTATCCTAGATGCGGATATTTGTTAAGCTTTGGTCTATGGATATTAGTAACGGTTTCCACCGCCGCCACCGCCATAGCCGCCGCTACGGCCACCACCGCCGCTACGGTTTCCACCACCAAAAGAACTACGTTCTTCTCTAGGTTTAGCTTTGTTCACTTTTAAATCACGTCCCATCCATTCAGCACCATCAAGGGCTTCAATGGCTTTTTCTTCTTCTGCATCTGATTCCATTTCCACGAAACCGAAACCGCGAACTTTACCAGTTTCCCGGTCGGTAGGTAGCTGAACACGTTTTACCTTGCCATACTCCTTAAAAATTTCGCTCAAACCGTCTTGGGTAACTTCATAAGAGAGGTTGCCTACATAAATTGACATAGATTTTCTCCAAAATCATAAGAGTGTAGAGATTTAGATTTCGGAGAAAAGTCTGTAAATACCAAAGGGAAAAAGCCTATCAATACTAAAAACAAACGTGGTCCACCGAATTACTTCTCACCTCCCATTATGGCATAGAAAATAGATATCTAGGCAGTAAATTCAAAAAGTTTATAAAATATTTTTTTTATACCTTAATTAGCAATGGCAGCATCAGCTTTTTATGGCATTCTCTCGTTATACTTAGTTGAAGGATTTTTAGGGGTTAATTCGGGGGTTTCAGCCTATTTTCTGATAAAATTATCAAGACTGAATCTAAAGGCTCAATTTTAGGTTTCTTTGTTCATGTTGCACTTTAAACATTCCTCAATTATTAACGCACCAATAGAAGTAGTTTGGAAATTCCACGAAAGACCAGACATACTCCAAATACTCACCCCACCTTGGCAACCTGTACAAATAGTCAGACGGGAAGGAGGACTATCAGCAGGTGCAATTACAGAATTTCGGCTTTTTTTGGGTATTTTACCCTTAACTTGGTTAGCGCGGCACACAGACTATGAAGAATATCGTCTGTTCACCGATGAACAGATATCTGGACCTTTTGAGTCCTGGGTACATCGTCATGAGTTTACAGAAGAAAATGGCAAAACTAAATTAACCGATAATATTACTTATTCTATGCCTGGCGGTGATGGAATAGAATTTATCAGTGGTTGGTTAGTGCAAACACAGCTAGAAGCAATGTTTCGCTATCGGCATTATGTGACTAAACGCGAATGTGAAAAATGAATAAAAAAAACGCCCCCCATGATTGGAGAGCGTTTTTTATGTAACTAAACTTATTAACCGTTGATTGCAGGAGCGCTTAAAGCAACAGGAGCAACGTCAGCAGCAGCCAAGTCTAGAGGGAAGTTGTGAGCGTTACGCTCGTGCATTACTTCCATTCCTAAGTTAGCGCGGTTGATTACGTCAGCCCATGTAGCGATGACACGACCTTGAGAATCCATGACAGATTGGTTGAAGTTGAAACCGTTCAAGTTGAAAGCCATTGTGCTAACACCCAAAGCTGTGAACCAGATACCAATTACAGGCCAAGCAGCTAGTAAGAAGTGTAGTTGACGGCTGTTGTTGAAGGAAGCGTATTGGAAAATCAAGCGACCGAAGTAACCGTGAGCAGCAACGATGTTATAGGTTTCTTCTTCTTGACCGAATTTATAACCGTAGTTTTGTGATTCGTTTTCGGTTGTTTCTTTAACCAAGGAAGAAGTCACAAGTGAACCGTGCATTGCAGAGAACAAAGAACCACCGAAGACACCAGCTACACCTAACATATGGAAGGGGTGCATCAAGATGTTGTGTTCTGCTTGGAACACGATCATGAAGTTGAATGTTCCAGAGATACCTAAAGGCATACCGTCTGAGAATGAACCTTGACCGATTGGGTAGATCAAGAATACTGCGGTAGCAGCAGCTACAGGTGCGGAGAATGCTAGGCAAATCCAAGGACGCATTCCTAAGCGGTAAGAAAGTTCCCATTCACGACCGAGGTAGCAGAATACGCCGATCAAGAAGTGGAATACTACTAACTGGTAAGGACCGCCGTTATACAACCACTCATCTAAAGAAGCAGATTCCCAAATAGGGTAGAAGTGTAAACCGATAGCGTTGGAGGAAGGAACTACTGCACCGGAGATGATGTTGTTTCCGTAGAGTAGAGAACCTGCAACTGGTTCGCGGATACCGTCAATGTCCACGGGAGGAGCAGCGATAAATGCAATTACAAAGCAAGTAATTGCAGCGAGGAGGGTAGGGATCATTAATACTCCGAACCAACCGATATATAAACGGTTGTCAGTGCTGGTGATCCATTCGCAGAAGCGATTCCATACGTTAGCACTTTCGCGCTGTTGTAAGGTAGTTGTCATGTGTTTATAATTGCGTTTGAGTTATGTATGTTTTGGTAGGTGTTTCTACCTCATGAATTTATATTAAGCGATATGTTTCGATTTGTAAAGGGGTTTTCGGAATATTTTTTAATAAATCTAGAAAATTGGGTTATAGAAAAGGTTATATTGTAGACAGGCTGGGGGTTTCAGGCATTAATTATTTTTGTGATAATTTCTGATTTTCTGGGAACGCAACTCCCTACTTCATTCATGAACCCCTGCATTTTTGGGCGCAGACCCTGCTCCCTACTATATATGTCTCTATCTAGTCAAAATATTGTTACCTATAGCCCTGCTTATACTATTGTTCCCACTTATGAGTGCTTTAACCGCTGTTCTTATTGCAATTTCCGCACTGAACCGGGTAAAAGTCCTTGGTTGACTCTTGGGGAAGCTAAAGAGATTTTTTTACAACTTAAAAAACAAAATGTCTGTGAAATCCTGATCTTGAGCGGTGAAGTCCATCCCCATTCAGCCCGACGGGAAGCTTGGTTTGAGCGAATTTATGATTTGTGTGCCTTAGCAATAGACATGGGATTTTTACCCCATACCAATGTTGGTCCACTGAGTTGGGTAGAAATGCAAAAACTGAAAACGGTGAATGTGTCCATGGGGTTAATGTTGGAGCAGTTGACACCAAAACTATTAAGTACAGTCCATCGTCATGCACCAAGTAAATTGCCCCAAGTGCGATCGCAACAATTACAATGGGCAGGAGAGCTAAAAATCCCCTTCACCACAGGGTTACTTTTAGGAATAGGGGAAACTGAGGCTGATTGGTGGGAGACTTTAGCGGCTATTTCTGAATCTTATGCACATTACCATCATATTCAAGAGGTAATTCTCCAACCCCACAGCCCCGGAACGGTGCAAACCTTTGACGCACCACCATTTAACCCTCATCAATTACCAGAAATTATCGCCAAAGTGCGGGAAATTTTACCAGCAGACATTACAATCCAGATTCCCCCGAATTTAGTTAAAGATGAAAATTGGTTACTTGCTTGTATAGCCGCTGGAGCGAGGGATTTAGGGGGAATAGGTCCCAAGGATGAAGTTAATCCTGATTATCCCCATTTACAGGAACAGGAACTCAGAAACATCTTAAAATCTGGGGGCTGGGAGTTAGTACCACGTTTACCACTGTATCCCCAGTTTGATGATTGGTTGGGTGCAGGTTTACGACAAAATGTAGAAGAATGGCGAGAAAGATTTAAGCTCTAGACACTGAGCTTTACGCTTACCGGGTAATCCTGTAGCATTAAATATGCTAATTAATTTAATATATTCACACTGTAAACCAATATGGCTACTAACACATCCTCTAACACATCCTCTAACACATCCTTCTTGCTCCAGTTAATAGGTATAATCTGTATATTGTTCTTCTCTGTAGACTGTCTATTTTTATTATTCCCTTTCCAATTTACAGATAAACTCTGGCAAGTTAACTTGTGCAGAAGTCTTGTAGATCAGGGTATTATACCATTGCTTGGTCTGGGAGCAATTCTAATTGCATACTGGGTTAATAAATCTAGTGGATCTAGTGAAAGTAGTCGTTCCTCGTCTTCTGGTCTAAAATTGCCAATTTTTATCCTCTCTAGTTTGTTAGGACTGATATTTTTGTTGATTTTTCCCCTACATCTGAGTAACGTCAATCAAGTAAAGGCAGAGGGGTTAGCACGGATTGAGAAAGAAGCGGAACAGTCAGAAAACCAAGTGAAAAATCAATTAGCACAACTCCAAAATCAACTTGGTAATGATCAGGTAAAAGCATCTCTAGAGAAACAACGCGCTGCATTAAAAGAGCAACTCAGAACCCAGCTAAATGAACTGGTTAAGGATGACGAAAAGTATAATCAGGCACTTAGCAATAGTCAATTACCTGAGGCACAGAAGGATCTACTCAAGCAGTATAAAACAAATCTTAACTCTCTTGATAATTTTATCGCCCAGCAAACAGACCCTCAAAAACTAGCAACCCAAAGACTTAACCAAATTCAGACTCAAACACAACAACAGTTGCAGAAAACCGAGGAAGATGCCTGGAAGGAATTGCGAACTGGTATTAATAGTTTATTATTGTCAATTGGTTATATCGTCATCGGCTGGAGGGGATTAAGAGGTATGGGTATTTCCAAAAGTAGTTCTAGAGGGTTAGTAGCTCGTTAGTAATTTGCTAACAAATAATAATGTAACCCTAGTTAGTATCCTATGTACACGCTGTTTGGTAGAATGTCTAGGTTGTTTAATCTCATGATCTTCATCTTTGAGTCAGTCAATAGATACTATTAAACTCGATACCTTAGCCCAAGAACTAGCAACCATCCAGCAAACAGGTTCCAAGCGGATTGCCTTGCTAGGTTCTCGTCATGTGCCAATTACCCATCAGAACCTCATTGAAATGATGACTTATGCCCTGATTCTATCGGGCAACCGCATCATTACTTCTGGTGCTACAGGCACAAACTCTGCGGCCATCCGGGGCGCAACCAAGGCTGATCCCAACTTACTCACGGTCATTTTACCCCAAAGTTTGGAACGTCAACCCCAAGAATCGCGCCAGCAATTAGAACAGGTTATGCACTTAGTGGAAAACCCCAGTAATGATAACTTGTCCCTAGCTGAAGCGAGTTACCTATGTAACAAAGAAATCGTCTCTCGCTGTCAACAACTAATCTGCTTTGCATTTCACGATAGTCGCACTTTGCTACAAACTTGTAGTGATGCCGAAGACCAGCGAAAAGTGGTAACACTCTTCTACTTTGATTAGCGTGAACGGCAGTTTTTGCAAAGCTAATGATAGAGATGGAAAATCATTGGGTAAAGGGTAATGATTTCACTAAATTACCCCTTATCCATTGACAAAAATGATCAATACCTGACCAAGTACCCTATTAAATTAGTTGAATGTCTTTATCTCTATTACCAGTACCTGCTATTTTTTTATCCTCTATTGTCGTTGCGGCTATTCTCATTTATCTACCCTATTTATTAGTAGCTTTTGCTAGAGTGCAAGTAGGATATGATTTGTCTGCACCTCGCGCCATGTTTGACAAGTTGCCTCCCTATGCCCAACGGGCAACATGGGCCCATGAAAACTCCTTTGAAGCGTTTATGGTTTTTGCCGCAGCCGCACTAATGGCTTATGTCACTGGAGTGAATTCTCCCCAGGGAGTGAATGCAGCGATCGCTTTTCTGATTGCCCGTTTGCTATACTCTATTTTCTATATTGCAAATATACCTTTGTTAAGATCGCTCATGTTTGGTATTGCTTCTTTTAGTTCGGGAACTCTGTTTTTCCTCAGTCTCATGCAAGTTAAATAATTAAGCTGAGGGAATAAGGATTTTTAATTTTGCCTCTTCTCTCTTACCAATTACCAATTACCAATTTTATTTATGGCTGCTTCTTTTTCCTTTGATATCGTCAGCGACTTTGATAGACAAGAATTAGTCAATACTATTGATCAAGTCATCAGAGACGTTAAAAGCCGTTACGATCTTAAAGATACTAAAACCACAATCGAATTAAGCGAAGAAAAAATTACCGTTGGTACTGACAGCGACTTTACCTTAGAATCAGTCCATACCATCCTGCGGGAAAAAGCCGCCAAGCGGAATCTTTCTCAAAAAATCTTTGAATTTGGCAAAGTTGAATCTGCCAGCGGTAGCCGTGTTCGTCAAGAAATTACCCTGAAAAAAGGCATTAGCCAAGAAATTGCTAAACAAATTTCTAAGATAATTCGGGACGAAATTAAAAAGGTGCAAGCCTCAATTCAAGGTGACGCTGTGCGAGTGATAGCTAAATCAAAAGATGACTTACAACTCGTGATTCAACGGCTTAAACAAGAAGATTTCCCCGTCGCTTTGCAATTTACAAATTATCGCTAGAAAATATAATTGACAACTAACAGTTGTCAATTATTAATTGTCAATTACTTCCGTCCCCCAATACTTTTTTGAAATGCCGGACGTTCAGATATAGACTGAATATAATTCACGACTGCTGGGTAAGCACTCAAATCTAATTTGAGCATAATGGGAATTTGACACTCCCCGGTCTAAAGACACGGGGATTCTTGGTTCAACGAGACCACTTAAACTAGACTCCTTGCGTTATCTAGCTCAGAGGTGGGACTCTCCCCAAGCGTTAACTTTCGGTCTGCCCGACCGTAGTTGCATTATTGCAAGTCCTGTTTAACTTGAAACGAGAAAGTTTCAAAATTCTGATTCGTCTAGTCCCTATAAATCTTTTACCTACTGCTAGAAGGAAACTAGAACAATGCAGTAGAACCACATAGATTTAATTGTCAAGGTACAGATTACCGTTAGGCAGTTAGGTTTTTATACAGGTTGATTACCTTTCCTGTTACAAGTAGTATAGCACAGGTCGCTGGGGGATAAATCCCCTCTTGTAGCTTTCATCCCCGGCTTAAAAGACATTAACACCTAAAAATCCTAAAAATTTTTAGGTGACAATTCTAGCCGCATTTAGTACCCGTTTGCGCTCTATCGAATAATTTAAGATGTGGGAATTTGTTTACAGATAGCTTCTAATGCGGCTGTAGGAATGGGTTCTATCACTTCAATTTGCTCCACTTCCCCATCTTCTTTATATAAGCAAGTAGATAAACAAAGCATAATATATTCATCAGTATTGAAAGCGGTAGCATCAGCATAAGCAATTATTGTTGTCATGAGAAATGTCTCTTCTAGAATTGGTAAATAGGGGTTGGTTAGTTGTTAGTTGTCCGTTGTCATTGGTAAAACTCTTATTGCCTATTGCCTATTACCTCTTCCCTCTTCCCTCTTCCCCTGATCATTAAAATTTACACTTCAATTCTTCAGAATTTTACTGATTCGGGAATTGAACTTGGGTATGAAGTATACATTATTAGATTTATGGCTCATCTGTTGTTGGATGTAAAATCCACGTCCTTCAATCATCCTAGAGTCATCAGGACACAAAAACTGTAACTTTATTTGACAAACCAAGTAAACCAAATAGGCAAAGTATGAATAAGCACTCTTTTTTAAATTCTGGTATTCAAAACAATCAAGTATGTCTTTCTGATCAAAACAATCCTTGTCATCAATGTGCGCCGTTACAGGATGGTAATGAATCAATGTTGGAAGAACGTTATTTACGCTCTTGTGCTTTGAAGTTAGCACAACAAGGGGATTATACTAAAGCGATCGCACTGTTAAGTCACCTGATTGACCATCATCCCGAAAATGCGGTCGATTACAATAACCGAGGGCTGATTTATTTTCAAAGTGGTGATAGCCAAAAAGCTATCTCTGATTATAACAAAGCCTTAGATTTAAATTCTAAATTAGCTAGTGCCTACAATAATCGGGCTAATTATTACGCTGCTTGTGGTGAATTAACAGCCGCATTGGCTGATTATGAACAAGCATTAGATCTAAATCCCCATCATGTTCGGGCTTGGATTAATCGCAGTATTACTTTACGCGACTTGGGAGACTATGCAGAAGCTATTGAAAACTTAGAAATTGCCATGCTGTTTGGTCAACTCAAAGGCAACATTTGGGCGGAACAGGGACGGACTTATCATCTCTGGGGTGATTGGAATTGTGCAATCGCGAATTATCGTCGCGCATTGGCAGAACTACCATCTTTAAATCATCAAGATGTTTCCGGTTATCGCTTACGGTTACAAATCGAAAATTGGTTAAACGAGTTGCTCTTTTTTGAAGACTAATTTAGTAGATGGCTTAATTCAGATTTTTAGCATTCAATTGGTAAAACTGACTCAAAAATTTGAGTTTCATGACTAAATATAAAGTTGTATCATTTGGTAGTCACCCTAATAACCGTGATGATTAATATATTTTCTGCACTTTTATGGTGCTGAGTTAGATTGTTCCGTTCCAGTCTGCTCTTGATTCATCAATATAACTGGACGCTGATTAGGGTCAAAGCGAAATGATTTTTGTTGCATAATACTTTTAGCTTCCCCAGGATCAAAGTTGCGGCTAAATTCTGTCTGTAAGTTTTGCACACGCCCTTCCATAACTTTTACTTCGGTACGAACTGTTCGCAACTTATCCTGTTGTGACCAATGATAAGGTAATAATTGTACTAAAGCAGATACTGCTGCTGCACTAATAACTATATTAACTGCTACTTTGGCTGTAGTTTCCAGTGCCATTATTTGATAAGCACGTTGGCGTAAATGTCGTTTAGGTCTGGGTACAGTTCGGCGTTGTTCTACGGGCTGTAGAGGAGGTTTAGATGGTTGAAACGCATTCATGGTGCTAACAAAAAACTCGCTGATTTACGGTAATTACCGTCAAAAGCAAACAGGTGCTAATTGCGGCTTAATTTAGCTGCCATATTACTCCATTTTCTGGAAATTTATACAAGTATGAAGATGAATAAAATATTACCTAGTAAAGTAGGGGCGATTCCTAAAATTCCCATAGTTTAGAACTACAAGTATTTGAAATCTACTCCTACTTATGGATTAAGCACCTGTAACAGCGTTACACTGGTGTTATTTGTATAGTTCTGTAGCTAAACGCCAAGCTAGAATTCCTGGAATTAGTGCTACAGCTAACGCAATGTAAACTTGGGTATCTGAGATAGGCATGATAGAAATCCTCCTAAGTTGAACTTGATTTTCAAGACTCCGTTTACTACTTTTCCCTGTTTTGCCAAAATAAGGAAACATCTTGTTACAAGATGCAACAAAAACTGGGGATTTGTCAGTTGTTCATTGTCCGTTGTCATTGGGAAGAAATATTCCCCTACTTCCCCTACTTCCCCTACCTCCCCTACCTCCCCTACTTCCCCTACCTCCCCTACTTCCCCTACCTCCCCTACTTCCCCTACTTCCCCTACCTCCCCTACTTCCCTTAATTTATGACTTTATCGCTTGGTATTGACTTTGGTACTTCTGGCGCACGGGGTGTGGTAATTGATGAAGAAGGTCGGATTCTGTCCGAAATGCGCCATTGTTGGCAGGTTGGGACTGTTGATTGGCTGAAATGTTGGCAACAGGCTTTATGGAGTCTATTAGGGCAAATTCCGGGGGTGTTAAGGGGGGAAATCGGAGCGATCGCTATTAATGGGACTTCTTCCACTATTTTACTGACTGATGGGGCTGGAAAGCCTGTGGACGCGCCACTATTGTACAATGATGCTCGGGGTGCAGTGGTTTTAGAACGATTGAGCAGGATTGCGCCAGCAAATCACACTGTATTAAGTGCTACATCTAGTCTAGCGAAACTCCTCTGGATGCAAGAATTACCTGATTTTGCAAAAGCCAGATATTTATTGCATCAAGCCGATTGGCTGGGATTTCTCTTGCATGGAAAGTTAGGTATTAGCGATTACCACAACGCCTTAAAATTGGGTTATGACGTGGAAAAATTGCAATATCCAGCATGGTTGGAACAGCTAGAAATTCCCCTCCAGTTACCGCAAGTCTTAGCGCCGGGTACAGCCATTGGTGAATTACTTCCCCAGATTGCGGCCGATTTTGGCTTTAAAGGCGATTGTTTAGTGGTTGCTGGCACAACAGATAGTATTGCGGCTTTTCTAGCCAGTGGAGCTAAATTTCCGGGGGAGGCGGTAACTTCTCTCGGTTCAACTTTGGTACTAAAACTTTTAAGTCGGCATAGAATTGAAGATGCGCGATATGGAATTTATAGCCATCGTTTAGGAGATTTGTGGTTGACTGGAGGTGCATCCAATACGGGTGGTGCTATTTTGAAGCATTTTTTCAGCGATGTTGAGTTGGTGAGGTTAAGTGCGGAAATTGATCCAACTCAAGCCAGTGTGTTAGATTATCATCCATTATTGAAACCAGGCGATCGCTTTCCCATTAATGATCCCCAATTATTACCCAGACTAGAACCACGTCCAGATCAACCTCAAGAATTTCTACATGGTTTATTAGAAAGTATGGCTAGAATAGAAACTAGAGGATATGAACTATTACAAAATCTAGGTGCAGATCCTTTAACTCATATTTATACAGCAGGTGGTGGTGCTGCTAATTCTACTTGGACGGCTATTCGTCAACGTTATTTAAAAGTACCTATTGTTTCATCAAAGAATACAGAGGCAGCTTATGGAACGGCACTTTTGGCAATGGGGAATAAATTAATAGAAAAACGAACCACAGAGGACACAGAGGACGCGGAGGAATGAGGAGGGAAAGAATTATTTATAAGTTGTAAAGTTAAGTTTAATTCAGTATTCAATTGTTAATTTATATGGTTATGAATCTAATCACTAAGCTAGTTTCCCAAATGTATAACAATTTCAAGTTTCCGCAAATCTTGGTCTTTGGTTTGATTATTACCAGCTTGTTTGCCTGTGGTTTAGATGTCACTGAAAATAGTACATCTGCAAATGCTAAAAATCCCGAACAGTCACAATTAAACCAAAATACTTTACCTAAATCTATTTCTCAAGCAGTGCTAAGGGATGCTTCTAGAGTTTCTGGGATAAAAAGTTCTGATTTGCAAATTACTCAAGTTACATCTACCAATTTTAGTAATCCCTGTGCTTTCAAATTTGGGGAAGTTTGCACAAGGGAATATAATCCTATTCCCGGTTGGATTGTAATTGTCCAAGTGCAAAAACAATCTTGGACTTATCATGTGAATAAATCTGGTTCACAAATTCTGTTAGATCCGAAAATTAGCAGTAATCAATTACCGAAAAAAATTGCTAATGCGGTTTTGAGTAATGCTTCTAAACGTTCTGGTTTAGCAGTAAATTCTTTGAAAATTACCCAGTCAATTCAGAAAACTTTTAGTAATTCCTGCGTTTTTAATTTTGGTGAAGTCTGCACCCAGAATTTTGCTCCCATTAAAGGTTGGGAAGTAATTGTCAAAGTTAAAAGCCAGTTTTGGACTTATCATGTAGATATAACTGGTACACGCCTAGTTTTAGATCCTCAGGGTATGGATTAACCCGTCGAGAACTTGCAGAGTAATATCAACAGGTAACCGTTCAAAGGGGTAATTGGTGACTTAAATACCGTGAAATAGAATGTGTGAAGTAGTTATAGCTATGAAAATCACTATTTGTTAGAAGCAATTGCAAATGGATTTTATCAGGATGAAAAACTAGAACAATTACCCGCAGGTTTACAAGGATATTATGAGAGTCATTGGCGAATTATGGGCATGACCAACAAACCCTTACCCAAGGATAAAATTAAAATTATTTATGCAATTTGTTTTGCTAAAACTGCCATATCTGATGATTTAATTGCTAAACATTCTAAACAAAGTAATCTGAAAGTACAGGAAGTTATTCGAGATTGGACACAGTTTTTACAAATACAAAAACAGGAAAATAATCAACCATATCTTTATCGCTTTTATCATGAAAGTTTCCGAGATTTCTTGCAAAAACAGGATATTGTGAAAGCTGCGGGGGTGACTTTATCAGAAGTTAAAAAAGAAATCTCCGACAATATCAGTGAGGGATTATATGACTAAATTTATTGATTGGTTTAATCAATTATCTGAAGAAGGTAAAAAATATTACTTGGGTTGCTTGCCTGAAACATTATTAGATGGTAAAGACTATACAAAACTGTATAAATTATTATCTGACTATGAATTTATCACTACAAAAATCAATCATCCTTTATTTGGAATACAAGCACTAATTGAAGATTATGATTTATTAGATAATTCCAAAGTTAGGTATAATTCAGAATATGCGGAAACTGTCAAAGCATTAAAATTAATTCAAGGCACTTTATCCAGATCAGCACACATAATATTTCAAGACTCAAAACAACTCAAGGGACAGCTATCAGCACGACTAACACATTTTGATTTACCAGAAATTAAAAATTTATTAGCACAAATAGCCACAGATAAAAATATAGGTTTATATAGTTTAATGGGTAGTCTCATACCTCCTGGTGGTGGTGGATTAATTCGCACCCTTGAAGGTCATAGTTACTCGGTAGAAGCGATCGCAGTCACACCCGATGGAAAAACTGTGATTTCTGGTTCTGATGACAAGACTATCAAAATCTGGGATTTGAGAACAGGAACAGAAAAGTTTACCCTGACTGGTCATAGTGACTGGGTAAATGCGATCGCAGTAACTCCCGATGGAAAAACTGTGATTTCCGGTTCAGTAGACAAGACTATCAAAATCTGGGATTTGGTCACAGGAACAGAAAAGTTTACTGTTAAAGGTCATAGTGACTTTGTAAATGCGATCGCAGTAACTCCCGATGGAAAAACTGTGATTTCCGGTTCAGTAGACAAGACTATCAAAATCTGGGATTTGGTCACAGGAACAGAAAAGTTTACTCTTAAAGGTCATAGTTACTCGGTAAAAGTGATCGTATTCACACCCGATGGAAAAACCGTGATTTCTGCTTCAACAGACAACACTATCAAAATCTGGGATGTGGAAACAGGAACAGAAAAGTTCACTCTTAAAGGTCATAGTTCCTGGGTAAGTGCGATCGCACTCGCACCCGATGGAAAAACTCTGATTTCTGCTTCAAGAGACAACACAATCGAAATCTGGGATTTAGCAACCAGAAAGGAAATAGCAACTTCCACCGGAGAAAGTCCCATAAATTGCTGTACAGTTGCTCCCGATGGGGTGACAATTGTTGCAGGAGAAGAATCAGGAAGGTTAAATTTATTGTTAGAGAATTTATCTAGCACCCCTCCCCAACCCTCCCCGCAGTTGCGATGGATATATTGCGGGTTTTAACTGCTGAAGAAACTCCAGCAATGTCAACGGTAGCTATTAGTAAAATTATCAAAGCTGATGTTTTTGATGTGGCGGAAATTATGGAAACTTGGTTAGAATTTCTGCAAGAAATACAAACAAATAAGGGAACTAAATATCAATTATATCATCACAGTTTCCGGTTATATCTTCATGATTACAGCACTTTGCGTAACATTTAAATACAATAATTAAAGGAATAATTTGCAAAATCAAGATGAAACCTGTCTCAGTCGCGCAAAGTGCTGTATATCATTTTAGTTTTCCTGGTTTATTAATTGAAAGTTACTAAACCTGACATTCTGGATTTTTTTGATAATCAGGAGTAGCATCAGGATAAAAGGTACGAACACCACCTTTTTTAGCAACAAAAACATTAACAAATGTTTTGTTGTCATCAGTTACAGTCAGCAAACAAGCTTTAGATGTAGTTTCTGAATTGGGGTTATTTTTGTATGCTTTCGCTGCAATTGTTAAAATCTCTTCTGCATTGAGGGTGTAACCATATCCTTTTAGTGGATCATTCACAGTGCTTCCACCAACTTTCATTCTCACACCAAAGGAATAAACAGCACCTGGTTTAACTTCAGATGTACTCACAGACTTGGGTAAAATTCCAGCAATACGTTTATTTTGTAAATCCAAATAACGTCCAGCAAAATGTAAACCACCAATTTTATTTTTTTCTGGTTCACCACAAAAAACATGATCAAATCCTTTAGCATTAAACCAAAGATTAGTTAGATCTTCCAGAAATTCTTGATTAGAAGTTCTTTTGGGAAAAATATAACCCCCAAGATTATTTTTAATATTGCTGAAAACATCGGGAAAACTGTTAAACATGGTTTTAAAACTAGCGGGTTTAACTACTGTTCCCACTTCTCCACACAGTTGATTAACTGCTTTATCAAACTTATTCAACACAGGAGGGGGAGGAGTTAAATCTTGTACACCACCAAATTTAACCTTGACAGGATTCTTTGTATTGTCAAAGAAAGGTAAAAATTCCTCTGCACTCACTAAACTGGGACTAAATAGAGTGGTGATGAAAAATAGTTCCGCTGCTAAAATTAAGTACCGAAATTCATGCAAATCTTTACAACTTTGAACATTGATGGTTTTAGACAAGAGGTTTAACATCATTGAAATCTCACTAGTATTTGAGTATGATTGTGAATACTTACACATTACTAATATGAAACTATATAGTAGTGTCAATTATTCTTAATAAATCTTAAAATTATTTGCTAATTAAAATCCATCATCCCCCCAAAGTCTTCCATCATTTTTTCCAGTAGTTCTTCCATCATATCTTCCTGTACAGAACGGAGACTTTCTGGACCTGCGAAAAATTCTTTAATAGTGATCTTTTTATCTTTAAAGTCTTGAACAAAATCACGAATTTCCGCAACTATCTTAGTTTGAGATTGAATAGTTTCCAGCATTAATTCAATACAATCAATCCCTTGTTTAGCTGCTTTTTTGTAATCCGCAACCATTGATCCTTCCGGGGTATTTTTTGCTAACCGGAGTTCCTGTTTCAACTTCTCATATTGATTTTTGAGAATTTGATTGTGTTGTTCTATATTTTTACATCTGCGACTTAAATCATCTTCGCTATTATTATCAATTGTTTCTCCGACTTCATATTTACGTTCAATTTCCAAAAGTCGCGCTAAATCTCCATCTTGGTAAGCTTTATTAATTTCCTTCATTATTTCCGTGTGAGTCATTTGGGTTTCATTATCTTTAACCTTATCAGGGTGAAAGATTTCCGCTAACCGCAAAAATGTCTGTCGGATTTTTCTAGATTCATCTGTTCTCGCTACTGTGGGAGATTCTGAATCTTGTTCTGCTTCCCAAAATTGACGACGACGTTGATGATTTTCTTGAGCATCATTATCTTCAAATAGTTCATCTAATTCTTCATCATCATCATCATCTTCTTCTTCTTCAATAGGTTTATAACTAATAATTCCTCCCATTTGTAAACTTCTGTACAATGATTGGATATTTTTCTGGGTTTGCTTTCCCATTTTTCTTGTATTTAAAATTTCGGCAAACAAAGCATGAATTTCTGCATCTAATTCGGCCATTGTTTTCATATTCGGACTAACTCGATGAAATACCTCTGTCGCTAAAGAGCGCATTTTTTCGACGAAGTTATTTAATTCTGTCCGCTTTTTCTTAATTTGCTTTAATAGAGATTGGTGTTCTTTCTCTAAACCCGCTAACTGGAGATGTAAGTCAGAAAGAGCTAGGGGAGTTACTGTAGTTGAGGATGCTGTTTTTGTTTTGCGTGCCATAGCAGATGCAATTAATATCAGGGTTGATAAACGAACACAATTAATATTATATTTTAAATATTGATATTTATAGAAGATTTTAAATTAAATTAACTGGTTATAATTACTTAATTTAAAACCTTTCACAGTCAACATTTCTCGCACTTGCTGACTCAACAAAGCCGCTAATTCTACCTCACCACCGTTATTTATCTCGGTATTCACTAAATCAGGATGAGAATAAATTTCTACTAATTCCGCTTCAATTTGTGGTATCAAACCCAGTAAATATTCTTCGCTCATGTCACCAGTTTGTAACAATCCATAAACCCTGTCAGCAAATTTAATTTGATTCGCTTTTAATAAAACTTCTCCATAACGGCGTAATTGTCCAAAAACAATAGACCAAATTATTTTAGTGAATAAATTACGGTTATCAATTTTGAGGTTTTTGCTTAATTCTTCTGAAGGTAGACGAATAAATTTAATCTGAAATTCCGCGGCAAATTCTGTTAAAATGTTCAAAATAACAGGATGTACATGAAGGTGCAAATGTCCATCAACATGAGCAAGATTTAAACCAGAATCCCGAAATTTTTCTAATTGAGCAGATATTTCTAACCGCAATTCTGCACGGGTAGCTTGATTAAATTGATAACTTAATCCTGCTTGGGTGGGATTATTAGAAAAATTACCTTGAGAGTCTACTAAATTGGGAATTTGTGCAGGTGGTAAAACCGATTTACCGCACACTAAAACCAGGTGTAAACCCACTGCTAAATGAGGGTGATTTTTTGCCAGTGCGATCGCCTCTTGTGCAGCATCACCACTTACCATTAAACTAGTGCTAGTTAAAATGCCTTCCTCATGGGCTTGAATAATCGCTTACAGTTTCTTTCGTTTCTATCGGCAACCCGATAATAAAAGTCCCATGTACAGTAATACCAAGTTTGTGGCAATTCTTCATGAATTCTCGCGCCACTTCTAGCTTAATACCTTTTTTGATATTATTGAGAACTTCTTGATTACCAGATTCAAAACCTACTAATAACAACCTTAAACCGTTATCCCGTAAAGTTTTGAGAGTATCATAATCTAAATTAGCACGGGCATTGCAACTCCAAGTTAAATTGAGTCGCTTCATGTGTTTACTAATAGCGATCGCTCGATGTTTGTCAATGGTAAAAGTATCATCATCAAACATATACTCCCGCACCTTGTCCCCAAAGAGAACCTTGGCTTCTTCCATTTCTCTACCTACGGCATCGGGGCTTTTATGACGGTATAAATGTCCGCCAATAGTTTGCGGCCACAAACAAAAAGTACATTTTGCTGGACAACCACGGCCAGTATAAAAAGAAATGTAAGGATGTTGCAAATAGCCAATGAAATATTTACTAATATCTAAATCACGGGCATAAACTGGCAACACACTGGGCATAGCATCCCAGTCATGAATTAAAGGACGTTCTTCCGTTTGGTGGATATTTCCCAACTTATCCCGGTAACTCAAACCCTTGATTTCATCCCAAGGTTTCCCTTCTGCCAATTCTTTACAGGTATAATCGAATTCATTGCGGCAGACAAAATCAATTACTGGATTTTCCCGTAAAGTTGCCTCTGGTAAAACCGCAACGTGCGCCCCTACAAAGCCAATTTGCACATTGGGATTTTGCGCTTTGATCGTTTCTGCACACTTGACATCATTAGCCAAAGAAGGCGTGCTGGTGTGCATAATCACCAATTCGTAATCCTTGGCAATTTTCAGCACATCATCCACTGTCTGCCCATGAGGAGGTGCATCAACTAACCTACTGCCAGGAACTAAAGCCGCAGGTTGTGCTAACCAAGTCGGATACCAAAAAGAAGTAATTTCTCGTTTTGCTTGATACCGCGCCCCCGCACCACCATCAAAACCATCAAAAGAAGGTGGACTCAAAAATAAAGTAGTTTTCATGAATATTTTTCTTGTCAGTTGTTAGTTGTTAGTTGTTAGTTGTCAACTTAAGCCAACCAGGGAATGAATTCCCTGTCTAAAAGCTAAACTCGGTTAAAACCGACTACTTTGACATAAATAGGATAGTTTTTGATTTTGAGTTAACCAGAGTGCATTTTAACGCACTTTAGCTTTTAGACCGGAACTTAAGTTCCGGGCGGATTTGTTCCCCATACCCTATTTCCTAACTAGCTTTAGCATTCACACCCATGAGGTTTTCAATCAAGGAAACAACATCACTACGGCTGAGTTTTTCCTTACCACTAGCCAAAGCATCTAGAGTACCATGAGCTAAAGCCAGAGGAATTTGGCAAAATTGCAAAGCCGGTCCATTTGGCAAAGAGTTCGTATAGGCATCTGCTAGGATGAGATTGCGACGGGCATATTTTTGGAGATGATCATTATCCCAACCTGCTGGGTAAAAATTGACTCCACGAGTTAAATCCTCACCATTGTTTCGCAGAATATTTACTGCTTGCAAACCCCTACCAAATCCTATGGCTTGAGTGCGGTTGCTTTGAGTTCCATCATACCAATTCCATAAATCTGAGAGCAACAAGCCCACAGCACCAGCCACCCCAAAGGTATAACGGTCTAAATCCGCCTCTGTTTCTATTTGCCAATTTCTATCTGACCAATAAGCCATTCTATCAGCCATTGCGGCTGTTGCATCCCAAATTCGCGGGGCAATGCTTTCAGGTGCTAATATTGACCATTCTCTAATGCGTAAACTGACTTCTTGTAAAGAATTTTCGTAACCTTTAAATCCTACAGAGAAAGCATCCAGCGGAAAACCATCTACTCCAGCTTGCAATGTGAGGCTAATATTCTGCAATAGGCGTTTCTTAGTCTCGTTATCCAAGTTTGGATCATCTTCAATTTGGTCAATGGCACGCATACACAAGTATGCTGATGCCACTGCTTCTTGTAATCCTGATGGTAAAATACTAATTGGGATATAAAAAGTTCTACTAGTTTCTTTAAGGATTTGCAACGCATCTCCACGTAAATCCATTTTGTTCACTCCTCTCTTGATTTGCACACCACACCTAATTTCGGACTTTTCAATAATACTAGATTTAGTATTGATTAAATCTTAAAAACCATAGACACTCTAGAATTTAATCTAGGAATACATAGTTTATAATGTCGCATTTAACACAATTTTCCAGCTTATCAAAGCTTAGTACAGTATATAAGGTTTTGGTAACAATAACCTTGTCTACAAGGATAGAGATAAGAACAGCAAAGTTCTTAGGCTGAAGTATTGCAGAAGTGCCGATAGAGTCACTTATTTTACCAGGATGTGGATTTTATTGTTGAGTATATGATTTTATGATTTAAGCTGTATTGTCCTACAGATTTTTATTTGTCAGAATCAGGATGTCCAGGATTTGAGGATTTTCAGGATGTTATTGGATGATTGTTTTTTGGAAGTTGGGGATTTTTCAGGATGTTTTTGAATGATTGTTTTTGAATAATTTAAACCATCTATAAATTACCATCCTGTTAATCCTTTAATCCTGGTTATCCTGATTCAGACAAATGCAATTTTCATCACCAAACAAACCATCTATAAATTACCATCCTGTAAATCCTTTAATCCTGGTTATCCTGATTCAGACTTAATAATTTTCTGTAACCCTTAAATGTTACAACTTACAAGTCTCGACGCGAGAGAAGAACCCCTCCCCTCCTCCACTCAAAAACCGGGAGGTGGCCTTCTGGCGCTTTCTTGTCAAAAGTAATATCTGTGTAGTACAACCATCTTCCTCCTTTTCTCCATCCTACCTTGTCCCCGAACTTCTCCCAGATGTCTGAGTCTTCTCGCGTTTTTAAACTTTGATAAATGCGTTTTTGCACAGAAAAACCAAATTTTCCATCACTGTATTTTACCCACAAGTGGTCAATGGTGCGAAGGTCTTCACAGGGAAAATTATTAATACTTTCAACATCTAACCAACCTTCCTTTTCCCGTTTCGTAACCGCTAACGTTACCCGTTTTGTTTCCCCGTCTGCTTCCTTCCATTTCCCTTGTGCGAGGTAGTCGCGCAGTTTCCTATAGTCCATATTAGATGTTTGTAGAGACGTTCCATGGAACGTCTCTACATTAATGGGTTGTTGAATATCAAAATTAATGGGTTGTTGAACTACCAAACCCAAATTTTCCCGAAACTTCAATACCGTCGGAGTCCGGTTTTCCGGTTCTATTTCCATCCCTGCTAAAATAGCATCATTCACCCTCTGACTAATGCGAGAATTATAATGTTTTGGTGCGGGTAAAGGTTCATCATCATATTTCCGGTTTTGTGCGGGTACTGGACTAACTTCATCCTCTTTGTTGAGTCCATCCGCCGTGAGCAGATAATATAAAGTGGCAGCTAAAGCATAAACATCGGTATGAGAACCAAAACTCCCTTTCCGACGATATTGTTCAATGGGTGCATAACCTTCCGTTAAAGCATTTGTCATGCTTTTAGTAGCAATACTGCGAGTTAAACCAAAATCAATTAAAACCGCTTCTTGTTTATTTTGACGTAACAGAATATTTTGAGGTTTAATGTCGCGGTGTAAACTGCCTTTGGCGGTATAATTTACCCGTGCTAGGTTCTAAAGCTTTGTAGGTAGTCCCAAAACCACCGCTACCCAAGGGTTTACCTTGAATGATAAATCTACCGTTATTAATTTCTTGTCCTGGTTGCCAAATAATCATACCCTTGTTAGTAGATACGGTGGAGATTAATTTAAATATATCATTACCGAGATCCCCGACTGCTTAAAGAAGTCGGGGATCTTGTTTTGGATGTTATTGGATGATTTTTGGTGGGGAGTTGGTGATTTTATTTGTCTGAATCAGGATACTCAGGATTAAAGGATTTACAGGATGTTATTGGATGATTTTTGGTGGGAAGTTGGTGATTTTATTTGTCTTATTAAACTCTCATATTTTCAATTTGAAAATTGATTATTAAATATTAAATGAATATTTAAAATATGACATTTAAAACCAACATCTTGCAAATCCTAAAATCCTGGATATCCTGATTCTGACAATTGAGAGATTCATATCCCCGACTTCTTTAAGCAGTCGGGGATATGGAGGATTAAGCCACAACTTCCACTGGTTTGGCTTCTGGTAACAACCGCTTCACACCTTGCTTGACAAAAGCTTCCAAAACAGCCATTTTTTGATTTTGCTGGAATACAGTTTGCAAAACTTGACGCAGTTTGTCGAGATTTAACGCACTTCCTGATTCTAAAGCAATTTCTTGCTGTTCAAAATATGCTACTAAACTTAATCCCGCTACTCTTGTGAGGTAAGCAGCACTCACTCCTTCTACCATTCCCCCAGCGACAAAGGTAGCAACATTAGTTTTCAGAATACCCGTTACAGCCCTAGTTGAAAGTTCCACTAAACCTAATTTCAACATCAAACTTCCCATAGTTCCCGCTACTTGTTGCGCTTGTTCTAAGGAAATTTTCTGCTGATAAATATTACCCAAATCTATCACCATTTGAGCAGTAATCGCCGCAGTTGCGAGAATATCTAAAGCAGGTACGGGATTAGCAAAAGCTGCCGCCGCTGCAATCCATTGATATTGTTCTATAAAAGGTGTGGCTTGATCTCTTCTCACACCATTTAAACAATTTTTGGCTTCAGCTTTGAGTAATAATACCTTGCGATTTGTGGTATTACAAACTAGCTGTTCTCCTTGCTGTCCCACAACCGCTGCTAATTGTTGTGTTAATTGCTGGATATCTGGCGTTGGTTGTTCCATCCATTCTTGGAAAGAACCATCTTCTTCATGTTTCCGCACTTTCACAGGTACAGGAGAAGCCGCAGTCGCAACTACATTTGCACCAATGCGCTGTTTTAATGATTGAAAAACTGTAGCGCGTTCATCAGGTTGATATTGATCTTGTTTGTTGAAAACCAGCAAACTTGGTTGTTTTGTGGCTTTTAGCTGTTGTAAAACCTGAAATTCTGAATCTGTTAAATCACCGTTGGTCAGAAATAAGACAAAATCAGATTTCTGCATTTCTGATAAAGTGACAACATCGGAATTTTCACCAGCTACGGAAAATAAAGGCGCTGTTTCCGCAAAATGCAAAGATATTCCCGGAATAGTTGGGGCAGTTTTTAGAACTTCAATAACTGTACTTTTACCTACGGATTTACCACCAGTAACGGCCAGAGTGATTTCCTTTCTATCCAGTTCTAAGGGCAATTTAGCGAGGGTTTCCCGGAGAATTGCTAGGTGAGGATGATTGGCTGCTTCTTGTGCCAGTTGATTAATTATTACTTGGGTTTTAGCGATCGCTTTATCCACATCTGCCCGATTGACAACTATATCATTTAGCTGTTCACCTAATTGGGGCTGATTTTTATTGAACAACCACAAACCCCCACCGACAGCCAAAGCACTCAGGAGTCCGAATTCTCCCACTTGCACTATTGAATCATGCCAACTGTCTAACATCCACAGGGAGAACGATAGTCCTAGTCCTCCCACTAAAATCGGTCGCTGTAACTTCACAATTGTGATTCTCCACGCGAGGAAAAAGCTTTTACCTCACTTTAGTCCAAAACCTGCTACTCGGATTGAGGTTGGTGAACAAACGTCTTTTGATTTTGAAGACTCGCAAGCGGCTAAAAGCATTTTTTTTGCTATGTATAAACAACACATCAATTTTTCTTAATTAATTGTTGTATCTAGTGATAAAGTCAATGTTAACATATTAACTTTTCTTGAAATGACAGGTAGATAGGATAAATAGTCTGCTCACTAATTATACAGGTGAAATCAGTGAATAAAACAGCAAGCCAATTAGTCTTAACTTTCGGAATACTAGCATTGACAAGCAGTTTTACAAATACGCTTGGTCTTGCCCAAAATATTCAAAAACCAAATGAAGCGACAAAAGTTACTAACTCTGCCACTGACGCACTTATCAAAGTAGATGGTTCTAGTACCGTATATCCCATTACCCAGTCCATAGCTAAAGCATACCAAGCCAACCTAAAAAATAATAGTCAAATACAAGTAAATATTTCCGGTACTAGCGGTGGGTTTGAAAAATTTTGTACTCGTAAAATAGATATCAGTAATGCTTCTCGACCAATTAACCAGTCAGAAATGGCAGCTTGCAAGAAAAATGGCGTAAGTTACATGGAATTACCCATAGCTTTTGATGCCGTAACCATTGCTATTAACCCCCAAAACACTTGGGCAAAAGACATTACAGTAGCCGAATTGAAAAAAATCTGGGAACCTGCGGCTGAAGGAAAAATTACAAAATGGAATCAAGTCCGAGATTCTTGGCCAGACCGCCCAATTAAATTATATGGTCCTGGTGGTAAGTCTGGAACTTATGATTATTTTACCGAAGCAATTGTCGGTAAAGCCAAAGCCAGTCGCAAAGATTACACAGCCAGTGAAAATGATGAAGTTTTAGTTACTGGTGTTAATAAAGATCCTAATGCTTTGGGTTACTTTGGTTATGCCTACTACCAAGAAAACAAAGATAAGTTAAAAGTTTTAGCAGTTAATAGTGGTAAAGGTGCCGTTTTACCATCACCAGAAACAGTAGAAAAAGCCAAATATCAACCACTTTCTCGACCTCTATTCATATATGTCAATCTTCGGTCTAGTAAAAACAAAACTTTGGTGTATAACCTTGCGGATTTCTACATTAAAAATGCGGCAAAAATAGTCAGTTCTGTTGGCTATGTTCCCTTATCAGAGGAAGCTTACAAACTTAATTCTATCCACTTGTATAAAGGCAAAGCCGGAACAGTATTTGGTGGTAAATCGGAGTTTAACCTAAGTCTTGGGCAATTGTTACGCAAACAAAAGCAATTTTAGTAATTAATAAAAATCATGACAATTAGAGTAGGAATCAATGGATTTGGGCGCATGGGCAGGTTATCCGTTCGTGCTGCTTGGGATTACCCAGAAATAGAATTTGTCCACATTAATGAAACCAAAGGTGGAACAGAAGCCGCAGCACATTTACTCAAATTTGATTCTGTACATGGGCGTTGGACACCAGAAGTAGAAGCGGTCAAAAACCAAGTTGTTATTGATGGTAAATCCCTGAGTTTTACTGAATATTCCCAACCAGGTGAAGTTCCTTGGGAAGATTTTGGGGTTGATATAGTTTTGGAATGTTCTGGTAAGTTTAGAACCCCCGCTACCCTTGACCCCTATTTTAAAAGAGGTGTGCAGAAGGTAATTGTTGCTGCACCTGTTAAACAAGAGGCTTTAAACATTGTCATGGGGGTAAATGATCACCTCTACCAAGCTGATAAACATCATTTATTAACAGCAGCTTCTTGTACTACTAATTGTTTAGCCCCAGTCGTAAAAGTAATTCATGAAGGTTTAGGAATTAAACATGGAGTAATTACCACAATTCACGACAATACTAATACTCAAACTATTGTAGATGCACCTCATAAAGATTTGCGTCGGGCTAGGGCTACAAGTATGTCATTAATTCCCACTAGCACAGGTTCAGCCACAGCTATTGGGTTAATTTATCCAGAATTGAATGGTAAATTAAATGGTTTAGCCGTGCGTGTACCTTTGTTAAATGCTTCTCTCACAGATTGTGTATTTGAAGTTGAACGTTCGACCACAATAGCCGAAGTTAATGATTTATTAAAAACTGCATCTGCACAAAAACCGTTAATAGGAATTTTGGGTTATGAAGAACGTCCTTTAGTTTCTATTGATTATAAAGATGATCCTCGTTCTGCAATTATTGATGCCCTTTCGACAATGGTTATCAACGAAACTCAGGTGAAAATATTGGCTTGGTATGACAATGAATGGGGTTATGTTAACCGCATGACTGAATTAGCACGAAAGGTGGCGTTAAGTTTGCAGAAATAATGGTTTTCTAGGGGTGGGTTTTCAGTCCTACCCCATAAAGATTTTTGCACGCAGAGAGAATGAGGGTTTTTAGTTTGTATTTACAATTTTGAATTTTTAATCATGGCTTCTACTACTGCTTCTAATTCTAATTTCAAGAATTATATTCTGGTGACACTGGCATACTGGGGCTTCACTTTGACTGATGGGGCTTTGCGAATGTTGGTTTTGCTCTATTTTAATAAAATTGGTTATACACCTATTCAAATTGCCTCTCTGTTCCTGTTTTACGAGGTATTTGGAATTGTTACAAACTTTCTCGGCGGTTGGATTGGTTCCCAGTTTGGGTTAAAAGTAACTCTTTATACTGGGATTGGATTACAGGTGTTTTCTTTAATTATGCTGTCTTTTCTGAATCCAGGGTGGGCGCAGTGGCTTTCAGTCCTTTATGTGATGGTTGCACAGGCATTTTCGGGAATTGCTAAGGACTTAACGAAGATGAGTTCTAAAAGCGCCATTCGCTTGGTTGTGCCTCAAGATGCTCAATCTTCTTTGTTTAAGTGGGTGGCTGTACTCACAGGTTCTAAGAATGCTTTGAAAGGTGTTGGTTTCTTTCTTGGTAGCGCCCTTCTCAGTTCTGTGGGTTTTATTAATTCCCTATGGATTATGGCTGGGGGACTGGCTTTAATTATGTTTTCTGGGTTAATGCTGCCCAAAGCCATGGGTAAAATCAAGAAAAAGGTCAAATTTAGCCAACTTTTCTCTAAAAGCGCAGAAATAAATATTCTCTCGGCGGCGCGATTCTTTTTATTTGGATCTAGAGATGTATGGTTTGTTGTGGCTTTACCAGTGTTTTTACGTGGGACTTTGGGCTGGTCTTTTTATCAAGTGGGGGGATTTTTAGCTTGTTGGGTGATTGGTTATGGGATTATTCAATTTTTAGCACCAACACTCATGCAGCGATTTGGTTCTGGTCGTCCACCTCAATCTCAAACTATTCGATTCTGGACATTTACATTAACGGCTGTTCCCGGTGCGATCGCTCTAGCACTACAATTAGGTTTACCCGCTAATATCGTAATTATTGCTGGACTTCTCGTTTTTGGTGTCGTATTTGCTTTCAATTCCGCTGTCCATTCCTATTTGGTTTTAGCATTTACTGATGATGATAAAGTCGCTTTAAATGTGGGTTTTTACTATATGGCAAACTCCGGTGGTCGTCTTGTGGGTACAGTTTTATCCGGTTTGGTTTATCAAATATTTGGCTTAGTTGGTTGTCTGTGGACATCAATGTTTTTCGTATTCGCAGCAGGTTTAGTTTCTCTGAAGTTACCTAATCCTCAACCTAGTAAAGCTATAGCTTGGAAAACTGGAGACGGAGAATAATATTTCCCAGTCTAAAGATATGCTATGCAAACAGGTATATCCTACTGTAGTGAGATGACCCCAAAATTTATTTGAGTTTAAATATGGTAGTGGGCAATTGGTGACAGTTTTTGCCTCTTGCCTAAATACTAATTTGTAATAAATACAGATTTTATAATGACAACAAGATCCCCGACTTCTCTAAGAAGTCGGGGATCTGAAACTAACATTTATAGAGGTTAATTAAGTGGAATATGTAACTAAACAACCGACTATAAAACGCCTTTCTTTTCTGGATCGCTTTTTGACATTGTGGATATTTCTGGCAATGGCAACTGGAGTGGGTTTAGGCTATTTTTTCCCCACAATAGAAGTTTTTATCAATCATTTCCAAATAGGAACAACCAACATTCCCATTGCTATTGGTTTAATTTTGATGATGTACCCACCCTTAGCAAAGGTAAAATATGAAGAATTAGGAGATGTATTTCGTAATAAAAAAATTCTCGGACTATCATTATCACTAACTTGGATAATTGCCCCAATTGTAATGTTTACACTTGCTATTCTTTTTTTACGCGATAAACCTGAATATATGACTGGGTTAATCATGGTGGGAATAGCCCCTTGTATTGCTATGGTAATTGTCTGGAGTGAATTAGCTAAGGGAGATACTGAATATACAGCCGGACTGGTTGCTTTTAATAGTATTTTTCAAATTCTCTTTTACAGCGTTTATGCTTGGTTTTTTCTGGCGATTTTACCGCCTTTATTTGGCTTACAAGGAACTATTGTCAATATCAGTATTGGGGAAATTGCCAACAGCGTTTTTATCTATTTAGGTATTCCTTTTCTGGCTGGATTTATGACTCGCTTTATTTTAGTAAAAGCTAAAGGTAAGCAGTGGTATCATCAGCAGTTCATTCCCAAAATCAGTCCGATTACTTTAATTGCTCTTTTATTTACAATCATGGTAATGTTTAGTTTAAAGGGCAATTTGATTGTGCAGATTCCTCTCGATGTTGTCCGCATTGCCATTCCCCTAATTATCTATTTCCTATTCATGTTTTTGAGTAGTTTTTACCTAGCATGGAAAATTAAAGCTGACTATGCCAAAGCTGCTAGTGTGGCATTTACCGCTGCTGGTAATAATTTTGAATTAGCAATAGCTGTAGCTATTTCTGTATTTGGGATTAAATCTGGTGTGGCTTTTGCTGCTGTGATTGGACCATTGGTAGAAGTGCCAGTCTTAATTAGTTTAGTCAGTGTATCTTTCTGGATCAAGAAACATTTTTTTCGCGCATCTCCACCAATAGGATTATAATTAAATACGTTTGATCTACTATTGATTTATTTAAATTTAATGAAAGTTGCTGATTTAATTACCTGGTTTGAAGAATGGGCAAATCCCGCTTGGTGCGAAAGTTGGGATAATTGCGGTTGGCAGGTTGAACCCGGTGTTTTGTCTACAGAAGCGCGGGTTTTAGTGTGTTTAACTCCGACTTTAGCCGTAATGCAGGAAGCGATCGCTCTCCATGCTAACCTAATATTTGCCCATCATCCCCTCATTTTTCACCCTCCCAAATCTTTCCGCACTGGGGAAGCTTTAACGGAAATGGTGCGGTTAGCTTTTACCCATAATATTGGAATTTATACCGCCCATACTAATTTTGACCAAGTGGCAGATGGAACTGCTGACGTTTTATCCCAACTTCTGGAACTTCAACAAGTATCACCTATTGTTCCTACCCAAGCAGGTTTAGGTTATGGGCGTGTAGGAATGCTAAAACCCACTTTGACATTACAAGAGGTAATTAATAATATTCAAACTCAATTAAATCCGCCCCATTTAATTTTCTCCCCAATGGCTGATTTACAACAGCAAATTTCACGGGTAGCTGTTTTAGGTGGTTCTGGTGCAGGTTATATTTCAGCCGTAGTTAAAACTAATGCCCAAGTTTACTTAACGTCTGACTGTAAATTTCATCAATTTCAAGAAAGCCGTGATCGTGGTATTATATTAATTGATGCTGGACATTATGCCACAGAACGCCCAGCGTGCGATCGCTTAGTCCAGAAATTTCAAGCCCTTAACTTAGATTGGGTCAAATTGAGCCAGCAAGATGAAGATTTCCGCCAGTTTTTACCCTAGTTAGATCACCGTAAACTATCCAGACCAAGTAATACTTACATCTTGCTTCCGTAACGCCCTGGGGATTTTATTCAAAAATTTATACAAAAAAAATTATTCACGGTTAAAAAATTAGAAACAATGTTATCATTATAATACAGATTTTAACCCTGGCGAAAATCTTTTAGAGATCAGCCACTGGTTTGTCTGTACTTGGCTAGATAGTCTAGTTAAAAGGCAAAAAGCTATGTTATGTTCAGACGATTTTATTGCTAAAGCAGTCCTGCCAGGGATAAGTAACTTTCCCTGTGGAAACGCCAAATCAAAGAAAAATGTCTGTAGATGTTAACAGTTGCTATAGCTGTTCAACTAATGCGGTAAACTAAAGCTTAAGACCCAAAATTTCATCTAACACTAATGACTAAAAATAAGTGGTAAAATTGAGTCACTGAACTTACCGGGTTCTCACCGCGAAATTCACCTCCTAGAGGCTGATATTATGGGGATGAAACCCGAATTTGACAGGTTTAACTACGTTGTATAAAAAGGCAGAAGCACTACATGCTACACCGCAAGATTTATCAACTGTGTTGCGACGGGCGGGAGGTATGTGTTTTTTTGCGGGATCAGCAACGCTGGATAGAGCGGGCCCGCATCATTGATATCGAAGGCGATTTAGTGACTTTACGCTATGAAACAGACGAAGAAGATGAAGTTTGTTCTTGGGAGGAAATGGTTCGTCTCGAAAGTATCGGATCTGTTACTCAAAAATTAGCTTCAGTGCAACGCGGTAACATAGATCCGCTGACAACTGAAGACTGTCCAGAAGCAGAGCGTATTCCTAACCCTTATACTGACCTAAATCCAGATTAAACGCTCCTAAATTAAATTCACGTCAAGCGTTCAAAAGCAGGACAGTATCCGTCCAGGGTAACTTTGAAATTATATAAGGGGGCAGCGGGGTTCCAACACCGTTGCCCTCTTTGATGTCGGCAGCTACCACAGCAGGCAATATCACCAGAATTAGGGCGAAGGTTATTCGGGTTTAAGAGTTCTCGCGGAGATAACCCCCGTAATACCAAGTCTTCACCCTGCCAACGCGCTTCTATTAAACCCGTATCAGCAAATTGTCGCCACCGGGGATCTGCTGTCACCGTATCGGGAAGAGTGATGGTAATAACAGTTCCCAACTCCGTCACCTCCCCCTCATAATTAATTTCTGGGGCAGCAGGTTGTAAAAATGTTTCGCCAATCGGTAATTCTACTAGAGTCCCTGGGGCTGGTGAATGGACATGATAGCGATTTTGTAACTCTTCTAAACAAGTTAAGTCAGCCAGATAACTTGGAGAACCATGCACAAAAATAACGTGTTGCGGGCGTAAATTATGAATTAGCTGGGTTGTTCCTGGTCCATCACTATGTTGCGCTAACAGATAACTTTCAAATTTTGTCGGTGCTAAATATTCTGGATTAACTGGAATATCAATTTTTTCAGGTAAAAGAATTAACCAATTGCCTGTGTTTGGTTGACAATATTTACGTAAATCTGCGGAAGAATCCGTAAGAACAATACAAGGCGATATCCCTAAAGTTGCCAGATTTTCTGGCTTTAATCTTCTTACACGGGGTTTTACCCGTTCATCCCAAAATAAAGGTTGGTGACGGGCGAAATTTTGAACTGCGGCGGGAAGATGTGGTAAAAGTTCTAAATAGGCATCACAACCAGCAGCTACAGCACCATCAACCCAAATGTCTAAATCTCTACCTGTGAAGTGGTGATGGGAACGTAATAACATAAGTAATTCTTGACCTAAACCTAAAGCCGGAGTTGGTAAAATTACTGAATAACTCTCATCTGTTCTACCGGCACTAATAGCGCGATGAATCCTTTCTGCTAGTTGATTTTCTTGATTGCGGCGATGGGTATGGCGAGATGTCCCATAACTACCTTCAATTAATAGTACGTCTAAATTTAAACCTCGAAGTTCATCCAGTCGCAACCCTTCGACTAAACGGGAGTTGGATAGGAAAAAATCACCGGTGTAAAGTAATTTATAATCGCGGTTGGGGGTGTGGTAAGTGAGGAGAATCGCCACAGCACCGGGTAAATGACCTGCGGGAAATAATTCTACTATTAGATCTTCTCTGATTTCTATGGGCGATCGCAATGGTAATGCCTGACAAAATGAGAGAATTCCTGGTAGTTCTTCATCTGGCCAATTTAGCGGTAATAACTTCGTTGTCACCTCACTAGCATAAATAGGTAATAGGGGAAAAGCTTGATGCAGTGTTAATAAGCCTCTAGCATGATCTGGATGAGCATGACTAACTAGAACTAAATCAGCTAACATACCATGCTGTGCCGATTTAGTCAATTCCTGCGATATAGGAGAAATATTTGTCAAGCCGAAATCTAACATGATCCGATGTGGACCCATCCTGACCAGTAAACACACACCTTCATCTTGATGCTGAACACTATAGGGAAAGCATTCTAACTCATTAGTGGTTTCGACCGCATCAATTGATATATTATTCATCCTTTGCTCCTCCCCTCCATCAAACTATTGGCTGAGAAAGTTGGCTTTTAGCAATATTCCTCTGCAAAGTTCAAAGAAGTGGGAATCCTAAGTTGTCACTCTTGTTAATGTGCAGAACCATTACCATGATAATTATCGGAATCATAAAAGCCATTTTTCGTACCAAAAAATAAGCACGAAACCGTAAATATAACCGTTAAACCCACTAAAATTAGTTTGATATCCATTGATTTTATTCCCTTAACTTCGGACTTTTTGATCTTAATATCGTGTTTTTGCATTTGGGCAAAATCACTAGAAAATCTTTACCATGCTTGGGTTATTGTAAATATAGCACATTCAACCCCAGCATTACAGGGCAATCTCTTCTCCACGCTCAGTAAAGCGGACATCTTTAATTTTCCACTGAGAATTACTAATTAATGTTTTGCGGACACTGCTAAACAACGCAAACTGTTCACAACTAGAAAGAGAAGATACTTGTCTTTTTGAATCTGGTGCGACTCGTAAGTCAACAATCGCAACACCATTTTTTACATTAACGCGATAACCAGATACGCTGAAATCTGCTGTATTTTGTTCTTTGAATATTTTACCTATAGCTTCATTCATGGGTTCTGCTGCGGAAACGTCAGTTTTTTGAGGAATTAGCTCTTGACATTGGGCATCACTTGTGTATACGGTGACGTTTGTAGTTTTACCAGAGATTGCTTTGGTATTAGAATTAGCGGTATATGGTTCAACTACGGGGGTTGGAGACTTTTGTACTTTTCTTTGGGGACTGGGGTTAATCTTGCTATTTGGTGTTGTTTCTGGAGTTGGGTTATTAGCAGTATTGTTAGAATCACAACTGCTAATAACAGTGCAGGATACAACTAAAAATAATGATAAAATAGCTTGTTTGTAATTATACATATAGTAATTTAGTTTAATTTTTACAAGAAAATTCATCAGGGGAAGGAAAGAAAAAACCTAAATATCAATGATAACTACTTTTGTTCCCAAATATAAAGTTAAGGTAGGGTTAAGTTTAGGGTTGAAGAAAATAAATTTTATTTTTTAGTATACTTTCGTAACAAAAAAGCAAATTTTTGTTTAAATTATTGATTTAATAATGATTTTTAGGATAGTAACTTAAAAGTTGATTGAACTTTGATGTTATTAGGATCAAATGCTGCTACTACAATACAATTGGCACATTACTTCTTTGCTTGCTCAGTCCTCCTCAAGTTCTGACGGCGCTGGAGAAAATATTGTTTTTTTGCTTTTTACTCTGTTTAGCTATTTGTTTGGTTCTTATTGCTTCTATACTATCTACGAGAAGTTGGGAGAACAAAATGCTTGGTTTGCTTGGGTACCAATTCTTAATAATTGGATCATGTACAAAGCAGGTGATCAGTCTCCCTGGTGGATTGTTGGGCTTTTTATACCACTTGTTAATTTTGTAGCTCTGATTTTCTTACTGATGGCTTTCATTAAAATTGTGGAGAAGCTGGGTAAAAGTCCTTGGTTAATTTTGTTAATGATTATTCCGTTAGTTAATTTTGTGGTTTTATACAATTTTGCTTTCGGCTAACTAATAAAAAAAGGGATTAAAAACAGTAAATTTAAATTTTTAATTCCTTTTTATCAGAGGAGATTTGCAAAGATAAAACCGAATTTTATTGTCCAAGCTTCCTGAAAGCTTGAGAAAGAGTTAATATAAAATATAGCTTATCTTATTTTATAATCTTAACCTGTAAATTTTAGCTGATCAATTTTTTCAGCATAACTATTTTTATAGCTGATTTGAATGCTCTCTAATGCCAGACGTAAATCTTCTTGTGAACAAAATCCTTCTAACCTCTGCTTGACAATACCATTTTCAATCAGCAATAAAGTTGGTAGGGATTTAAGCCTATAAGTATTAGATAGTTTAAAATTTTGATCGGCATTAATTTCCACTAATTTTATTCTATCACTGCATTGAACTTGAAATTGTAGCAACAAAGGATGAATAATTTTACAGAATTCCGACCAAGGGGCTGTAAAATTTACCAAAACAGGGATAGGAGATTCTAAAACATTTTTGGTAAATGTTTTTTCACTGATAGATAATATAGTTGATTTTACGTCAGATTCAGGAAGTAAATGTGCAACTCCAAGTAGCTTACCTAGACGAGATGTTTTCAAAAAAGCCTGTCTTTGAGCATGAGTCATTATCTCTTTTGATCCTGCCATTATTTCATTACTATTCATATAACTTTGGGTTTCCCCATCTGGTTTCATGTCGTTGACAAAATTCTGCTGCTGCGGTTCGTGAAAATCTGAATACATATAAGTCTTCTCCACTAGGAGTGCTACCTAAAAAACCAAGATATTCCATCTGTACCTTATCCCTATAGTATGCCACAGCTTCATCCAAAGCTTCCAGCGAAACGAATGATTCTACTGATGTTACTGGACAAAACTCGAAAGCAACCTTTATTGCATACCAAATTAACCATTTACCAATAGGTTCAATTAACCTTGAAGTAACATCTCCACGATTGGTAGGGTGTGCTTCTATATTGTTTATTTCCATAAATATGGGAGGAGCGGGTTCAGGATAAAAATATGGATAAAGACTATATTTAACCAATCCCCAAACTTTACCCTTATAAACAAGCTTAACTATGTTTTGGCAGTAAAAACTGGTATTATTCCATATATTCAACCAGTCACAACTCCAGTCAGTGGGTAGATCATTAATACTTGCTGGAGAAATAAAAGCAATTTCTTCAGTGTTAGATTCAATTAAAACTTTTACCTGATAACTTCCAATAGTAGTCAATTTGTTTTTATTACCTGTTGAAAATTTGAGTATCATAAATTATACATTAAGATAGACAATTATTCAAACATGGTTTGTAAGATAACTTGTGGTTACTATATATTAGTTACATCGTATCATTATAATATCAATCACAAGCTAACATCCTGTAAATCTTTTAATCCTATAAATCCTGATTAAAACAATTAACAAATAGCTGCATGCACAAACTGAATCACATCTCCTAAACCAGCTTGAGTTTTCAGGTTTGTAAAAATAAAAGGCTTATCCCCGCGCATTTTTTTCGCATCTCTTTCCATCACATTCAAATCAGCACCCACATAGGGAGCAAGATCAGTTTTATTAATCACTAATAAATCAGATTTAGTAATACCTGGCCCACCTTTGCGGGGAATTTTATCACCAGCAGCCACATCAATTACATAGATTGTTAAATCTACTAATTCAGGACTAAAAGTAGCAGCTAAATTATCTCCACCACTTTCTAAAAAGACTAAATCTAAATTGGTAAATTTTTCTTCTAATTGTTCAATTGCGGCTAAATTCATAGAAGCATCTTCACGGATAGCAGTATGGGGACAACCTCCCGTTTCTACTCCTAAAATGCGATCGCTTGACAAAGCCTGAGAACGGACTAAAAACTGAGCATCTTCTTGAGTATATATATCATTTGTCACCACAGCTAACTGATATTTTTCCCGTAAATTCTTACATAAAGCATCTACCAAAGCCGTTTTCCCCGAACCTACAGGACCCGCAACGCCTACTCTTAAAGCCGTCATAATTTTTAACTCCTAAACAATCTAGTATATTGGGTTTCGTGCTGCATACTCGCTAAAGACAAACCCCAATTACAACATCCTAAATCATCATCTTCCATTGTCAAAATCTCCCCCACAGTAGTAATTAATAAAGGTTGTAAACCCAGTAATAACTCCTGTCCCGCAGTTTGTCCCAGCGGAATAAGTTTGATACCAGCGGTAATTAAATTATTCGCCCAACTGTGTAAATAAGCTAATAAAGCAGCTTGAATATTTATATCCCAATGAGCGCAAGCTATAGCAAATGCGATCGCATAATTGCCAGGATAACCCACAGCATTCACCACAGGTAAAATTTCCGGTTCTAACTTCCCTAATAATTGCATCAGAGAACGTCCCATTTGCCAACTAGCAGCCCGTAATTCTTCCGTATCTCTCGCAGCAGATAACCATAAATTCCACCGCTTTAAAGCCGACCTATCACCTAATTTGACAGCATGAAAACCCCTCACCATTATCGCTGCATCTAGGCGAATTGAGCCATAAATTAATTCAGAGTTTAGCCAATCTTTGAGATTTTCTATATTCGTAATAGTACCATTTTCTATTAACATCTCCAACCCTTCCGAATAGCCATAAGCACCAACGGGTAAAGCTGGACTTGCTAATTGTAAGATTGTCAAAAAATGGCTATGCGTGAGAGTGATTTCCATAAGCCCCTAATTCTGGTTGAAAAGGTACAACTTCCTCTTTAATTTCTAACCCTAATTGGATTAACATAGCAGCTAAAACTGCATCTGGAGATAAGCGTAAATAAGTCGAAGTTATTTCTACAGGAACATGACGATTTCCTAAATGATACGCAGCCCTTAATAATAAAGGAATTTCTGCTAATACAGTTAAAACAGGTTCAGGTTTAGCAATAATTCTCATATAAATACTTTCGGTTTCATTTGTGAGAATATCGCTATCATGTAATACTGTACCTCTAGCTAACCGCAAAAAAACCTCCTGACCATCTGCTAATATAAATTTATGACGGCTACGAGTTCGTTCTTCCGCAGTTAGTGAAAGAGTGATATTCACTATAGCATTAGTATTAGGTGGTTGACGTTGGGTAAAAGTCAGCATAATTCCCGAAATTAACTTTAATTTGTGAATATTGCAAGAGTTAGATCCCCGACTTCTCTAAGAAGTCGGGGATCTAATTGTTCATAACTGATTTAGGATAGCTATAGGTGTAAATTATGTCATCACTTCAAAAGAATGAACTTCTAGAATAGAACCAATCATCGCTGCTGTCATTAAATCTTCTCGAACTTTTCCGGTTATTTTGGCTTTTTGTCCTGATTTAAGTAAGTTTTTATCAGCACTTTTTGAGATTTCGTATGTAACACCATCTTCTGTCACAAAAGCCCAAGCACCAAGCCCAATATTCCGACGTTCAATAGTACCTGTAGCTGTAATAGTCATTTGTCAGTTGTTAGTTGTCAGTAGGGGCGAAGCATTTGGAAGATAAATTATCGGTCATTGCCAAAAATAGTTCTCCAAATGCTTCGCCCGTACAGTTGTTAGTTGTCAGTAGGGGCGAAGCATTTGAAAGATAAATTATCGGTCATTGCCAAAAATAGTTCTCCAAATGCTTCGCCCGTACAGTTGTCAGTTGTCAGTTGGTTAGCAATGGATAATAGGAAAAAATCTTACCAATTACCCATTACCAATTACCAATTACCCATTACCAATTACCCATTACCTAATTAAGCAGTTTGTCCGTCTTTTTTCAATGCTAACTGGGCTAGTCCATAACAAAGTAAAGCATTAACAAGAAGGAAAATTCGAGCTAGGTTACTATTTCCTAAACCCCAAACGGCAGGATCATAAACAGCACTAACGGTCAGAAAAGCTGTTATTCCTAAAGTTGCACCAATAGCAAACCATTTCCAACTAGGATGTCCTAAAAATAAGGCTATTAAAACAAAAGGAATTAAAACACTGGCAAAAAGAGGATTTAATGCGTCTGTTCCCTGTAAAGTGTTGCCTAGTTCGGGAATGGAACTACCTAAAACCCGGAAAGGCCATTGAGGAAGATCAAAGATATAAAATCCTTTGAGGAAGAATAAGCCAGAACTGCCGAAAGTTAAGCCGCTGAATAAAGACCAACTCCAAGTGAAGGGGAAGTAAACCCGTAAGAACCAAGCTAGAAGATAAGAACCTATTACCATGAATATTTTAGGCACTAAAGCGATCGCTCCGCCATCTATCCAAAAGCCGGGATTAAGATAACCCTGTTCTCGCAACCACCGGAAAAAGTCAGGAACACTAATTATACCGTCGCTGGCTAATTTAACTGCGGCTTCGGCGTTGAGTTGTCCAGCCCCATAATAGTTCAAACCGTCGTCTTGAATGACTCTGGCTGACTGTTGGAGAACTTGCAAAATTTCATCGGGTTCTTTGATTCCCAAGGCTTTGATTAATGCCGCTACACCCGCAACGTGGGGAGAAGCCATACTTGTGCCTTGAAGTCCGAGAAATACGCCTTCACCTTGTTCATTAATAGTTTCTTGGAGAATTGTCCCAGTTTCACTCCCTCCAGGGGCAGAAATATCCACACCCGCACCATAGTTAGAATAGGATGCTCTTTCACCGTCAGGTCCAAAAGCGGAAACGCCAATAACATGATCATAACGGGCAGGATAGCTTACGCCGTTGGTGTTTTCATTACCTGCGGCAGCAATGATAGTTACACCTTTGTTATGGGCATATTTAACCGCATCTTCCATGAGTTGGCTTTCTCCACTACCACCTAAGCTCATGTTAATGATGTCTGCGCCGTTATCAGCCGCAAATTTGATGGCTTCGGCAATGTCGGCTACTGTTCCTGCACCGTCAGCATTTAATACCTTTAAGGGCATGAGGCTGGCTTCATAGGCAACTCCAGCGACACCATAGGCGTTATTGGTGGCTTGGGCAACTGTACCGGCGACATGAGTACCATGGCCGTTGTCGTCTTTGGCTGCCTCTGTGTCGTTGACGAAATCATAGCCTTTGACAAATTTGGTTTCATATAAATCGCGGACTTTGGTAATGCCAGTATCAATTACGGCAACAGTGATACCACTACCTTTACTCCGAGTCCATGCCGCTTCTACGCCGATTTTGTGTAAGTTCCACTGTTTGCTATAATACTGGTCATTTGGACCAATTAAAGACGAACTTGGTTCTTCGTTTTGCTGCGGTGCTAACAGTTCTCCTAACCAAGTGGCTTGTCCTTGGGGGACGATTTTATAAATGTAATTTGGCTCGATAAATTCTGTAACTTTGGCAAAGGGAGATTTTCTTAAATCGTTGAGTCTTTGGCGATCGCCTTTGATAACATATACATGGTCCACCGCTGAATATTTATTATCCAGTTGCGGGGTAACATGATATTGTTGAGCGATCGCTTGTAGATCCTTCTCAATCACATTTTCTGCCACATCTTCCCGAAAATCTAGCAAAATTGTCTCAAACTCACCTTTAGCTGCCAGTCCCTGAAAATTCAAAAACCCAAACACAGCAGCACTCAGTCCAATGACAAACAAGCACAATAATAGCAGTTTTTTCATTTTTTTCTCTTATATCCCCGTCCTCAAATAAAGACAGAACGGAGAGGGAATTTTCTTACTACCATAACTCATATAAGTAGGTTGGCGTTGAAAATTGTCGTCATAGCACTAGGCAAGAGGCAATACTTCGACTTCGCTCAGTAACCAGAGGCAAGAGTAAAGAAGTTTTCAGCGATTTTACATCTCTTTACACAGTTTGGTTTTATTGTGTTCACCTACTTAGTAGGTACATTCAATTAATTCTGGGGTATGGTGGCGTGAGTCGAGGGAAATCCGATGATAAGTTACTTAATATACTAATATTATATAATACATTAAATTTTGTATCTTTGCTTATGACCTATATTTATATTGGATATTGTAAAATGGTATTTGGGAGATTTTAGAGCAAATTATATTTGCTTAACTGTTTTCTAATTAAATTAACGACGCTCCTCTCAAAGAGGCATTACGAATTATTATGGAACGTGGTCTTTTATGGTTGCCTCTGTTAGTAGCATTTTTCTGGTTAGCGTGGCAAGGTTCACAGGAATTTAAGAAACTTCAAGCTTATCAAATTTGGGCAGAACAATTTGAACGGGCTAAATATGATATTTATGCAGTGTTAGCTCAAAAAGGTGATGATATCACTTGGGGAAAACCCACAACTAAAGGACCAATTGAATTAGAAACTTTTTCTTTGTTGGATGTTCAAGAAATTCGTTTTTTAGTAAATGGTAATGCCGTAGATATAGAAAATCCCCCCCCCAAAGGTCGAAAAATTGAATTAGAGTTTTTATTAACTACTCCTAAATCAATTTGTGTTCCATTTACAGAAGTTCCCCTCGCAGCAGAATGGGCTAAGTTTTTACAGAGGACATTAAAGAATTTGCAGATGCAAACACCGTAAAGAATTATGAGGGTATACAGCCCCTTTCAGTTATCAGCACATAATTATGAGATCCAGAATTGAAAATAACATTTTATTTATTCACCATGAAGACGTACCAGAATTTAAAAAAGGCGGTTCTGTAGTTAGAAATTCCTACTTTTGGGCTTTACGTTCCATTGCTGGACGTGCTAGACGTTATCATGATTGGGAATACGAATCAGAAGTTTGGTTAGCACTAGAACGAATGCTTTTATCATTTACTGAATCTGGGTATTTAGGTTATAAAGAAACAATGTTAGAGTTTCCCTTATCACAAGGTGAAATTCCTACTGTGTTACGGAATGCAGCCACTTGGGAATAAATTACCATTTCCTCTTATTTGCTATTCCTACTTGCTCAGAGAAGTAAATTAGGATAGATGTAAGAATATTCAGCTAATTAGTGTAATTACGGACAGGAGAGTCACTAATGAGAGAACCCAGTAAAAATTTCAAACCTTTATTTACTCAAGAAACTCCCATAGAAGTAGAACAAATGGGGCTAACCTGGTTAGTAGCAGCGGCTATAGTCACAGCAATTATGTGGCAGATACCCATAGGTAATTACATTTTATACCCATTTTCGTATCGGCTCAATAAATAGGGGTAACAGAGGAAAATAAGTGCAACGAGGTACACACAGTGTCATCAGCAATTCTCATTTTGAAAAAAATAAAGTACTCATTTTACGTACCCTTCAAATAATTGATATTACCAAATCAAGACCTACGCAACTGGCACATTAGTAGGGTGTGCCAGATATCAACAATCTGTTTATTTGCAGGATTTATACAGTCTGACGCACCCTACAATACAACAGATTCTTAGTGTGACACTTACGTAAGTGCTATTAAAAATGAAGAGTATCATATTTGATTATTTAGTTAAATACTACAAACACTTATTTGACATAAAAAGTTACAAGCGCAAATATTGAGTTTTCTTATATTAGTAATTTGCGTGTATTGGATAGTGCTATGACGACAATTTTCAACGCCAATCTACTGATCAGATCATGATCAACTAGATTCTCTAATGTGACATTTTTCTGATACAATCAAAAATCCGACTCCTTTAACATAGATTGACGTATGAGCAAGGGTACACTATTTGACAAAGTTTGGGACTTACACACCGTTGGTACAATGCCATCAGGATTAACGCAACTATTTATTGGACTACATCTTATTCATGAAGTTACAAGTCCCCAAGCCTTTGCGATGCTCAAAGAAAGGGATTTAAAAGTATTATTTCCAGAACAGACTATAGCCACAGTTGATCATATTGTTCCCACAGAAAACCAAGCCCGTCCCTTTGTGGATAGCATGGCCGAAGAAATGATTCAGGCATTAGAAAAGAATTGTCAAGAAAATGATATAACTTTTTACAATATTGGTTCAGGGAATCAAGGTATAGTTCACGTCATTGCCCCGGAATTGGGACTGACCCAACCGGGAATGACCATCGCTTGTGGAGATAGCCACACATCAAGTCATGGTGCATTTGGAGCGATCGCCTTTGGTATCGGTACAAGCCAAGTTAGAGACGTTCTCGCCTCCCAAACCCTATCATTATCAAAATTAAAAGTCCGCAAAATCGAAGTTAAAGGCCAATTAAAACCCGGAGTTTACGCCAAAGACGTAATATTGCATATTATCCGAATCCTGGGCGTAAAAGGTGGTGTAGGCTACGCTTACGAATTTGCAGGCACTACTTTTGAGCAGATGAACATGGAAGAACGGATGACCGTTTGTAACATGGCCATAGAAGGTGGTGCAAGATGCGGATACGTCAATCCCGACAAAATTACTTACGATTATCTAAAAAATAGAGACTTTGCCCCCAAAGGTGCAGACTGGGAAAAAGCTGTTTTTTGGTGGGAATCTCTCAGTAGTCATGCTGATGCCGAATATGATGATGTCGTAGTATTTAATGCCGAAGATATTCCCCCCACAGTCACATGGGGAATTACACCAGGTCAAGGAATTGGCGTAGATGAAAAAGTCCCCACAGCCGCAGAACTCCCAGAAGAAGACCGCTTTATCGCCGAAGAAGCATATCGCTACATGGATTTATATCCAGGTCAACCCATTCAAGGAACAAAAATTGATATCTGCTTCATTGGAAGCTGCACCAACGGACGCATAAGCGACCTCAGAGAAGCCGCCAAAATCGCCCAAGGTCGCCAAGTTGCCAAAGGTGTAAAAGCCTTTGTAGTCCCAGGTTCAGAAAGAGTCAAAAAAGAAGCGGAAGCCGAAGGACTAGATAAAATCTTTGTTCAAGCTGGCTTTGAATGGAGAGAACCAGGTTGTTCCATGTGTTTAGCCATGAACCCCGACAAACTCCAAGGCAGACAAATCAGCGCCTCCTCCTCCAACCGCAACTTTAAAGGCAGACAAGGATCATCATCCGGTCGCACCTTACTCATGAGTCCCGCAATGGTAGCCACAGCAGCCATAAAAGGCGAAATTGGCGACGTGCGCGACTTGTTATAAAAATCTTGTGGGGTGGGCATACTTCGACAAGCTCAGTACAAGTCTTGCCCGCCCAATACAGGCTAGAAGCCTGTACTACAAAAACCCCTTCTTTTCTTCTTCCTTCGTGTCCTTCGTGCCTTCGTGGTTCATTAATATTATGGTAAGTGAAGTCAAACAAATATCCGGTAACGCCGTTCCCCTCATTGGTAACGACATAGACACCGACCGAATTATCCCCGCCCGCTACTTAAAAGCCATCACCTTTGACGACTTAGGAGCAGGCGTATTTGTGGACGATAGAAAAGCCTTAAATGGTGAACACCCATTTGATCAAATCCATTACCAAGGCGCGAAAATCCTCATAGCTAACCGCAACTTCGGCTGTGGTTCATCACGAGAACACGCGCCCCAAGCCCTGGCTAAATGGGGAATTAAAGCCCTGATTGGTGAAAGCTTCGCGGAAATCTTTTTTGGTAACTGCGTGGCAATGGGGATACCATGCGTAACTGCTGAATTTGAAGTAGTTAAACAGTTGCAAGAATTAGTTATCGCTAATCCTCAAGAAGTCCTTACCATAGATTTGGAAAAATTGCAAGTAAAAATTGGTAATTTTACTGCCTCAGTTGTCATGAGTGAAGGGACAAGAAGCGCTTTTATTGCGGGAACTTGGGACGCTTGCGGACAGTTGGTAGCAAATGCCCAACAGGTAAAAGCAACAGCAGCAAAATTACCTTACATTGCTTGGGGTCATTTAGCAGCTAGTTAGTCGGTGATCTTTTTGCCTCTGTGGTAGTATTTTATCGAACCACAGAGGCACAGAGAACACAGAGAAAAGATCATATTGAATTAATTATTAGATGAATGCAATTAATTATTGGTTAATGAAGTCAGAACCAGCAGTTTATAGTATTACTGACTTAGAACAACAACGAGAAACAATTTGGGACGGTGTGCGTAATTATCAAGCCCGGAATTTTCTCAGACAAATGCACATAGGAGATTTAGCATTTTTCTATCATTCTAATGCTGAACCTCCGGGGATTTTTGGCTTAATGCGAGTTGTGAAAACAGGTATTGCTGACCCGACACAATTTGATATAAATAGTAAATATTATGATAGCAAATCAACTCTTGAATCTCCCCGTTGGCAAACTGTGAAAGTGGAATTTGTGGAAGTTTTTAGTAATCCACTTTCACTATCAACACTCAAATTAAAGTTTAGTGATGATGAATTATTAGTAGTGAAAAAAGGTAATCGTCTATCAATCAATCCTGTCATAGAATCAGTCGGAAGAGAGATATTAGAAATGGGAAGAGATATTTAGCAATCCTAAAATAAGATATTAAAATTTCTTCCTTCTCTACCTCTGTGTTCTCTGTGCCTCTGTGGTTCGATATCAGTTCTTTGTCGGTAAAATAGTATGATATATATAGTTCCTAAAAATATTCTCTATCAAATTGTAGGGAGTGAAATTTATGACTGAACAAGATAATAACTCCTGGAAAAAAAAGATAACTGGGGTTTTTAATCAAGCTACCGATAAATTAACCCAATTTTTACCAATAGAACAAGTTACACAAACTGTAGGACAATGGTTTAGTGTGAGTGATACTCAAGTTGCGGAAATTCTCGAAACTATTCGGGCTGAATTACCAACTACGGAAGCTTTGCTATTAGGAAAACCCCAAGCGGGTAAAAGTTCGATTGTCAGGGGTTTAACTGGGGTATCTGCGGAAATTATCGGCCAGGGTTTTCGTCCTCATACCCAAAATACCCAACGTTACGCATATCCTGCTAATGATTTACCATTGCTGATTTTTACAGATACGGTAGGTTTAGGAGATGTCAGTCAAGATACTGAAGCTATTATTCAGGAATTAATCGGCGATTTACAACAGGAAACAAATAAAGCTAGAGTTTTGATTATCACTGTCAAAATTCATGATTTTGCAACTGATACTTTGCGGCAAATTGCTGAAAAATTACGACAGCAATATCCAGATATTCCCTGTTTATTAGTAGTAACTTGCTTACATGAAGTTTATCCGTCAGAAGTTGCCAATCATCCTGATTATCCCCCAGATTTTCTAGAATTGCAGCGGGCATTTATCGCCATTAAAGAAAATTTTTCAGGTTTATATAATAGTGCGGTTTTAATTGATTTCACTTTAGAAGAAGATGGTTATAATCCTGTATTTTACGGTTTAGAAAGACTGCGAGATAATTTATCCCAACTCCTCCCAGAAGCAGAATCAAAGGCAATTTATCAATTATTAGATCAACAAGCTGGCGAAAAATTAGGTAATATTTATCGAAACGCTGGCAGACGTTATATTTTGCCATTTTCTATCATGGCGGCAACTTTGTCCGCTGTGCCTTTACCTTTTGCGACTATGCCCGTTTTAACTGCCTTGCAGGTGTCCATGGTGGGATTGTTGGGTAAATTATATGGACAGACTATCACACCATCTCAAGCTGGGGGTATTGTCAGTACCATTGCTGGTGGTTTTGTCGCCCAAGCGGTAGCACGGGAATTAATTAAATTTATCCCTGGTTTTGGCAGCGTTATTGCGGCATCGTGGGCAGGGGCTTATACATGGGCTTTAGGTGAAGCTGCTTGTGTGTATTTTGGCGATTTAATGGGTGGGAAAAAACCCGATCCTCAAAAAATTCAAGCAGTCATGCAAGAAGCCTTTACAGGGGCAAAAGAACGGTTTAAGGGGATGAAAAGTTAAAGAGGGTTTCGCGCCCAGACGCTAAGGAGCAAAGGCGCAAAGGAAGAAATTTTTGGAAATTTGAAGTTTTAATTATCCAATAAGCGTTACTCTAGACGGTAAAGTTCAAATATTATTATGACACCGGAAGAAATAGCAGGTACGTTAACAGAGTTATTTAGTGCTGAAGTTGTAAAATCTATTGCCCCTGGTTCTTGGCAGGTAGAAACTCCTGATTTTCGGTTATTGGTGCTGCTTTCAGATGATAATTCTTGGTTGCGAGTATTGCTGCCAATTATGCCTTTACAAGAGGCCGCAGCATTTCTCACCCAGTTTCTAGAAGCTAATTTTGATGATACCCAAGAAGCACGGTATGCTGTATATGACGGGGTAGTATGGGGGGTATTTCAGCATAATAGTGGCACTTTAAGTAATGCAGATTTTGCTAATGCCATCGCTCGCCTGATTTCATTATATCAAGTCGGTGTTAATGATGTTTTTAATAATTTGGTGGAAGCTCGGATTCGCGAAATTATTAAAGCAGCTAAACAACAGGGACAATCTCTCGAAGCCACTATGCAAAATTTAGACCGTTTTTATGCGGAAGGATTATTAGGAGATATTGACCAAAATCCCCAGACAAGATTACAAGTTTTAGCAGCTTGGCAACGACAATTAGAACGTCTTTGGGTGGAAATGTAATGAAGGTAATCGGGAAATAGGGGAGATATTTACCAATTACAAATAACAACATCGTAAAAATTATTAAAGCAAACTCTAAGGAATCCGGGGAATGACACTTGCAGAAATCCAAACTCAAATCAAAAACCAAGTAGCTAAAATTGAAGAGCAACAACAAGCATTGTTAGATTCTCAAAAAGAATTATCTTTGCTTTTGGAGAAGAAAAAAATCATGGAACAAGTAGCATACAAAAAAATTAAAGCAGCCGTCCAGTTATTAAGAGAAGCCCAAGCTGATTTAGAGTTTACGAATGAAGATATTCTCGACATCACTAAATCAAAAATGATTAGCCCTGAAGGAGAAAATGACTTTGACATAGAAGAATATAACCAGAATAGTTTAATTTTAGGGTCTATAGAAATTGATCTAGAAAAATCTGAACTTAGTATTGCAGAAGGTCAAAAAGAATTGGTCAATGCCTTAACGGAGAAACTAGATGATTTTGAATTTGCTTTATCCTGTTTACCTGTAGAAGAAAGAGATTGTGCAAGAGTAAAGCTACAATCTATCATAGGTAATTTTGTAAAGTAGTAATGAACGTCCGGATCAATTCCTAAAACTGCTTAACTTCCGCAATAAATTTATTACCACCAGCAAAACATCAATTTATGGATATTGTTGAAACTCTTAAAGCCGATTATGCTAGATTTCCGGTAAATCAAACTTACAGCATTTATGCCGATGATGTTTATTTTCAAGATGCTGTTTTTAAGTTTCGGGGAATTGAACTTTATAAATGGATGATTAAATTCATTCAGACTTTTTTCTCCAATCTCAAACTAGATTTACATAATATCCAATCTCAGCAAGAAAATATTAAAACTGAATGGACTATGAGTTGGAATTCTCCTTTACCTTGGAAACCTCACATTTCTGTTTCTGGTTGGAGTGAATTACGTCTAAATGCTGACGGTTTAATCGTTTCCCATATTGATTATTGGCACTGTTCCCGTTTGGATGTCATTAAGCAGCATTTCATTTCTGTGAAAAATCAATCATAATGTAAATAAATGTAAACAAAATTCAGGCAGTAAGGAATCATTGATGCGAGTAATTTTAATGACAGGGAAAGGTGGCGTGGGTAAAACCTCCGTTGCCGCAGCCACTGGACTCCGTTGTGCAGAACTCGGCTATCGGACATTGGTTTTAAGTACGGACCCAGCCCACTCCCTTGCTGATAGCTTTGACGTTGAATTAGGCCATGATGCCCGCCTTATTCGTCCTAATTTATGGGGTGCAGAATTGGATGCACTGCGAGAATTAGAAGGTAATTGGGGGGCTGTCAAACGCTATATTACCCAAGTTTTACAAGCCAGTGGTTTAGACGGGATACAAGCGGAAGAGTTAGCAATTTTACCAGGCATGGATGAAATTTTCGGCTTGGTGAGAATGAAACGTCATTATGATGAAGGGGAATTTGACGTTTTAATTATTGATTCTGCCCCGACTGGTACAGCATTACGGCTGTTAAGTTTGCCTGAAGTTGGCGGTTGGTATATGCGTCGTTTTTATAAACCGTTCCAAAATATTTCCGTAGCCCTAAGACCATTTGTAGAACCTATTTTTAAACCCATTGCTGGTTTTTCTTTACCAAATAAAGAGGTAATGGATGCACCTTATGAGTTTTATGAGCAAATTGAAGCTTTGGAAAAAGTTTTAACTGATAATACTCAAACCTCAGTCCGTCTAGTTACCAATCCCGAAAAAATGGTAATTAAGGAATCTCTTCGCGCTCACGCTTATCTAAGTTTGTATAATGTAGCCACAGATTTAGTTATTGCTAACCGGATTATTCCTCAAGAAGTTACAGATCCATTTTTCCAACGGTGGAAGGAAAATCAAGAACAATACCGTCAAGAAATTCACGACAATTTTCTCCCTCTCCCAGTCAAAGAAGTCCCTCTCTACTCTGAAGAACTGTGTGGTTTAGCAGCTTTGGAAAGGTTGAAAGAAACTCTGTACAAAGATGAAGATCCAACTCAGATTTATTATAAAGAAACCACAATCAGAGTGGTAAAAGATAATAACCAATACAGTTTGGAACTTTATCTACCCAATATTCCTAAAAGCCAAATTCAACTGAAAAAAACGGGAGATGAATTAAACATTACTATTGGCAATCATCGCCGTAATTTGGTATTACCTCAAGCTTTGGCAGCACTGCAACCAGCAGGAGCAAAAATGGAAGATGATTATCTGAAAATTCGCTTTGCTGACAATGTAAATTCTATCTAAACTTTCAAAACTTTTAGATCCCCGACTTCTTCCTTGATTGTGTTAAGAAATTATAATTAATGCTAAGAGGTCGGGGATCTTACCCAACTATTTATTAAATAACCTGAATTCTTACGTACAAATTTATTTTTAACAATGGAATTTGCACCTCTATTTCCCCTTGTTTATCGGCTTCTCCAACCCACTTTTCCCCTGCGATTCCTAGGTCGCGCAACGCTTACGCCCTCTCATATCCCAAGAAGCGAACTGCTTGCAGCAGCGCAACGCTTACGCACCCCCCACATCCCCCAAAAAGCGATTCGTACGGAGCTTTTCCACATTCACAAAAATAAATTATGTTATAAATTTAACCAGCTAAATACTTCTTGAACAGTTATATCTAATTCAACCCCTGTAAGAACTGGTAAGCGATCGCTATTTTTAAGTTCCCTAACTCGGCGATCGCTGTCTACTACTAAAATACTCTCATCTTCGGGATCAAGCAACCAACCCAACTCAGTACCATACTCAGCGCAGTGTAGTAATTTGGCTAGGACTTGTTTATATCTCTGATCGGGAGAGAGAATTTCAATAGCCCAATCTGGATGGATTTCAAAACGATTGGCAATCCTTCCTGATGGCAACCGAGGGATTCGCTCCCAAAGAAATACAGCTATATCTGGAACGATCGCTAACCCACCAAAAACACAGCGTAGTTCTGGAAAAGCTTTGGCAATTTTTTGAGGTTTAGTAATTTGATTAATAGTTTCGCATAGATCGATCTGAAGTTGGCTATGTTCCCCTTGAGGCATAGGTTTCTGTGTGATTTGTCCATGAATAAATTCAGAAGCAGGTTCTGTTTCTGGCAATTGCAAAAATTCTCCGATAGTTGTGGGTTTAATTGCTGCAATAGTCATAGCTTTATGCCTTCTCAAACCTCTTTAATTTTAACAGCGATCGCACCCACACCCCAAAAAGTGATTCCTAGGTCGCGCAACGCTTACGCCCCAGGGCAAACGCACCTAAATTCTGTAATCCATGCCCAGCAAGGGTTTTAACTTTTAGTTACAAAACTTAACAATCGTCAAAACCTTTGTCCAGTAAGCATTCTAAAAATAAGATGCGCTTGCCCTGGCTATCGCATTCCCACATCCCCAAAAAGCGATCGCACTCATCAAAAAAGATGATCCTACTATCTATGACCAAGCCTTTCAACAGCAGCTTTTATAGCTTCAAGTAAAATATCCAATGGTATTTCTTGAGCAATAACCGAGCTTTCGCAATCTACAGGCAATATAAAAAGTAGATTTTGAGGATCATCTTGATTGATTAATCATTAAAAGAATGATTTTACTGCACGCAGAGGCGCAGAGGCACAGAGAGTAAGAGTTGGAAATTAGGGTTTTAGTAACAGATAAAATAATTGTCCATTACTGACTGTTACCCCAGCCCTTTCTCCTGCGGCTTCACCTGTTCCTAGAAAGTAATCTACCCTCCCAGCACCTTTAATTGCACCACCTGTATCCTGATCTAAAACGTAACGACTCACCAGCCGATTTTCGATTTTATTACTCTTATTAATATAGGGAAAAGGAGCGCGAATTAATGCTAAAGCACCGGGAGGCATGAGAGATTTATCTGTAGCAATAGAACGTTCTGGAGTTAGTGGTACACTAATAGAACCTTGGGCTGGTTTTCCGTAGGTTTCCTGGAAAAATACAAAACTTTGATCACGAGGAATATAAATATTTAAATCCTGGGGATGTTTGCGGAAATAGTCGAGGATAATGGGCATATTTAACCCTTCTAAGGGAAATTTACCATCATCAACTAATGATCTGCCTAAACTTCGATAATTATAAGCTGTATTACTTGCATAACCGATAGTTGTCTGAGTTCCATCTGTTAATTTGAGTTTGGCTGAACCTTGAATTTGAATCATATAAGGTTCAAGACGATCTTTAAACCAAAATAACTCCAATCCTTTTAATTTTCCTTTGCTACCTTGTAAACCATCTACACCTTCTAATTCTGATCTGCTAGGATGGGGTTTAGCCCAAGATTCTAAGTCAGCAGGAGAACGATAAGCTGGATAGCGAAACTCTTTTGTTGGTTGACGACTGGCTAAATACAAAGGTTCATAATAAGCGGTAAATAAAACTGTTCCTTTGTTATCTCTGCCTACAGATTGATAAAAAACAAACTCTTTTTCGATAGCTGCTTGGAGTGCTTGAGGCGATTTTGTGGAAATCAATAATTTCCGAAATCTTTGCAAACTATTATAAACTCTTTCTCTGGTAATTTCTGATTTTTGATAGGCCTTAATTGCCCTTGGCGTTTGCAAATATTGGAGACTGTAATCTATAGATTGTAATAATGCTTTTTTATTAGCAATTTCGTCATTCTTCTCATCATAAATTGCCTGATCTAAACAAGAAATTTCCTCTTGACAACAGGTAACTGGGACTCTCGGAATAAGTACAGGTAACTTCTTTTTTGTTGGATTTACTAACGCTGGTAAATTCCATTTTCCTAACCGACATTCTGGGGGACTAAGTTCTTGATTGGGGAGTGGTTGTATGCCCACAATCAAACTGGCCATAAATATAGGTAAGCTAATAGTAATGTTAGCAAAATGCTGGTTATTCATTCATGTTATGGTAGGTAGCAACGGCAGAAGGTGAAATCCGATTTAAATAGCGGAAAATCCAATATTTAAAAATCGTATCTAAAATTACGGGAAATGTGGCAATAAATAAGAAAATAAAATCTCGATTGGCTGGTAATCCCCAATGCCGTGATATTCCTTCTAAGAGAACTTCCCAACCGTGAGGAGAGTGAAAGCCGACAAAAACATCGGTAAATAAAATGATAATAAATGCTTTAGCACTATCGCTTAAACCATAGACTACATTATCGAAGAAATCTTTTAATACAGCGATATCAGATTTGCTAACAAGTAATAAGATAGTGAAAGTAATTACCGCGAAAATATCAGCAAATACATTTTTAATGGCATTATCACTTTCTTTGCGAAATTCCTTTTTTACTTCCTCTGCTTTTTCCTTCATTTTTGTTTCTAATTCTTCAGCCCCAAGCGCAGGTGCATTACTAATTAAGGCTTCAAATTTGATTCTTTCTTCAAACCTTTGTAATGCTAATAATCCTTCTTCTTCCATTTCTCCATTTAAGAAAACTTCTACTGTTTTCTCATTTCGGAAATGTTCTACCAATGGACCAACAATTAAAGCTTTGGATAATTGATGAGTCAGAAGAGGAACGATAATAAGTAGCAGTATAAACCGAATTGAGATAATACTTCTTTGTTGGGCTTTACGAAAATTCTTAACTACATTTTGTTCAGATTCTGGATCTAATTCTACTTGTAGCCGCGTAATTGTGCTTAAAATTGAACGAGGTAAAATACCTGTAGTATTGGCTTTTCCTCTAGATATATTTTGGCTAACTTTCCGTGATGTTTTTGGTGTAAATTGTGGAGAATTAACTAAATCTGTGGGGGGTTCAACAGGTTGAGGATGGGAATTTCTATAATTTGTATCTATATCATTATTAGTGTATTTAGATGTAATTTGATCAATGAATTCTAGTTTCTCTAAAATTGATGCTGGGCTAGAATATTCTATCCCCACTTTCATAGCAGCTTTTTGTTTGGATTCATTCGCAAACCACCGACTGGCTTTGAATTCCGTCAGCCGCATTTGTACAGTTTTTAATAACTTTTGCAAATCTCCTTGAAAATAATCCATGACGCTGGTGCTGTGCATGGTAAATTCGGAGTCTATTTTGTTACCATTGAAGTGTTTATCTTCAATTTCCTTAATTTGTATAGCCGCTTGATAAGCTGTATCTAAAGAACGTTCTGGTGTCAGTAGATACCATCTGTAAGCAGCTAGTAAAAAGGGGTATATTTTTTGGCTAAACACGGTATTTTTCATCGAGACAATTATTTGGCATTATTTACTAAATTCTTAAACTTAAGTTAACGCAAAAAGAATGATTTCTGATTCCCTTTGGATTTTTGGTACTAGTCGTAGTGGTAAAACTACTCGCTTGGTAAACCAGTTTAGTGCTTGGTTGCAAATTGATAGTCAAGTACCTGATTTATTTTATAATAAAAATATTCACAATTCCCAACCTCAACCTATAGATTCAAAGGTGAATTTACACCAAAAAGAACTAGGTATTTTATTGTTAGCTGCTAATGATGATAACCGCAGGGAATTAGCTGATAGAGTTACCACTTTAACATTAGGAAAATATCCTATTCGCGTTAAAACAGCTTTGGGTTTTTTCCAAGATGAGGTGATTTTATTTTGGCCGTTACTAATTGATTTGTTGTCAATTAAAGCTCAATTTCCCGTCAGATTACGCCCAGAAACGGAACAAGAATTGGCGACAAAACTCTGGAGTTGTCAGCTAGATTCAGAGGTTTTGCGGCGTGTAGGGATGAATGAAAATCGTTTGGTCAGACGTATCCTGGATTTATGGCAATTAGCAGCTTATAGCGGTGTACCCTGTGAAGACATTCCTAAAATATTGCACAGTGGTTTAGAAGATAGTTCTATCAATTTAGAACCACAGTTTTTGGGTTCTTTACTACTAAATTGGCGGAATTGGTGTTTAGAACGGGGGTTATTGACTTATGCGCTAATTACTGAACTGTATCACCAAAAATTATTAACTAATAGTAGCTATCAGGAACATCTAAAACAACGCTATCAGGGCATCATAGCAGATGATGTAGATGATTATCCGGCGATCGCTGCTAACTTATTTGAATTTTTATTAGATGCTGGGGCTGTGGGCGCGTTTAGCTACAATTCCCATGGGAAGGTACGCTGGGGTTTAGGTGCAGATCCTGAGTATTTAGCCAGATTATCTGCCCGTTGTCAAGTAGAAAATTTAACCTCACAACCTAAGAATAGTTTGGGTTATTCTCTCACCAGTCAAATGGTAGAATTGGTAACACAGCCCATGACAATGTTACGTTTACCAAGTTATGTCCAGCCTATTCAAACCACTTCCCGCGCCCAGCTATTACGCCAAACAGCCGAGATGATTATTGATGGGGTTAAATCCGGGGAAGTGGCGGCGGATGAAGTAGCGATTATTGCACCGGGTTTAGATGCGATCGCTCGTTATACCTTGGTAGAAATATTAACTAAACAAAATATCGAAGTTGCATCTCTCAACGAACAACGCCCTTTAATCAGTTCCTCGGTAGTCAGAGCATTACTTACCCTCATGGCTCTAGTTTACCCCGGTTTAGGACGGTTAGTAGATAGGGATGCGGTGGCGGAAATGTTGGTGGTTTTGAGTCAATATCAAACTCAAAATGGAGAGGAAAAAGAATTCCATCATTCTAAAATAGATCCAGTGCGGGCTGGGTTAATCGCCGATGCTTGTTTTGTTCCCCACCCCGACACACCCAATTTATTACCCGTGAAAACCTTTGAACGCTGGGATAGAATTGGCTATATTGCCACTCAGTCCTATGAAAAAATATTACAATGGATTCAAGCACAACGGGAGCAATATCATCAGCGCCTTCTCCTCACACCTATTTTTTTCTTGTACCAAGCTATTCAAGACTTTGTGTGTAATGATAAGAACCCTTCATATCAAGAATTAGCAGCATTAAGAGAATTATTAGAAACAGCCCAACATTATTGGGAAATAGACACCCGCTTAAAACAAACCGATCCTCTATTTCTTTCGCTGCATACACCAGAAACTCTCAGTATTACCATTATTGATAGCGATAGCGTGGCGATAGCCATATTTATTCAACTGCTGCGACGGGGGACAATTACTGCAAATCCCTATCCTATCCGTCCCATTGGTAGCAGTAGAAAGGCTGTAACTTTAGCAACTATATTTCAATACCGAGCGAGTCGCAAAAATCACCGTTGGCATTTTTGGTTAGATATTGGTTCACCGCTATGGGCTAAAGGTGGTGCGGCGACTTTATTTGGTGCTACTTTATTTTTACAGGATAGGTTAGGACAACCTTGGACAGCAGCAGATGAAGAATTAGCGGAAGAAGAAAGATTACAAAGAATTGTCGCTGATTTGCTGGCGCGGGTGTCTGATAAATTGTATTTGTGTCACAGTGATTTGGCTGTCAATGGACAGGAACAAATTGGACCTTTATTACCTTTAGTTCATGCTTGTGAAGTGGTGTAAATAATTGGCAATTTCCATAACTATAAATAAAACCTCTATGGAATTATAGAGGCTTTTTATTTAAAATCTATTTACCGACTCTTAGCTTTTCATTGCTTTTTTAGCAATCCCCATTTCCACCATTCCCACCTCCATTATAAGAGCTAAGATCAGTAGGAATTATCTTAGTTCCTGATTGATTTAAACTGAATGTACCGGAAGGATCTGCTTTGAATACTGCGGGGCTAATTCCGGAACTTCCTGCTGAAGAATTATACAAAAGAAACTCTCCTGGATAAGTGCCGCTTTCTCCCGGTTTTAAAGTTTGTTGTTGTAGGGGTGACTTCTCCCCAAAATTATAAAAAATCCTCGGTGCTTCTGTATTATTTTTAAGTGTAAATCCTCCAGCAATATTAGAAGCTTGTTCCGAACTTAATTCCGATAAACAATTTTCATCAAAAGCGTTTAAAGAAGTATCTTTTTTTGTCTGGGAAGTCGTCAAATTTGCTTGCAACATAATCTTATATCTCCAAAATAAAATAGTTGGAATTAACCTGCTATAAACAGATTATGCTTTAATAAAAGTAATTTAATTAATCCTGAGTTAGATATTTTAAATTAACCCTAAGATAGATGACTGACATTAATATGATGAGAGATAGTCAGTTTCCTGACCTAGAACAATTGCTTTTCAAGATAGGTTTTAAGAAAGTACCAACAATAGGCTCTCAACCTTATTATTAAGATATAATTATTTAAAATCATCCCCTACTGAAAAACTTGAAATTCAAACTATGAAAATAAAAGTCATTATTCACAAAGAAGAAACTCAAATTCTTCTTTTTGGTTATTTATATTTTTTGGTATTTTGATTTCATTCAGACTCATTTTCTCATTTTCTCTTCTAAATTTATTGTCAATACCTTATTAACAGGATTTACGCAACTTTATATTTAAGCTATTTCTGTTACTTATTACACTTATGTCTGTACTAGAAAATGAAGTGCGGAATGTGGGTAGTAAGAAAATAGGGAACAAAAAAATTCTCGGCTTTTTTTGACAAGACAGTGGAGAGTTTTACCGTATGCTATATTACTAGGGAAATAATCGGAGTGTGGTGGTGAATATGACAGATGATTACACAATTCAATTTACTTTTGCTGTTAATGACCCAGAATTAGATGATGACAGACGGCTAAAAATAGCAAGTAAGTTGCTGCGGGAATTACGAGATTCCGACGAAGTGGAAAAAGCAGACCGTGCTGAAGATCTTAACCCAGAAGCAGGAAGTAAGCCAGGTTTTGCAACTTTGATCGGAGTGCTGACAGCACAAGTCAGTATGAAAAATATTAAAACATTTTTAGCCTTTTTGGGCGATCGCTTGGGAGACAAACCCATCGAACTGACTGTCAAAGTCGGTGATAAAGAAGTCAGTATCAAAGCCAAAAGCCGCCAAGAACTGCTAGAAAGCGAAAAAATAGCAAAAGACCTATTAGCCGCAATGGGTGGTGACAATGGCTAAAAAAATGGCTCTACTGATTGGAGTCAGTGAATATGGTGCAGGTATCCCACCCCTATTATCTGCACTCAATGATGTCCAGGCTATGGAACGAGTTTTGCGAAATCCCAACTTGGGAAATTTTGCACAGGTAGAACGGCTGCTGAATCCTGATTCAGTAGCTATGAGAATAGCAATTCAAAAGCTGTTTAAGAATGCAGGTAAAGAAGATTTATTATTATTCTTTTTTTCTGGACATGGAATTACTAATGATGATAATCATCTCTATTTAGCAACTCGCAACACAGCAAAAGATAACTTTGAAGCCACTGCTGTAGATGCAAATTTTATTCAAACACAATCAAAAAGTTGTTATTCCAAACGACAAGTTTTAATTTTAGATGCTTGTTACAGTGGTGCTTTTGCTAATGGTTGGCACACAAAAAGTATTGGAGTAGATATCAAAAAGCAATTAGGTGCAGAAGGACGAGTTGTGCTGACATCTTCTGGTGCAACTCAAACTTCCTTTGCACAAGAAGGTGCAACACTTTCCCTCTATACTCAATATTTAGTTGAGGGAATTGAGACAGGTGCAGCAGATACAGATAACGATGGCAATATTCATGTCCAAGAACTACACACTTACGCTAAATCAAAAGTCCAAGCGGTGAAGCCTAACATGACACCGGATATCATTCTGGACAAGGAAGGATACAATATTTTATTGGCCTATGCTCCCAAAAATCCAGAAGCAGAGTATCGCAAATTGGTTGAACAATATGCTAAAAATGGTGGACTTAAAAGAATTGCTATTGAAGTTTTAAAAGCAAAACGGAAAACTTTGGTAATTACAAATGCAAAAGCCGAGGAAATAGAAACGGAAGTTTTAGAACCTTTTCGGAGACGATTAATAAATTTGCAAAGTTATAAACAATATTTTGCAGAAGAAGTTGAGCAACAATATCCTCTAGATGAACATACTTTGAAGATATTAAAAGATTATCAACAAGATGTTTTAGGTTTTAGAGATGAGGATGTAGCATCAATTGAGTTAGAAATTACATCCGTTAAAGAAGCAGAATATCAAAAACAGCTTCAGATACAAAAGCAGCAAGAAAAGGAAGCATTGCAACTTCAGCAACAAACAAAAGCATTATCACAATTACGATTGCAGCAAGAAGCAGAAAGATTGCACCGCCAGCAAGAAGCAGAAGCAGCCGAACAACTAAGATTGCGGCAAGAAGCAGAAAGATTGCAACGCCAGCGAGAAGCAGAAGCAGAAAAAAATAAATCTAGTTATCAGTTAAAGACTTTTCAGTTTGAAACTGCTCAGATAACTTTAAAAAGCTCAATGCTTGGTTTGGTAAAAACACCGGAGATTAAACGTATTGCCAAAAGCGCCGAGTATTTTACCCAAGACTTAGGAAATGGTGTATTACTGGAAATGGTACATATTCCTGGAGGGACTTTTCTTATGGGTTCTCCAGAAAATGAGAAAGACCGAAATTCTTCCGAAAGTCCACAACATCAAGTTACCGTTCCTTCGTTCTTTATGGGTAAATATCCAGTCACTCAAAAACAATGGCGACTTGTAGCTGCTTTACCCAAGATTAAGATTGATTTAGAATCTGATCCATCGAACTTTAAAGGTGATGGTTCGACTTCGCTCACCAACAATCTGCCGATTGAGTGTGTATCGTGGAATCATGCTCAAGAATTTTGCGCCAGACTTTCCTGCAAGACAAATAAGACCTATCGTTTACCTAGTGAAGCCGAATGGGAATATGCTTGTCGCGGGGGAACAACCACACCATTTTATTTTGGGGAAACAATTTCCACAGAATTGGCAAATTATGATGGTAACTACACCTATGGTGGTGGTGCAAAAGGAGAATATCGAGAGAAAACCACAGAGGTAGGAAAATTTCCTGCTAACCCTTGCGGTTTATACGATATGTGTGGTAATGTATGGGAATGGTGCGAAGATGAGTAGCACGGAAATTATATAAATGCTCCCGCTGATGGTAGTGCGTGGTCAAATGGTAGCAATAATTACATGAGTCTGCGGGGCGGGTCTTGGATCTACCCTCCTCAATTCTGCCGTTCCGCGTCTCGCCCCTTCAACTCCCGCGACAACCGCTTCAACCTTATTGGTTTTCGTGTTGTCTGCGTTGTTGGGAGAATTCTTCAGTAGCCCTTTATACTTTTCCCCTCTTACACTTTGCGCTCTTGATTTTTCCCTTCCCTAGCGTAACGGAGTGGAGCGATAAAAAATATTTTTTTAGATTTTCGGATGCTTGATGAGTGCTTCGTCCATAATACAGAAAACTTTAGATTTAGTCAAGTAGATAATAGCATAGAATAGATCCCCGACTTCTTAAAGAAGTCGGGGATCTGGCAACATCTAAGATATCTTTAAAGTAAACACGAAAATGACCCGCTTTATACACGATCAATTCGCCAAGGACTACTTAGAAGAACTACTCAAACCTTATGGAGAAGTACAAGCAGCCAGTCAAGTAGCTGGAGAAATCCGAGAAATAGACGTATTGTTTACACCATTTCCCAACCAAACAACCAACGTAGAACTATTAGGATTATTAGGAAAATTAGCCACAACACCAGCTATTTTTGAGCCATTTCGCAATCCAGCATCAACAGAAGAAATCTGTGATTGTCTGTTAAAATCATTAGAAGTCAGAGGTGCATTAAGAAGAGCAGCCAAACGCGAACAAACCAACAAAACAAAAATCGAAATTCCTAAATTGTGGATTCTCACCCCCACAGCCTCAAGAAACATCTTATCAGGATTTAGCGAGACAACAAAACCAGATTCCTTACCCGGAATATACTATTTAGCAAAATCATTACAGGCCGCAATTGTTGTTATTCATCAATTACCACAAACTCAAGAAACACTGTGGTTAAGACTTTTAGGTAGAGGTACAGTCCAAAAACGAGCAATTGATGAATTAGCTGCGTTACCATTAAATCAACCTTACGTCAAAATCACCTTAGAACTACTCTATAACCTCCAGAAAAACTTAAAAATCAATCAAAGTTCACAAACAGAAGATCAGGAGTTGATTATGCGATTAGCACCACTTTACCAACAAGATAGAGAACTAGCTAAACAAGAGGGATTACAAGAAGGACTGCAAAAAGAAAAACGTCTAATTATCCGGCAATTAAATCGTCGAATTGAGGAAATTGACTCATTATTAATTCAAAAAGTTCAAGAGTTAACTGTTGAAAAACTTGAAGAATTAGGAGAAGCTTTGTTAGATTTTACTTCAGTTACAGATTTAGAAACTTGGCTGCAACATAATTCAATTAATTAGCTGCAACGTCCTAATTTTTCTGCACTATTAACAATAGCGATCGCTCTGCCCATTGTATCTTATTTTCTGGGTAATGCTTAGGGTGAAGGATGCGATAGCGAAGCGCTGCTGCAAGCAGTTCGCTATCTATCTACCTAACTTAATTATGAGATTTAAAATAGATAATCAAACCAAAACATTTGATTAATTAGTTTCCTATATTTAGGTTATAGCACAAACAGACGTAAAGACTTGTTTTGCTGTTAATTGTAAATTGGGAAAGATTGAGGAAACCAGTTTATCGTTGTTTTGAAACAATCGCTTTTGATATTCGTCTTCTACTAACGTACAAATTGTAATTGTTGGCTGCTTGGTTTTGCCAATATATTCTCTACCACCAATGCCTAAATAATCTACAATCCAATATTCAGGAATAGCTAATAGGGCATAATCTTCAACTTTGCGAGCATAATCATTTTGCCAGTTTGTGCTGACAACTTCAGCAATTAGTTTAATTGATTTTCCTGATGTAATTACAGGTTCTTGTTGCCATAATGGTTCATTGATTAGTTGTGTTTGGTCTAATATGATCACATCGGGACGAAAGGCTGTGTTTGTTCCCAGTAGTTTGATCAAGCAGCGATGGGGGATAAAGTATGGTAAATCATAATGATCAATTTCCACATTCAGTTTTCTGCCAATGAAAGATGATACCTGTTCATGTGGTCCTGTGGGTTCCATCTCGATTAATTCCCCATCAATAAGTTCATAGGGATAGCTGTCACCATATTGAGTAATAAATTCATCAGATGTAATTAATTTTAGGGTTGATTGTACCATTATTATTTTTCTAGCTGTATCTTATTTTCTGGGTGATTCTTAGGGTGAAAGTTGCGATAGCGAAGCGCTGCTGCAAGCAGTTCGCTATATAGCTGATTTAATTATTTAATTTTCACTCTTAATGTCTGATATCTACAATTATGCCACAATAGCGAGATTAGGTAAAAGCATTAGGAGTTTTAGTTGTGGAGTCCCCCCAAAAAACATCATACCAACCAGCCGCAATAGAGGAAAAATGGCAACAAACATGGTTAGAACTTGGCTTAGATAAAACCCCTCAAGATACAAACAAGCCAAAATTCTACGCGCTTTCCATGTTCCCTTACCCATCTGGTAGCTTGCACATGGGTCACGTTCGTAACTATACAATTACAGATGTGATTGCCCGCCTCAAACGGATGCAAGGGTATCGGGTATTACATCCAATGGGTTGGGATGCCTTCGGACTACCAGCAGAAAACGCCGCCATTGATAGAGGTGTACCCCCTGCTAAATGGACATATCAAAATATTGCCCAAATGCGGCAACAATTACAACGTCTGGGTTTATCCTTAGATTGGGAAACTGAACTTGCTACCTGTTCCCCCGATTATTACAAATGGACACAGTGGATTTTTCTGCAATTTTTACAAGCCGGTTTAGCTTACCAAAGAGAAGCCGCAGTGAATTGGGACCCCATTGACCAAACTGTATTAGCAAACGAACAAGTTGATAACGAAGGACGTTCTTGGCGCAGTGGGGCAATAGTAGAACGTAAATTACTACGTCAATGGTTTTTTAAGATTACCGACTACGCCGAAGAATTATTAAATGACTTAGATAAACTCACAGGTTGGCCGGAACGAGTTAAATTAATGCAAGCCAACTGGATAGGAAAATCCACAGGTGCTTATTTAGAATTTCCTATTGTCGGCTTAGATGAAAAAATCGGCGTTTATACTACCCGTCCCGATACCATTTATGGTGTGAGTTACGTTGTTTTAGCCCCAGAACACCCCTTAACTCAGGTTATTACCACATCAGACCAAAAAGCAGCAGTAGCAGCCTTTATCAAGGAAGTCAGCAACCAAAGCGAGTTAGAACGGACTGCGGAAGACAAACCAAAACGCGGTATTCCTACGGGGGGAAAAGTCGTGAATCCCTTCACTGGGGAAGAAGTACCCGTATGGATTGCAGATTATGTTCTCTATGAATATGGTACAGGTGCGGTAATGGGTGTACCGGCACATGATGTCCGAGATTTTAAATTTGCTAAAGAACAAGATTTAGCTATTAAAGTGGTAATTGTTCCCGAAGTTGGTGCAGAAGAAACTTTAAAATCAGCATATACAGAAGCGGGAATTTTAGTTAATTCTGGTGACTTCAATGGCATGAATTCTGTAGATGCGAAAAAAGCCATTATCGAATTTGCCGAAAAACAAAACTTTGGTAAATTAAGAATACAATATCGCCTCAGAGATTGGTTAATTTCTCGACAACGTTATTGGGGCGCACCTATCCCTGTTATTCACTGTCCTGAATGTGGAATTGTGCCTGTACCTGACAAAGATTTACCTGTCCAATTACCAGAAGATATTGAATTAAGTGGTCGTGGTGGTTCACCTTTAGCACAACTAGAAAGTTGGGTAAATGTGCCTTGTCCAACTTGCGGTACTCCTGCGAAACGGGAAACCGATACAATGGATACTTTTATTGATTCTTCTTGGTATTTCTTACGTTATCCTGACGCGAAGAATGAGGAAAAGATTTTTGATTCTGGTAAAGTAAATGATTGGATGCCTGTAGATCAATATGTAGGAGGAATTGAACACGCAATTTTACATTTATTGTATTCGCGTTTCTTCACTAAAGTATTGAGAGATAGAGGTTTATTTAATTTTGATGAACCATTTCAAAAGTTGTTAACTCAGGGAATGGTACAGGGTTTAACTTACATGAACCCGAATAAAGGTGGTAAGGATAAATGGATTCCTTCAAATTTAGTTGATGCTAATAATCCTCTAGATCCACAAACTGGAGAACCTTTACAACGTCTCTATGCTACCATGTCTAAATCAAAAGGCAATGGTGTTGCCCCGGAAGATGTGATTAATAAATATGGCATTGATACGGCGAGAATGTTCATTTTATTTAAAGCACCTCCTGAAAAAGATTTAGAATGGGATGAGGCTGATGTTGAGGGGCAATTCCGCTTTTTAAATCGCGTTTGGCGGTTGGTGACAGATTATGCTGCTGCGGGAGTTTGTAAGCAAAAAGCGGAAATTGATAAGTTAAATAAAGCCGAAAAAGATTTGCGTCGCGCAATTCATATTGCTATTCAAGCAATTACGGAAGATGTGGTAGATGAATATCAATTCAATACGGCAATTTCGGAATTGATGAAGTTAAGCAATGCCTTGACTGATGCTGATTGTCATAATTCGCCAATTTACGCGGAAGGGATGCAAACTTTGGTGATTATGTTAGCGCCTTTTGCCCCCCATATTGGTGATGAATTATGGCAATTGTTGGGGAATAAAAGTTCTGTGCATACCCAAACTTGGCCAAGTTTTGATCCTGCGGCTTTGATAGCTGATGAAATTACTTTGGTAATTCAAATTATGGGTAAAACTCGCGGCGCTATTCAAGTTCCTTCGCAATCTGATAAGGCTGAGTTGGAAAAATATGCGCGTGAGTCGGAAGCTGGACAACGTTATTTGGAAGGAAAGGAAGTTAAGAAGGTGATTGTTGTTCCTGGTAAGTTGGTGAATTTCGTTTTGGGTTAGTTTTTGTAGGTTGGGTTAAATGAAATGCAACCCAACTTATGTATTATTATTGGTTGATGTTGGGTTTCCTTGCGTCAACCCAACTTACAGACTTAAAATAACTTAGTTAAAAGTTTTTATTGGAAGCTGTTATGCGTAAAGGTGTGATTACACAATGGAAAGATAACAGGGGTTTTGGATTTATACAACCTAGTGATGGAGGTAAAGAAATTTTCCTTCACATCAGTGAAATAAAGGTGGCAAGTCGTCGTCCAAAAGTAGGTGATACAATCCTGTACGAATTAACAACAGCCTCAGATGGAAAACTTCGCGCCACTAAAGCATCAATTGATGGAGTTCCATCTCTACCTGTCAGAAAATACCAAAAGGTAAAAAAAGGTAGTCTTATGAAAAAACTTATCGGGATTACTGTTGCTGTTGGTTGTGTTATTTTTGCAACGGAATTTAAAGGTAGCCGTTCTCCAACTCCAATCACATCGTTCACTAAACCAGGATGTAAAATCAAAGGTAATATTTCTATAAACACTGGTAGTAAATTTTATCACGTTCCTGGCGCTGAAGATTATGAATCAACAGTAATTGATCCAACCAAGGGAGAGAAATGGTTTTGTAAAGAGTCAGAAGCGTTGGCCAATGGTTGGCGTAAAGCACCAAAATAAAATTTTTAGCAACCCAACACATTTATTATTATTGGTTGATGTTGGGTTTCTGTGCGTTAACCCAACCTACACTTTTATAAGTGATTTTTTTAGAGAAATCTGGTACTATTGAGAATGGATATATAAATCATTTCAAGTAATGAAAGTAAAGCTTCACAATAATGCAAACTCTTCTCGTACTGCGGTAAAACTTTCCAGTAAGTACATGGTTGTTTATCACAAAAAGGGAGAAACATTAGGAATGAATAGAATATTGTCCCCAAATATGGAAAAGCACTATTTTGTAAAGGCATTTTTAGATTTCCTTGCTAGAGATATTAAGAAAAATCCTAGCACTATTGAACCACTTACAGAAGATATGTATCGTCGTGCTTCATTGCTTACGGAAGGGATGGAAGTTGATCTTGATGAAGAGTTCCCAGAGGATTTCATATTTGTATGAATGTTAATGGGTGGACATTAAAAATTCATCCTGCCTTCGGTGAAAAATATAACAAATTGATTATTCAGGTTGAGGAACTTAAAGAAAAAATCCAGAAGGATATCAGCAACATCCAGCTACAAAGTTTCTTAAAAATATTACTGAGCTTATTTTTAATGCTCCATTTCTCAACCATTCAATTGGTTGTTCTTCATCTACTTTATCTGGATTTACCCATACAATATCCTTGAGTTCATCTATTTTTACAGATGCTTCACTAAAAAATTTTCTCGCAGTATTATCATCCAATGATATAACAATTTTATCTGTTGCTAGTGCTGCTTCTATTAAACATAAATCTTTTGTCATTTCTGCAATTCTTTTATTGCCAACATTAGCAGCAATACTTTCTATCTCAGTCCATAAACTATCATTTATTGATATTTCCAGATAGTTCCATTTTTTCTTTGCTACCATTTGTCGTCGCCAAGTTAGGGCAAATAAAGAGAGCTACTTGGATAGCTCTCTAAAATCATCAGGGTGCATCTACTTAGCACATTATATAATTCTAGCACCAAGGGGTCAAACCCCCTATTTTTTATTTTTGTCAGTTGTCCGTTGTCCGTTGTTCCCTGTTCCCTGTTCCCTTTAAAAAGAAAGAGAGCCAATAAAAACTAGCTCTCTCGATAATCAAGTTGCGTCTTATTATCACACTATACCATTTTCAGGGTGAGGGGTATCACCCTACATTGGGGCATTGAGTTTCTCTTCTAACAATTGATTGGTGAGTTTGGGTTCTGCACGTTTATCGGTTTTTTTCAGGACTTGTCCGACGAAAAAGCCTTTGAGGTTGGTGTTACCTTTGCGGTATTTTTCGACTTGTTGGGCGTTAGCAGCCATGATTTCATCAATAATCGGTTCGAGAATGGTACGATCTGAAATGAGTTCTTGACCAGCAAAAGCTGTTTCTGGAGAAACTCCATTTAATAAGTCTGTGAGTTTTTCCTTAGCTTGAGCGTTGCTGATTTTACCATTTTCAATGCGAGTAATCACGTCTGCTAGATTAACAGCAGTCAGTTTAATTTCAGAGATGGTGAGTTTTTGTTTATTTAAGTACCCAGCGATATCTTGAGTAATCCAATTAGCCGCAGATTTGGGATTTGCACCTTTAGATATTGCACTTTCAAAATAGTCTGCAACTGGTTTATCCTCAGTTAAGACCCGCGCATCATAAGCCGAAAGTCCCAAGTCATTTTCATAATGATGGCGTTTGCGGGCTGGTAATTCGGGTAATTCACTTAACCATGAATCTAATTCTGTTTGGGTGACTTCAATGGGGGCTAAATCTGGTTCTGGGAAGTAACGATAATCACTAGAACCTTCTTTAATCCGCATACTGCTGGTGCGTTGTGAACCTTCTTCCCACAGTCGGGTTTCTTGAACAATCTTTTCTCCTGATTCAATGGCTGCGATTTGGCGTTCAATTTCATAATCAATCGCTTTTTGAATCGCACTGAAGGAGTTCATATTCTTGATTTCTACCTTAGTGCCAAATTGCTCTCGTCCCACCGGACGGACAGAAATATTCACATCACAACGCAGAGATCCTTCTTGCATATTTCCATCACTGACACCAAGATACCGCACAATCCGCCGCAGTTCTTGGGCATATTCAGCCGCTTCTTGTCCGGTTCGCAAATCAGGTTCAGAAACAATTTCCACCAAGGGAATACCAGCTCGGTTATAATCTACGAGAGAATAGGTAGAACCGGAAAGCCTATCACTACCTGCGTGGACGAGTTTCCCCGCGTCCTCTTCCATGTGTAAGCGAGTAATACCAATGCGTTTACGGCTGGGATTTCCCTCATCATCTACCAATTCAATTTCTATCCAACCATGTTCGGCTATGGGTAAATCATATTGAGAAATTTGGTAATTTTTGGGTAAATCAGGATAAAAATATTGTTTGCGGTCAAATTTACTATACCGAGCGATTTGACAATTTAGCGCCAAACCAGTTTTCACGGCGTATTCGAGAACTTTGGCGTTGAGTACGGGTAAAACTCCTGGTAAACCCATACATATTGGGTCAATGTTAGTATTGGGGTCAGCACCAAAAGCTGTGGAACTGTTGGAGAAAATTTTGGTGTTGGTACTGAGTTGACAATGGGTTTCTAAGCCAATAATCGCTTCGTATTCTGTTTTTACAGGTGTAGCTGTGGTCATATCCAGATTTTGCCATTTTTCTGATTTGGTACTATTTTAGCGGTTTTGGGTTGATATTAAGGGTGAGGCGATCGCGCTATTCTGTGAGATTATAAGAGACTAGGCTGAAAACCCTTGAAGTTGAGTTTTGGAGCGTGGTGGTCAGTGAGCAGTTCGGCAAGCTCACTGTAACACTTGTCGAACTGCGGAAAAACTCAACTGTCCTTTAGGCAAGGGATGAAAGCCAGGTAGAGGCTGTCTTCCTCCACAGAAAGTTTTTCTCGTTGACAAAATTATAATATATGAGTTAGCATAATTTTGTGGTGTTTAGGTCGAAACCATGATAATTTACGAGTTCAAAGTCAAAGGAAAAGATAGGCAATATCGCGCAATAGATGAGGCTATTCGTGCATCTCAGTTCATCCAAAATAAATGTTTAAGATATTGGATGGATAACAAAGGTGCGACGAAATATGATCTCAATAAATATTGCGCGATTTTGGCATCTGAATTTCCTTTTGCGGATGAACTTAATTCAATGGCAAGACAATCTGCTGCGGAGCGTTCTTGGAGTGCAATAGCTCGATTTTACGATAATTGTAAAAAGAAAGTTAAGGGTAAAAAGGGATTTCCGAAATTCAAAAAGAATTGCCGTTCAGTTGAGTACAAAGTTACCGGCTGGAAGTTATCCGAAACCAGAAAAGCAATTACTTTCTCTGATAAAAAAGGTATAGGTACTCTGAAATTAAAAGGTACTTATGATCTTAATTTCTATGACATCAAGCAAATTAAGCGAGTTCGTTTAGTCCGTCGGGCTGATGGATATTATGCTCAATTTGCAATTGATGTCAAAATTAGAATTGAATCTCAACCAACGAATCAAATAGTTGGCTTAGATGTGGGCTTGAAATACTTTATTGCCGATTCAAAAGGTAATGTAGAACCTGCCCCACAATTCTATAGAAAATCAGAGAAGCAGTTAAGTCGGGCTAATCGTCAGAAATCCAAGAAGTTTGACAGAGATAAGAAAAAAGCTAAACAACCACAATCCAAGAACTATTTAAAAGCTAAAAATAGGTATGCCCGTAAACATTTAAGAGTAAGTAGGCAGCGAAAAGAATATTGCAAGAGATTAGCATATTCCGTGATCCAATCTAACGATTTGGTAGCTTATGAAGACTTAAATATTAAAGGCATGGTAAGAAACCGACATTTAGCTAAATCAATTTCTGATGCTGGCTGGGCAACTTTTCGGCAATGGTTAGAATATTTTGGGCATAAATATGGGAAGATAACGGTTGCCGTCCCTCCCCGTAATACTTCTCAAAATTGTGCTAATTGTGGTCAAGAAGTGAAAAAATCCCTGTCAACCAGAACCCATAATTGTCATTATTGTGGATTCGTGGAAGATAGAGATATTAATGCCAGTATCAATATCCTAAAATTAGGATTAACTACGGTAGGGATACGGTCAGCTACGCTACAGGAGATTTGCCCTCTTGGGCGATTGGTGAGGCAGCGCGGTCTTGGGGGTTTCCCCCATGAGCGACTGCCGAACCCGTAAGGGTGCAAACCTGTCGTCTAACGGCGAGTCTGTGAATGTAGAATCCCCGCGTCTTTAGACCGGGGAGTGTCAACAAGTTCATATTCCTTAGATAGAAAAATCAACGGAATTATTTTTTGATGTAGAGACGTTTTATGTAACGTCTCTACAAGTCTCTACAAATGTTCTAGATAGCGCATATTTAATTTCGGTCGTTGTCTCCTAAACAAGCAAGCTGAAATCACTAACACTGAGGGTGATATCAGGATTACCTAAACGGGCAAACTCAAATACTGATGTTGCACCCAAAAGATTTCCGTCTTGGTTATAAAACAGACTACCACTGCTTTGGCTAAAGACAATACGAGCATTACTGGGGTTGACTAAGTCATCATCACCAACAACTGCAAAGTCAGTTAAAGCCTGACCCACCCCATTGATTACAGCATTGAAAGTAGCTTTACTCAGTGCGATTTTGTCTTGTCCTATATCAAACTGAGTGATGTAATCAACACCTAATGCAGTGGTAAAAACACCATTGCCTTGGAACAGATATGTATCATTACCTGATCCTCCGGTGAGAATATCATCACCGAGTCCTCCCCACAAAATGTCATCTCCTCCTAGTCCTTGCAGTTGGTCATTGCCACCACCGCCATTTAACGTATTATTCAGGGCATTACCTGTAAGACGGTTATTACCTGTGCCACCTATAGCGTTTTCAATCACATTGTTGGCAGAGAGAATGAGTTTAAGGTTTCTATTAACTGTTTGCGATGTGGTGACACCCAAATTAAGGTTCACAGCACCAGTAGTACCACTAAAGTCAATAGTATCAATACCCCCGGTTGTTGTTTCGATAATGGTATCTGTTCCCAAGCCACTGTTAGCAACAAAGACATAGGTATCGTTTCCATTTAGACCTGCAAGAGTGTTATTGGCACTATTACCAGTGAGAACGTTATTGCCAGCATTACCTGTACCGTTAATTGCGGCTGTTCCTGTGAGAGTGAGGTTTTCTACGTTGTCTGGCAAGGTTGTGGTAACAGAGGCTGTGAGGGTATCGGTTATGGTTGTTACAGTCTTGCTTATACCCAAATTAGCATTGGTGGGAGAGGAAAGGGAGAGGGTAAAAGTCTCATTTGCTTCGTTCAGGGAATCATTGAGAATGGGAATATTGATGACCTGACTAGTAACACCAGGGTTAAAGGTTAGAGTTCCGTTGGTGCTGGTATAGTCTGAGCCTGCTGTAGCCGTACCGTTAGTAGTGGCATATTGGACGGTAATGGTTTGAGGGCTGGCGCTGGAAAGAGTAGCGGTATAACCAACGGTTTGCGGACTGGTGAAACCTTCAACAATGGTTTGATTGGCACTGAGGTTAATACTGGGGAAATCATTATTAGCAATATTGACGGTGGCACTAGCTAATGTACCGACGGTGTAGCCTGTTCCCGATGTGACGGTGAGGATGGCAGTTTCTGGTCCTTCTACCAAGGTGTCATCAGTGACGTTCAAGTTGACTAAGGCTGTGCTAGAACCTGCTGCAAAGCTAACAGTAGTAGGAATGGTTGTGTAATCTGTACCATTGGTGGCTGTTCCGGTCAGTCCGACGTTAACTGTTAAGCTACTGGTGGTAGGACCTGTGCGGGTTAAGGCGTATTGTCCAGGATTTGGTGTTGTTCCTAGTAGGGTTTCGGCAGCATTTGCATCTGTGGCTACTACTGAGACTTGTGGAAGATCATTATCAGCAATATTGACTGTGGCACTAGCTGATGTACCGACGGTGTAGCCTGTTCCCGATGTGACAGTGAGGATGGCAGTTTCTGGTCCTTCTACCAAGGTGTCATCAGTGACGTTCAAGTTGACTACTGCTGTGCTAGAACCTGCGGCAAAGCTAACAGTAGTAGGAATGGTTGTGTAATCTGTACCATTGGTGGCTGTTCCGGTCAGTCCGACGTTAACTGTTAAGCTACTGGTGGTAGGACCTGTCCGGGTTAATGTGTATTGTCCGGGATTTGGAGTAGTTCCTAGTAGGGTTTCGGCAGCACTTGCATCTGTTGCTACTACTGTGATTTGTGGAAGATCATTATCAGCAATATTGACTGTGGCACTAGCTGATGTACCGACGGTGTAGCCTGTTCCCGATGTGACGGTGAGGATGGCAGTTTCTGGTCCTTCTACGATGGTGTCATCAGTGACGTTCAGGTTGACTAAGGCTGTGCTAGAACCTGCTGCAAAGCTAACAGTAGTAGGAATGGTTGTGTAATCTGTACCATTGGTGGCTGTTCCGGTCAGTCCGACGTTAACTGTTAAGCTACTGGTGGTAGAACCTGTGCGGGTTAAGGTGTATTCTCCGGGATTTGGTGTTGTTCCTAGTAGGGTTTCAGCAGCACTTGCATCTGTGGCAGCAACGGTGATTACAGGTAAGGTACTTCCACCATCACCATAGATTTTGACATCATCAACGTTCCAAGAACTTACTGTATATACACCAGCGCTACCAACATTGAACCCGAAACGAATTTGAGTGGAGGCACTCTTGTAGGCACTAATATCAAATTGTTGAGGGGTCCAAGAATTATCTTGGACTCCTGGCGCTCCTCCTGAACTCCAGAGATTGAGCCAGCTAGAACCGTTGAAGATATCAACTGTGTTCTGCATATAGGGAGTGTAGTCACTATTGAGCCAACGAGCATATTCAAAGAACAGCTTATTAGCGGTGCTGGTGTTAATTACAGGACTGGTTAGGTAGTAATAGCTATGTAGTGAAGTAGAAGCATTTCCACCAATCACTACTCCGGCTACACCATTATCGGCTGTGGGAGTATTGTCCGTTCCAGGATCAGGGTTGCCATAAACCTGACCCGTAGAAGTTGTGGCAGAACCGATTTGCCATTCTGTCCCCAGAGTCCAACCCTTCGTGTTATTAGCAAAATCATCCGAGAAGTAAGTAGTAAATCCTTCCTCAGAAATAATAGTTCCCGTTGCTGTATTAGGAGAACCACCAATGTAGCCTGTCCCAGAATTGACAGTTAAAATAACTGATTCGTTATTTTCCTGTACGGTATCAGCAATCGGATCAACCACAACCGTTGCAGTTGTGGCATTAGCAGCAAAGGTGACAGTTCCCAGTTTCGTCGTCGGATTAAAGGTAACACTGCTATTGGTGATAACACTATAATCTGCTGGGTCGCTTCCCACCGGGGCGGCGTTTGCTATTCCACTCGCCCCGAAGTTAACGGTCAGGGGAGAACTTAGGTTTAAATTGGTGCGAGTAAAGGTATAAACCAAGTCAGTCGCACCGTCTTCTTGGACAGTAGTAGGACTGACATCAACAGTTACAGAAGGAACACTAGATGATACTAAGGCATTATAGACATTCAGCCGTTTACCGGACACCGTTTTCCCTGCTAAGGCGGAAATTGAGTCACCGGTTTGCATCAAGGTATTCTTAACCTGCTGTGCCGTCCAAGTCGGATTTTGAGACCAGAGTAAGGCCGCCGCCCCAGTAACGTGGGGACTGGCCATTGAGGTGCCAGAATAAGTGGAATAAGTGTTATTAGGCGTGGTGCTATAAATATCCGAACCTGGTGCGCCTAAATCCACGCTGGTCAATCCATAGTTGGAGAAAGAGGACAGGCTATCAGTGCGTGTGGTGGAAGCAACAGAGATAATATTGGCTAGGTTATAGCTGGCGGGATAGGCAGGGTTTATGTCAGTGTTTTGTGAACTATTACCCGCTGCTGCAATAAATAAAGCCCCCTGTTGTCCAGCGGCATTAATGACATCAGACAACGCTTGGCTATAGCCTCCACCTCCCCAGGAGTTGTTGGTCAGTTTCACACCCTTGGCTGTGGCATAGGCAATGGCCGAAATGGCACCGGAAGTAGAACCCGAACCACTATCGTTCAAAAACTTCAGGGGCATGATTTTAGCATTCCAGGCCACCCCGGTTACACCAACGCCGTTATTACCTTTACCAGCAATAGTTCCGGAAACGTGGGTCCCATGTCCTTGCACATCCATGGGGTTGTTGTCATTATAGGCAAAGTCCCAGCCGCGAACATCGTCTATATATCCGTTATTATCGTTATCTATGCCATCTCCGGCGATTTCTCCTGGATTAGTCCAAATATTGCCTACTAGATCAGGGTGGTTATAATCAACTCCTGTATCAATCACTCCTATGACGAGGTTGGGATTGCCTGTTTGGATATCCCAGGCTTCGGGAGCGTCAATGTCTGCGTCTGGAGTTCCTCCACTTTGACCTGTGTTATTTAGTCCCCATAGTTGTCCAAAGCTAGGGTCATTGGGGATGGTGGCTGCTGTGGTGATAGTATAATCTGGCTCGATATACTCGAATAAAGAACTATTTCTGTATGTAGCTAGGGCAGCCTCTACGGAGGTTCTTGGAGATAATTGCCATATTTGAGCGCCTGTGAGATCAATAGTTTTTGTGCTAACTACTCCCAGGGTGCTTTTAATCTCATTGGCTTGAGTGATATCGGCTTGTCGCTTCAATTTGACAATCAGTTTATCAGAGGCATAGGCTGGTTGCGGAGTTCGATATTTTCCTACGGTATCTTGACTATTTCCGTTCGAGGTGATGGATGGAATTTCTAGCGCTGGAGATGCCTCAATCAATCCAGTAGTGTATTCTAATACCCAGTCTCCACCTGATGCCGTATTCCCAGTCAAGTCATCAGATGCAGCTACATCTGCCCCGGTCAACTGACTAATTTGCTGGACAAAAGTTTTACCGGCTGAACCCTGAGCAACATTGGAACCATACAACAGAATGTCTGCTGTGGCGGTGAGAGATTGACCCCACTGCTGCAATTGTGATGTGTAACTGCTGAGGTTTGCGGAGTTGAGGACAGTTGAACCAAGTGACAAACTGCCTTCTGACCCTTGAGAAATAATCTGAAGGCTATCAATGTTTGTCAGTCCTGATAAATTCTGAGTAATTTGCTGAATACCGTCTTGGTTGGCACTGAGAAGAAACAACAGTGTACCAGGTTTAACGCTATCAACTATATTTCTATAATCTGCAACGTTGGGATCAACGAAAACAACGGATTTGGTAGATTCTGCCATAACTATTGAACCCTGTATATTTTTAGATTCCTTATTTTTTTAATCTACTCCACAAATGACCGGGTTCTGTACCGGAAAATACTAAGTTATGACTGACTTAGATAATTTTTATGACTGTTTTGAGAAATACACACATAGCGCAAACCCAAGATGTTTGCATAAGCTAATCAATTATTTTAGGTAAAGCTTGCCAATTTGCCATCCTCTTCTCTGTCCCCTACAGATGGAACATTCCTACAAAGGTTTTAAATTACGCATACTTGATTATTGTATAAAATAAAAAAATTACTAAGTTAAAACCTTTGTCATCTATCTAAAGATAGATTGTAATGACTAATTAATTTTGAAAAAATTAAAGCCATAATTTCTGCAAATTTAGTAAAATACCGAATAAAGACTTGATTTTTTAGATTTCCAATCTTCATATTTTGAAATTACTTATGCCCAGGTCACTGAGAATTCATCATAACTATATTAATGAGATTAAGTCAAAAATTATACAATCAGGCTATCGGACTCAAAGAGCTTTAGCTGATGATGCAGGATTATGCTTAACTACAGTTAGCAACTTCCTGAATGGTAAACCCGTTGATTATGCAACCTTTGAAGAACTATGTCGGAGATTAAGTCTAGATTGGCAAGAAATCAGTATTTCAAATACAGAAGTAATATCTACTCCTCTATGTTCATACGCAAAAATACGTAAAAAACAAACAAAGATATCAAATCAAGACTGGGGAACAGCGATTGATATTTCAGCATTTTATGGCCGCAGCCAAGAACTGACACAGCTAGAATCATGGATTTTACAAGATAGCTGTCGCTTAGTAGGATTGTTCGGTATGGGTGGAGTTGGGAAAACAACCTTAGCGACTCAACTCACAAAACAAATTCATGATCAATTTGATTACGTTTTTTGGCGTTCAGTGCCGACAGTTCCATGTTTTGATAATATGATAACTGACTTGCTATCTTTTGTCTCCCATCAAAAAGAAAGCAAACCAAATATCAATCGAGTTATCCATTATCTGCGTACCTATCGTTGTCTGATTATCTTGGATAATTTAAACACAGTTTTAGACGTGGGTAATACTGAATATAATCATTTACTCTGCATAATTGCCGAAACCAACCATCAAAGCTGTTTGATTTTCACTAGTAGAGTTAAACCTGTTCAATTCACCTTACTAGAGAAGTGGTCATTATCAGTGCATTGCTTGAGGTTGCATGGTTCATCAACAATAGCCTTTTCCCTGATACAATCAAAACAACTATTAGGGACAGATGAACAAAAGTATGAATTATGTCATCTGTATAGTAATAATCCTCTGAAAGTTAAAATTGTTGTTAATACTATCATTGACTTATTTGATGGTAATATTGAAAAATTCCTCAAACAAAATACATTATTAGTCAGTAATTATATAAACAGCTTACTAGAACAGCAGTTAAATCCCCTCTCGGTTCTAGAATGGCAAATTATGTACTGTCTGGCCACTGACCAGCGATTAATAAACCTGACGGATTTGGCGCAAAATCAAAATATATTACCTAATGTTTCTATATCCCAACTTTTACAAGCAATAGAGAGGCTATATTCACGATCTTTAATAGAGAGAGAAGCGGGTATGTACAGTTTGCAATCTGTTCTCAGGGAGTATGTCATGGAAAAATTTATTAATCCCACATTCCGCACCCCAAAATGTTACAGAGGGAAATTACGGAGATGAAAATCAAAGGGAGCATCAAAACAAACAGATAAAGTGAAAAAAGGCATTTGAGAAACAGTAAATCACCAAAAATGTCATCAAAATCTATTCTCAATAAGAAGCAATAAGAATGCACACCACCTGGAGAGGTCAATGAATAAGCGAAAGGAGATATTCAAGAAATAATTATAAGTTAGACTAATCAATTAAAGTAAAAAACGAAATTATAGACATAGTAAAATGGAGCTATAAATCAAAGAGATTAGCTCATCTTTACTCATAGAAATTAAATTGATAGAGATGATAATTAGCTGACTAATTGATAGTAACGTAAACAATCATCTGGTAAAAGACTCAAGATAAAATCTCTGTCCTTATTCCAATTAGAAATATGTTTCTCCTGATTGAGTGTAACCAAATGAATACACTGAAAGCATTGAAAAATCCAGCGTAAAGTAGGACGATTAGTTGCTTTGCCTAATTGATTTTTAATTGTTGATTTAGACTCCAAAAGAGCATTTCTAATATGACGTTGAGCCAAAGTATAAACCAGTAGACATAAACCCATAATCATTCCCAAAGACTCTATTCTCTCAGGACTTTTGAGGAAAATACTGTCGGCAAAAAATAATGGGTCTTTGAGAAAACCAAACCCTCTTTCACATGATTGTTGAGCTTTATATTCCCTGAGCATAGAATCATTGCTTAGTTCCTTTGAATCTAAAACATTTGTCGCAATAATAAAACGTCCCGCACTCAGCAATTCTGTATTAATTTTACTTTCATCCTGGGAGACTGTAGCTGATATTTGATAGGATATTTCTCCTGAAGTATCTTTTTTATTAGATTTTACTTGAGTCACCGTACTTTCGTGAATTTGATGATATTTGAATTGTTTTGATAATTTTGATAATGCCTTGATAGCATCTGCAACACATGCAAATCTCTCTTGTGATAACTTTTTCAAATCTTGCACAGCTTTTGATTCTGCTTTGGTAATTTTTTGTGTGAGCTTATGCAGGTCTGATTCTTTTCTTTCTTGACTTTGCACTACTAACCATCTTTGTTCTATCCCTGCATAATTTTGGATTTTTGATGCTAATTTATATCCTGGTATTGTACTATCAATAAATTCTGATTCTGCTAATGTTGATATTAATGATTTTGCTGCTTTTATGCTTAATGGTACTCGACATAACCAACGTAATTCTGACATCATTTTCAGGTTTGATTCTGTATATAAAGCAGCGTCAGCAACCATGAGACTATTAACTTCTAATTGTTTTTGATATTCTACTGCTATTTTACCAAAACATGATGAGTCAGCTTGGTTTCCCGATGCTAGTTTTAAAAATATTGGTATGTCTCCATCTCCTGAACATATCATTTCTATGATAAACTGTTTTAAGTCTGGACGATGGTCACGAGAATAACCGTAGGTGATGGTTATTTCTTTTGGTGATTTTACTGCTAATTCTTCTAATTCTTGGTTATTTCCTACTTTTTGACTCTCAAATATTACGAATGGTAAGCTAGTGTTATACTGCCCATGCACGTGCATTGATGATGAGTCTAGATGTGATGTTGATAGTGATACTCCAAATTTTTGAGCAGCTTTTAAGGCTATGATAAAAAAGATTGTATCTAAGCCTTTTATAAACAGTTTATCCATGACTCTCCCCAATTTATCGTCGTTGAGATATTCTGGTTTTACTCCTGCTCCTATTAAATGCTCACAGGCTATTGTTTCAAAATATTTGGGAAACATATATAACGGTTTGGAGACAAATCCTAACCCGTTTATTATCATGGCTTTTACCACTTGACCTGCATTTACTTTTTCGTCTTTTTCGACTCCTATTAATTCATTTATTATTTCTACTATTCCGATTGAATCTATGATTCCTGCTACTATCCCTAGATGGTCTATGTTCTGAATTTCCATTTCTTGAGGTTTTAATTTCACAACAGTTTCCTCTCATACTTCTGTTGTTATCAATTATTTCTTATTTGGTTATCAATTCATTTTTTTCTTTTGTTACCAAGTTTCACTTTCTCACACCATTTCGCTTTTAATGCTATTTATTATCATTAAGCATCTTAATTTTTGAATTGACTTTAGTTATTATGTACTACTTTAAGGGCTTTTTTGATCTGTGACAGTTTGGGGTGCGGAATGTGGGATTAATAAATTATGATTTTATTATATATAAGCTTTAAAAATCTGATTTACAGTAAGATCTAATTCAGGAAAAGTTTGGGAAATAATCCGTTCATGATCTCGAAACTTGCTAATTTGATATTCTTCATCAATTAAATTACAAACAGAGATTGTCGGTTGTTTAGGATTACCAATAAAATTGACAAAAAACAAGAACCCCAACTTTTTGAAGAAGTCGGGGTTCTGGATATTATTCAATTACTACTTCCCAAATCCTTTACCTTTACTAATAGAAGGAAGACAAATACAGTTTTCTAACTGCTGAAGTAAGGTCTCGGTATCCAGATTTTGACCAATTAACACTAACTGATTTTTCTTTTCACCTTTCCATTGATCATCATCAATAGTGAAGCGTTTACCGCAAAGATGGAAAATATGACGTTGGGGACTTTCATCAAACCACATAATTCCCTTAGCACGGAAGACATTTGTGGGTAATTGGTTATCTAAGAAATGTTGAAACTTTCTAATCGAAAAAGGTTTCTCACTTTGGAAAGAAATAGAGATAAAACCATCATTTTCTAAGTGGTCAGAATGATGATGATGTTCATGATCATGGTGGTCATGGCCACAGGTAGAATGATCATGATCATCGTGATGTTCATGTCCACAATCATCATGATCATGATGACCATGATCATGATGTTCTTCTGCGTGGTCATCAAAATATTTATCAGATTCAAACAAACCAACACTAAGAATTAAGGGAAGGGGAACTTGGGATTTTGTCGTGCGAATAATTCTGGAACCTTCCTTAATATTGTTGATTTTTTTCTCCAATTCCTGCAAAGTGGTTTCATCAACTAAATCAGTTTTATTGAGAATAATGACATCACCATAAGTAATTTGACTCAAAGCCGCTTCAGAATTGAATAAATCTAAGCTATAATTTGCCGCATCAACTACAGTAATAATAGAATCTAACCGAGTTAAATCTCGCAATTCTGAACCCAGAAATGTCATAGCTACAGGTAAAGGGTCTGCTAAACCAGTTGTTTCTACAACTAGATAATCTAGCTTTTCTTCCCTTTCTAAAACCTTGTAAATAGCATCAACTAAGTCATTATTAATGGTGCAACAAATACAACCGTTGCTTAATTCCACCATGTTTTCATCAGTGGAAACAACCAATTCATTATCAATACCAATTTCGCCAAATTCATTCACTAACACAGCAGTTTTCACACCTTGCTGATTTGTGAGAATATGATTGAGTAAAGTCGTCTTACCACTACCAAGGAAACCCGTAATAATTGTTACTGGTAAACCTTGTTTAGCAGATTCCATTGCGTGAGATTCGGAATTAACTGTTGTTTGCATAGTCATAAAGGAGGATTTTGGTGTATTCTAAATTTTATCTTGATTTTGTCCACTCGCGATGACAGGGCAAACGCACCTAAATTCTGTAATCCATGCCCAGCAAGGGTTTTAACTTTTAGTTACAAAACTTAACAATCGTCAAAACCTTTGTCCAGTAAGCATTCTAAAAATAAGATGCGCTTGCCATGTCGCGATGACAGTAACATATTTACATACCAGCTTGAAAAATTTGGTTAGCAGTTAAGGTCAATTCTGGAAAAGTTGGTGATACTATAGTTTCATTTTCTCGAAATTGTCTAACTTGATATTCCCCATTGATTAAATCATAAATAGAAATAGTTGGTTGTTTAGGATTTCCTATATAGGGAGTTCCACCCAAAGCTAAATAATCAACAATCCAATATTCAGGAATCCCAATTTCTTCATAGTCTTTAACTTTTGTCAAATAATCAACACGCCAATTGCTACTAACAACTTCAATCACTAAAGGAATTGATGCTGCTTGAGTAACTGTAGCTTGTTTTTTCCATAATGGCTCATTGATTAAATTAGAACGATTTAGTATCAAGACATCTGGTGAGTAAGCTGATTCATTTTCAGATTGTTTTACTAAAACCGTTTTAGGAATACGGTAGGGTAAATTTAAGCGCAGATATTCCGCCGTAGCTATCTCAGCCAAAAAACTACTAATATCTTCATGATCTCCTAAAGGTTGATTCATTTCAATAATTACTCCATTATGTAATTCATAATACTTTCCCTCTGGTTTCCATTGCACAAATTCCTCAAAAGTTACTGATTTAGTTTTCGGTAATGTTTGAATCATACTTTACCTCTATCTGTTAGTGTTAATAACCATAATTATAGCCAATTATTAGCTCCTAAAATATTCAATTATGCCATTGTCATCAACTTGCGTTATCATTGTTTATCGTCAGATTGCCTTATTCCTCTATTATGACCCTATCTATTTACAATACTCTCACCCGTCGTCAAGAACAATTTACCACCGTCGAACCTGGCAAGGTTAAGATGTATTATTGCGGCGTGACGGTTTATGATTACTGCCATTTGGGTCATGCTAGAGCTTGTATTGTTTGGGATGTAGTGCGTCGTTATCTGCAATTTATCGGTTATAATGTCCGCTATATCCAAAATTTTACGGATATTGATGATAAAATTCTCAAACGCGCCAGAGAAGAAGGTTCTTCCATGGAAGTTGTCGCCGAAAAATATATTCAAGCATATTTTGAAGATATGTCGCGGTTGGGAATTAAAGAAGCTGATGAATACCCCCGCGCTACACATACAATGAACGGTATTCAAAGATTAATTCATGATTTAGAACATAAAGGTTTTGCTTATCCGTCTCATGGTGATGTGTATTATGCAGTCCAGAATTTTGCCGAATATGGCAAACTTTCGGGACGGAAATTAGAAGATATGCAAGCCGGTGCAAGTGAACGGGTAAACGTCGAAGACCCAGAATATCAAAAGAAGCGATACCCCTTTGATTTTGCCCTGTGGAAGGCTGCAAAACCCGGTGAACCGGCGTGGGAGTCTCCTTGGGGAAAAGGTCGCCCCGGATGGCATATAGAATGCTCGGCGATGGTACGCGATCGCTTGGGTGATACCATAGATATTCATGCTGGTGGTGCTGACTTAATTTTCCCCCATCATGAAAACGAAATTGCCCAATCGGAAGCAGTTACCGGCAAACCTTTAGCCAATTATTGGTTACACAACGGCATGGTCAAAGTAGATGGGGAAAAAATGTCCAAATCCTTGGGTAATTTTATCACCATTCGTCAATTATTAGATCGGGGTGTAGACCCCATGGCCGTGCGTTTATTTGTGATGATGGCACAATATCGCAAACCCATAGATTTTACCGATGATGCTATATTAGCAGCAACCAACGGCTGGCATACTATCAAAGAAGGTTTATTATTTGGACATCAACATGGTAAAAAACTAGAGTGGGATGAATCTAACCAAATCCAAAATTCCGAGATTGAGAGATTTCAAAAAGCCGTTAATGATGATTTTAATTTTCCTGGTGGTTTAGTAATAATTTTTGAATTAGCCAAAGAACTAAATCGGGAAAGAAACATCATTGTTCATCAAGGAAAAACAGAAACCCCAGCTAACGAACTACTGCAAAAATGGCAAACCCTAATTACATTAGCAGAAGTTTTAGGTTTAACTGCCAAACCAGAAACAGAAACTCCTAAACAGGATGGTATAAGTAATGCAGAAATTGAGGAGTTAATTCAAAAAAGATGGGAAGCAAGAAAAGCAAAAAACTTTGCAGAAAGTGATCGCATTCGTGATGAACTTTTAGAAAAGGGAGTGGTCTTAACTGACACAAAAGATGGAACATTTTGGCACCCTGAGATTATACCTTTAACAAAATGACCATTAGTTTAATTTAATTGATACGAAATAAGCTACACGCTGGCATAGATAATAAATTTAAAATTCCTCTCTGTAGCTGGAGCGTCTCTGCGTGCAAAAAAATAATTCTCAATTTTTAATTAACACCATGTGGAAACAATTAACAACCGCAATTTCTCATTTAAACATCCCCGCTGACTGGGTAGGAATTAGAGCCGTAAAAACAACTTCAACCCATCATTCCGTGCGTGATGGTTTACCCCAAAGCAATGGTAAATCATTAAACATGGGAGCAATGATCGAAGTCATAGTTGATGGTTGTTTAGGTTATGCAGCCACCAACTCCTTAGATATTTCCAGCTTACAAAACGCTGCGGAAATCGCCTATAAACAAGCATTAGTAGCCAGTAAATGGTGGATATATCCAGTTAGTGAAAATACCCGTCCTCAAGTAGTTGGTGAATATAACTCACCATTTTTAGAACCATTTGACGCTTTTAGTCCTGGAGAAATCAACAACTTACTAATTCGGATTTGTCAGCAACTCAAAATTAACGATAAAATCATTCAAACTACAGCCACCGTCGGCACAGATCAAAAAGAAACTTGGTTTGTGAGTAGTAATGGTTCCGAAATATATCAGAATATTCTATCTCTTAGTCATCATTTTGGAGCGATCGCTCAAGATGGCACAATCGTCCAACAACGCAGCAATAACGGCGCTCATGCAAACTCTTATCAAGGAGGTTGGGAACTGTTCAAACAAGATAATTTATGGCATCAAGTTCAAAAAGTTGGTGAGCAGGCATTAGAATTATTAACAGCGGAAGAATGTCCAAATACCCGCACTAATTTAGTTTTAGCACCAGACCAAATGATGCTACAAATTCATGAAAGTATCGGACATCCTTTAGAAATTGACCGCATTTTAGGAGATGAACGCAACTATGCTGGAGGTAGTTTTGTCACCAAAGATGATTTTGGTAAATTAGAATATGGTTCACCGCTGATGAATATCACCTTTGATCCTACAGTACCAGGTGAATTTGCCAGTTATAGTTTTGATGATACTGGTGCAGCAGCAACCAAAGAATATGTAATTAAAAAAGGCATTTTACAACGGGGTTTAGGCAGTTTAGAAAGTCAAGCCAGAGCAGATTTACCCGGTGTTGCTTGTGCGCGTGCTTGTTCCTGGAATCGTCCCCCCATAGACAGAATGGCTAACTTAAATTTAGAACCAGGAAACGCCACCTTTGAGGAAATTATCTCAGGAATAGAACATGGGATTTACATGGAATCTAACCGTTCTTGGTCAATAGATGATCAACGTTATAAATTTCAATTTGGTTGTGAATATGCCAAATTAATTGAAAACGGTAAACTTACTAAAACCCTGCGTAATCCTAATTATCGTGCCACTACGCCAGAATTTTGGCATAGTTTAATTAAAGTTGGTAATGATACTAATTGGCAAATATATGGTACACCTTTCTGCGGTAAAGGAGAACCAAATCAAGCCATTTCTGTAGGTCATGGTTCACCAGTTTGTGAATTTGCAAATGTTGAGGTTTTTGGTGGTGGTTAATGAATTATGTTTCGCGCAAAGAGGCAAAGGAGCAAAGGCGCAAAGTTAAAGTAGGTTGGGTTAAGCGATAGCGCAACCCAACAAAGAATTGATAATATATTGATCTTGAATTAATGCTACAATAAACAAGTAACTACTTGATGCCATATCAATATGATCATTGCTCAAGAATTAGAATCACAACAAGACATCTCCGCAGATGTAATATTTCCTCCTAGTGATTTATATAGTGATGAACCTCCCGTGGAAACTGAACTACATCTACGACAAATAATTTTACTTTTCAAATGTTTAGAATGGTTATGGAAAGATAGAACAAATTTCTATGCTGCGGGAAATTTGACTATTTACTATAGTCCTAATCAGAAAAAATCACAATTTTTCCGAGGTCCTGATTTTTTTGTGGTCTTGGAAACTGAACGCAAAACCCGCAAAAGCTGGGTAGTGTGGGAAGAAGATGGTAAATATCCTAATTTCATTTTAGAAATTCTTTCACCCAGTACAGCTAATACTGATAGAGAATTCAAAAAAGAACTTTATCAAAATACTTTCCGCACACCAGATTACTTTTGGTTTGATCCTTATACATTAGAATTTGCAGGTTTTCATTTAATAGATAATAAATATCAACCTTTAGAACCAAATAAAAAAGGATATTTATGGAGTGAACAGTTAGGGTTATATTTAGGAATTCACCAAGGACTGTTAAGGTATTTTACCCCAGCAGGAGAGTTAGTGCCGACACCAGAAGAAACCGCAGAAGAGGAAACTAAAAAAACAGCAATACAAGTGCAAAGAGCAGAAATAGAATCCCAAAGAGCAGAAATAGAATCTCAAAGAGCAGAATGGGAAGCTAGAAGATCAGAACGTTTAGCAGCAAAATTGCGAGAATTAAATATTGATCCAGATACAATTTAAAAAATGAAACCAGAAGAATTATCAACCCTAGAAAAAACTTTTAATCAACTTGTGGAAACCCTGCTGATTAAAAAAGCAGAAAATGAACATTTTACTGTGCGACTTAGCAGCGAAAGTAGTCAATTTACCCGCTTTAATTCTGCCAAAGTTAGACAAACAGGTTATGTTCATGATGGTTCGATTCAACTAACCTTAATGGCCAATCAACGCAGTAGTTTTCGTCAGTTTCCCTTTACTGGAAATTGGGAAATAGACTGGGAATTAGTATCCACTGCTTTACAAGAATTACGTGATGAATTAACATTATTACCAATTGATCCTTATTTAGTTTTACCATCAGGAAATCATAGCAGTCGAGAAATTAATACTGGTAAATTACTAACTCCAGAAATATTAGTTCCCAGTATTCTCGAAACAGTGACCAATTTAGATTTTACGGGGATGTATGCTGGAGGAATTGTTATCAGAGGTTATGGTGATTCTAGCGGACAAAAACACTGGTTTGTGACTGATTCCTTTAATTTAGATTATTCCTTATTTATGGCATCAGGACAAGCTGTAAAAGGAACTTTCGCCGGCAGTGAATGGAATGAAGCTGCTTATTTAGCTAAAATAAATGATGGGAAACAGCAGCTAGAAATGCTATCTCGTCCAGTTAAAGAATTACCAAAAGGACAATATAAAACCTATTTTGCTCCCGCTGCGGTGGCTGATTTATTGGGTATGCTTTCCTGGGGTGCTATCAGTGAAGCTAGTATTCAACAAGGTAATAGTGCTTTAGCTGCTTTATCACGTCAAGAAAAACAACTTTCTTCAAAATTCACTTTAAAAGAAAATTTTCAAAGTGGTTTAGTTCCCAGATTTAATAATTTAGGAGAAATGGCTGCACCCGAATTAACTTTAATTGAAAAAGGGATTTTAATTAATAGCTTAGTTAATTCTCGCACAGCAAAAGAATATCATAAACCCGCTAATGGTGCGAATGGTTCAGAAACCTTACGTTCTCCCGAAATTAATCCTGGTAATTTGGCATTTGAGAAGATTTTACCCAGTTTAGATACAGGGTTATATGTTTCTAATTTACATTATTTAAACTGGAGCGATCGCCCATCTGGCAGAATTACAGGAATGACTCGTTATGCTTGCTTTTGGGTAGAAAATGGCGAAATTATTGCCCCCATTGCTAACCTACGCTTTGATGAAAGTCTCTATCGTTTTTGGAGCGCAGAAAATCTCATTGATTTAACAAACTTCCAGGAATTTATTCCCGAAGTCGGAACTTACGAAAGCCGACAATTAGGAGGAAGTTTAGTTCCTGGTATGTTGGTGAAAAATTTCACCTATACATTATAAACCTTATCAACCTTAGATTCCCAACCGCAATATATATTAGGGAGGGAATTGGGGTTGAATCTTGATTCTACCACTTGTTGGGTAGTTCCACGCTGCCCTTAGGGTCAGGCGTGGGGCTTCTGTCGGTTAAGCTAAAGCACAATTACCAATTAAACAAACTCTTCCAACTGTTCTAACTTTAACCAAATATTTGGCGTTGGCACTTGTCCAAACTTCACCAAAGCATAATCACCCTTAATATCGACAATTTCCCCCTTAGTTTCAAACAAATAACTAGGAAAGCGGGAATCACTAGCTTCAGCTTCTAGACTATTTTCCAACTTTTCCCGAATAGCCCGCACCATATTGCCTTTTTTAACAGCCATAAATTCCCCTCGTTCCAAAATAAACGCTTTTACTCAAAATTTTATCTTGTACCCAGACACAAAGGTAATTTCTTTCCTCAAAAAACATAACCGCCTACCTTGGTAGTAAGCGGTTTCAGACAATTAATATTTAGTTCAAGATAGTTCTTCCTTATCAATTTCATGATAACAAATCCCAAAGCAATTGTCAACCCCCCAATTCTCTATTTTCGCGCTTTGATTTATTTGTAAATTCTGCGGGGGGTTGCTGATTTTCGCCTCACTCAATTATTGTGCAAATCTAGCTAATAACTCCTCACGAGATAATTGTAGAAGCAAAGGAGTAAATTCTTCCCTATTCATGGCAATTAGAGGGTTGATAATTGTTTGTAGCTGAGAATCAACCTGTCCAAACCGGACTTGCATGATACTTTCAATCATAGCGCGTCGTTCCCTTTCTACACCTTCTTGTCGTCCTTCTTGTCGTCCTTCTTGTCGTCCTTCTTGTCGTCCCTCTTGTCGTCCTTCTTGTCGTCCTTCCTCAAGTCCCTCTTGAAGTCCTTGTTTTTTAAGTGCTTCTAATTGTTGTTGATACATTTCCGATAATTTCATAATCAACTCCTGATCATCTTTATCAATATCGTGTTCTTGTCGTTGACGTGCAGATAACACAGCAATTAGGTTATGTACCAATTGTATGACATCCGCAAGGAAGGGACTATTATTTGCCAGTGCTTCTAATTCTTCAATCGCTTGTCGTTGTACTTTCCCTTTCCCTAAAATTCTCAGAAATAGGGTTTCTGGTGTGTTGGGGAGTTGGTGAATCGCAATAATTACGGTTTTTAAGCCTTCTCCCAAAAAATAAATCCCTTTTCCCCAGTTTTCTTCATCTCCAGTTGTATTAAAACTTGTGAGAAGTTCCGCTGACGCAGTAGGAGAAAAAATCCATAGCCGGGGTAATTCGGCTTCATTTATACGGTTATTATTGCGATTAGATTGACGCTCTATGTCTCCATGGATGTCAAATAATTTACCCATGCAACTGCGAATTTCACTTTTAGTGACAGCATTACGGAATGGTTCAAATATAGCATAATTTCTCACCATCCGTCCCAATATTCCTAGGGCTTCCAGGCTTTGTGTTGGTTGGGGTGAAGGAATAAATACAACGTCAATTTGTCTGACTTCTGCTGTGATATCTTTACTGGTTTCTACTTGACCATAGGGTGTTAATAGTTCAGTTAGATATTGTTTGGCAAATTGATCATGGATAAAGCGAGTCATTTAAGTTGATTTGAAGACAGAAATATGAATTTAACACTAACTTTGAAATTGAGAACAAAAATGACTGGAACGCCCACCTAATTTAATGCGTTGGATAATATTACCACAAACCTTACAAAGTTCGCCAGTGCGGTAAGCTTCACCGCCATAATTACCATTAACGCCTTTAACACTCAATAAATTCATCAACAGAAAATAGTGAAGGTATTGTTAATTACCATTGATTAATCTCTACTTATAGGATAAGAAATGTGGGGTTTTTATATCGAAATATTAAGGAATATTGCATTTCTATCAAAACATAGAGCTATAGAAGGAATTCAGCCAAAAGTCCGTGATAGGATACTTTGGGAAAATGTTTATAATTGGGAGAAAACCTTTGACACTACGGGTTGCTGTTGTTGGTTCAGGACCTGCGGGTTCATGCGCTGCTGAAACACTAGCTAAAGCTGGGATTGAAACCTATTTATTTGAGCGGAAGCTAGATTACGCCAAGCCTTGCGGGGGTGCTATTCCCCTCTGTATGGTGAAGGAATTTGACTTACCTCCAGAAATTATTGACCGTCAAGTCCGCAAAATGAAAATGATTTCTCCCTCTAATCGTGAGGTTGATATCAATCTAATAAATCAAGATGAATACATAGGAATGTGCCGCAGAGAAGTGTTGGATGGCTTCTTGCGAGACCGGGCGGAAAAATTAGGGGCAAATTTAATTAACGCCACTGTTCATAAAGTTGATATTCCTGCCGGCAAGTCTGACCCCTATACAATCCACTACCTTGACCATACAGGAGAAGGAGCGCAGGGCGTTACTAAAACCCTGAAAGTGGATTTAATCGTTGGTGCGGACGGGGCAAATTCCCGCATTGCTAAGGATATGGGTGCTGGGGATTACAATTATGCGATCGCTTTCCAAGAACGTATTCGTCTTCCCCAAGACAAAATGGCCTATTACAATGAACTCGCCGAAATGTACGTTGGCGATGATGTTTCTACCGACTTCTACGCTTGGGTATTCCCCAAATATGATCACGTAGCGGTAGGTACTGGCACAATGCACATCAACAAAGCCAGAATCAAACAATTCCAAGCTGGTATTCGCGCCCGTGCTTCTGAAAAACTAGCCGGCGGTGAAATCATCAAAATAGAGGCACACCCCATCCCGGAACATCCCCGTCCCCGTCGCGTTGTTGGACGCATAGCCTTGGTAGGAGATGCTGCTGGTTATGTTACCAAGTCTTCTGGTGAAGGTATTTATTTTGCGGCTAAATCTGGCAGAATGTGCGCCGAGGCCATTGTAGAAGCAGCTAACGGCGGTGCGCGGATTCCCACAGAAGCCGACCTCAAAGTATACCTGAAACGTTGGGATAAGAAATACGGACTCACCTACAAAGTATTAGACATTCTCCAAAACGTCTTCTATCGTTCCGATGCTACCCGCGAAGCATTTGTAGAAATGTGTGATGACATGGATGTACAAAAGCTAACTTTTGATAGTTATCTTTATAAAACTGTAGTTCCCGCTAACCCCTTCACTCAATTAAAAATTACTGCCAAAACTCTTGGTAGCTTAATTCGCGGTAATGCCCTTGCGCCCTAAAAGGGGACATGAGAAGCCCAGAAATAAATTTTGGGCTTCTTTTTTTTTGGGTGAATAAATTACATATTATTTTTGTTTCACTCACCCAAATTAATCGCGGGATTCCTCTTAAAAAATCCCCTGGGCATCAATTTAAAACCAACGCGGTGAGTTGGCATTACAGGCCAATCTTCTGGACGGGGAATATGAGTGATTCCCATTGTGTACCAGACAACTAGATCTTCATTATTCACAGATTCATTATCACCAATATATTTTGGTAAACCCTCCCCCAATTGCGTTTGATTGGGATAGTCTCCACCTGCATACATTTCATTGGGTTTATATTTTGTCACCCAGAAATGATGAGTTGCAAAACCTGCTTTTTTCCTAATATTGGCACCTTCTACCGCATACAAAATTGTATTTCCTCCTGGCATTAACATATATGCAGGTGAAACACCTAAATTATTTTGTTTATCTGCACTAGCAATCATCCATTCTCGACTGTGTTGAATATCCATATCACGCACAGCAGATTTTTCGGTTTTTAGTGGAGTATCTTCTACAGTTATGGCATTGCCTAACGGGTTTTTATCATCCATTGGTAACGCTTCTACATTCATTTCCATTACAGAATTAGCTTGTCCATCTATATCTAAATCTAAGCGATAATTGAAAAAATGCTGATGATTTACACCAAAGATATTTTTAGCTAATAATCTGCCAAATGACTTATTTTCAGTTTGTTTTATGCTGGCTGTTCCCTGGACTAAATCAATCCCCGTTAACTCATTTTCTACTTCTAAAGTACCGTCTTGCCTAAATATCCAATTGATACTGTAATCATAGTTATCAACTGTTGCCATCATTTTCATGACTAATTCACGATTACGACGGATATATTTTTGTTGATTTCTGTAATTAAAATGTTTCCACAGGATACCGTTATCTCTTTCATAAATTCCCACTAATGCAGGTATGGTAAAAGGTTCTCCTTCAGGATTAGCAAACACTGTATTTAATAAAACTCCATTTTCAGGAATTTCTTTACCTAATTCTAGTTTATTCGCTAATAATCCCAAATTATATTCTCCCACATCAAAGGCATTACGAAATGACCAATTGGGCTGAGGATGACCGTAAGGAACTGCCATTTCTGAAAGACTACCACGATATAAAATTGATCTATCTTTTTCACCATCATTATATTTGACAAGATACAAAACTAAACCTTCGCGGGGGTGCATTAAATAACGAAATTTCCAACCTTGCCAAGTAATTTCATTACCTTTAATTTGGAAACTTGTTCCTTCTGGTTGATTAATATTTAATGTTTTTGGTGGTGCAATTACTTGACTAGAAGCATTAACATCATAATCCCAATTTTCTTGGGAAAGAGGAACTATCCCATTATCAACAAAGCTATCAACTTCACCTTTATTTAAATTAACTGTAACTAAAACGCCTTCTATGGGACGGGCATAAAAATTCCAATGTTTACCTTGATAATAAGATAATGCTCGACAAATTCGATTACCAGATTTTGCTTCTGCTTTATTGAGTATTCCTGCTCCCCAACAACTTATTTCTACATTTTTAAAATCTTTAATTCCCCGTTTTTGCATAGCTATTTGCCAACGTAAATCTGATTTTACGACTTCGTTAGCTATGGCATAATCTGGGTTTAAAATAGCAGGTTGTCCGTGAGGTATTTCTTGCCAGGAAGTGAGATTTTTAGTATTTAAATTAACTGTTCCAGTAAAGGTTTTATTCAGTTCGATTTCATAAACTTGCAAAAAAACCTGGCGGAGAAATGATTTACCAGGTGTAAAATTTAAGACTGCTTTTTTATCGGGTTCTTGTAAGGAAATTATGGGAAAAATTGCGGTTTCACTGAGATTTTTTTGCTCTTTAACTATGGTAACTGCTGTATTAATTTCTTGTTCTGTTAAGGGGTTGAGAGGGTGTGGAATTATCGCTTCTTCAGCTAATACAATGTTAGAAAATCCCCAGCAGATATTAATGAAAATAATAATGCTAATAGTTAGCCTGTAAAAAAGATTTAGCCTCTTAATCATCTTGCACATTTTTCTGAAAAAGTACATTTATTGATTCCTCAACTAAAGATGAGAAACAGTAAGATTAAGAGGATATTTTAACTTTCCTCGTTCCCATACTCTGCATGGGAATGAATTCTAGAAGGCTCTGCCTTTGATAAAAGTAGAGGCAGAGCCTCTGTGATAGCATTCCCAGTCAGAGACTGGGAACGAGATAATTTACTTATATAGAAACTAAGCGACGTAAAGATTCAGCCCGACGTTTAGCAACGGGGTTATTAGGTGATAATTTGAGTGTTGCTTCATACATTTCCAAGGCTTGAGCATTCAATTTTTTCTTCTCATAAGCGTGTCCGAGATTATTTAAGGCTGATACATAATCTGGGTTCAATTTAATCGCTTCTTTGTACTGACGAATTGCTAAGTCATATTGCTCTTGAGCAAAGTAAACATATCCCAAACCGTTGTAAATGGGAGCAATAGATTCTTCTCCCTCTTCTTCGGCTGCTTTGAGAGATTTTTGAAATAGGGGTATGGCTTGGCTAAATACTTTTTTTTCTGAATAGATACTAGCTAATTCATAATATTCTTGAGCCGTACCTTTTTCTTTAGTTAATTTGTTTTTTAACTTACCTAGAGAGTTTTCAAGTTTGCGGGTTTTGAATACTTGACGAAAAACACTCACACCTGCAAATGCAAGTAAACCAACAAAAATTGACAGATAAATGACGACTAAATTGCTATCCATTTTCTACAAATACAAATTATTAAAATACCCTATCTATTATCAGTTATTAGGTTGTATATTTCTCACTAAATTACGACAATCCCCAATATTCTATCCGTTCTTTTAGCCAACCTGTAACCGTATAACGAGCGATCGCTTCATTCACGTTACGTCTTAACTGATCATACTGCAATCCCTTTGGCATAACTACAGATAATGGTTGTGCTGATAATTTAGTTGTCAATATGCGATAACCAGGATGTGCTTGCACCCAACCACTAAGAACGCTGATATCCGCTGCAAAACCATCTACCTGATTATTTTCTATTTTTTCCCAGCCTTGGGCGTAAGAATTTACGCCGACCAATTCAGCAGACGGTGCAAAATATTTTAAGTATCCAACAGTGCTAGAGTTGTTGAGAACGGCTATTTTCCCTTTGTCTATATCTTTTAATTCTTGAATAGATGTATTTTTTGTAACTATTGCTGCCCCATCATAATAATAAGGAACACTGAAGCTAACAATGCGGGAACGTGACTCTGTGGCTGTGACTCCAGCAATAGCCAAATCAACTTGTTGATTAAAGACTACAGGTAAGCGATCGCTATTAGCTACTGGTTGCAATTTCACAGCGTCAGCTTTACCCAACAAATCACTGGCCAAACGTTTGGCTAAATCAATCTCTAACCCTTGTAAATTGCCCTTGTCATCCCTAAATCCCAAAGGACGAAGATTATCCTTAACTGCCATATTTAAATAGCCTCGCTGCTGAATTTCCGCCATTGTTGCGGCAGATGCAGTTAAATTTCCACTGAGAAAAGACAGCCAAAAAATCAAAGATAGGGTAGCGGATAATACCAGATGTAACTTATTCATAATCGCTCTGCGTTTTACTCCAATTAAAAATGCCAAAAAGTTTCTTGATTTTTAATTTTCAATTCTCCGAAGTGCCATCTGTTACATCCGTTATTCATCCGTTGCCACCTTTATCCGTTAACCGAGTTAGCGAGTTCCGCAATTTTAGCGAAGCTTGCAGGATCAAGAATTGCCAATTGTGCCAACATTTTGCGGTTTAGTTCCACATTGGCCTTTTTCAAATTACCAATCAAACGGCTATAGCTTAAACCGTGTTGTCTAGAAGCTGCGTTAATCCGTGCTATCCACAGACGGCGAAAATCACGCTTCTTCTTTTTGCGATCGCGGTAAGCACTGCGAAGCGCCTTCATTACTTGTTGGTTAGCGGTTCTAAACAAAGTTGAGTGAGAACCACGGAAACCTTTAGCTAGTTTGAGAATTTTATTGCGGCGTTTACGAGCTACATTACCGCGTTTTACCCGAGTCATATCTTATTACCTGTGATCTTTTACAAATATGGAAGCATTAAACGCACGTTAGGTTCGTCCCGTTCATGAACAATTGCCATTTTGGACATATTGCTCTTTTTGCTAGAGGATTTATGCTCTAATAAGTGGTTTTTGAACGGTTTACGGCGGACGATTTTACCGGTACCGGTGACGCGGAATCTCTTCGCCGCAGCCTTGCGAGTCTTTAATTTAGGCATGGTCTGGCTTTAATTCAACACAATCTACAATTATATACGAGAAAAGGCAAATTGTATGCCCCATTGGCAAGATCGGCAAGGATTCCCAGGACATAGCCATTATATTCATTCAAAAGATTTTACCTCAAGACTTGACAAGGCGAAAATTCTAGTTTACACTAATGTTATGAGTAGAAATCTGTCCGCGCATATATAGTAAACTTTTGGATTGTCTGAATCAGGATTTACAGGATTTTAGGACTTACAGGATGTTGGTTTGCGGTGGAGATTTTTGATTTTCAGTTTTTTATATGATTCTTGACATCAAGACTTGACAAGATGCGATAATTGGTTTACACTAATGTTAGGAGTAGAAATCTATCCGCGCATATATAGTAAAATTTTGGATCGTCTGAATCAGGATTTACAGGATTTAAGGATGTACAGGATTGTGATATTATCATTACCTAAACTATCCTGATATGGCTACGCCACGCTTCGCTATCAGACAAATAAAAATATCCAACCCCCCACCAAAAATCATCCAATAACATCCTGTACATCCTCAAATCCTGGAAATCCTGATATGGCTAACGCCACGCTACGCTATCAGACAAATAAAAATCCCCAGGGCAAGCGCATCTTATTTTTAGAATGCTTACTGGACAAAGGTTTTGACGATTGTTGATTTTTGTAACTAAAGGTTGAAACCCTTGCTGGGCATGGATTACAGAATTTAGGTGCGTTTGCCCTGTAAAAATCCCCAACTCCCCACCAAAAATCATTCAACAACATTCTGTAAATCCTAAAATCCTAGACATCCTGATTCAGACAATTACGTTTATAATGAAAATTATCAGTTATAGGAAATAGACAATGAATATTACCCTAAAACCAGAACAAGAACAGTTTATTCAAAACCAGTTAGCTCAAGGGAGATTTCCTAATGCTGAAGCCGTCATTAATCAAGCTCTACAACTTTTACAAGAAAAACAACGAGAATATGAAGACTGGGTAGAAGATGTGAGAATTAAAGTGAATGAAGCCGCAGCAGAATTAGAACGAGGAGAAGGAGTTCCTTTAGAAACAGTTGTTGAACAGATACAGGCAAAATTTCGTCATGCGCGAGAGGAAAAAAAATGAATCAATGTTTGATTTCACCTCTAGCAATTCGAGATTTAGATAGCATTTCTGAATACTTTTTAAACAGAAATATTGAAGCGGGAGAAATACTCTTTCAAGATTTCACAAAAAAGTGTGAAAAATTACTGCTATTTCCTCAAATGGGACGCAGTTACGAATACATAAGACAGGGAATGCGTGGACTTCCTTTAAATGGTTACATCATTTTTTATCAAGTTGTTGATAATAATATTGAAATTCTTAGAGTCGTGAATGGTCGCCAAGATTTAGAAGCTTTATTCGCAGAATAGATGTTTTATTAACTGAGAATTTTGATCATCAATCAAATAATATCCAAAAAATTCCCACATCACAAAAATTCTCACATCCAAAATCCTGAAAATCCTTAAATCCTGGATATCCTGATTCAGACAGTTTAAACGTTAAATAAATCACAAATTTGATCCAAGAAGTCGGGGATATCAACTATAATATTTACCACAACCTCAAATAATCAACTATAAAAAAATGCCATCTACCGTTACCCTCACCCTCACCATTACTACAGGGAAACTTTCAGGAAAACAATATATATTTGATAGTCGCAGCACTTGTATTATCGGTAGAGGTGAAGATTGCAATTTGCAAATTGCTGATAATATTGATATGACAGTTTCCCGCTATCATTGCTTATTAGATAGTAACCGTTCAAAGGGGTAATTGGTGACTTAAATACCGTGAAATAGAATGTGTGAAGTAGTTATAGCTATGAAAATCACTTGCTAATCCATCTGGAATACAAATGAATAACTACGCAAAACACAGCAGTATTTATAACTTACTTAGGTACTGGAACTTGTGGAAGTAGAGAAGGAGAAGGTGGTTAAAATTCCAGCAAACCTCTCCCCTAATAAATTCTTGGCGGCATCTGTACACCGAGTTAGTGTAATCTCAAAGAAGGTGACTAATGGTGTAACTGCTGTCCATAACCAGGCTTGACTATTTTTGCCGTTGCATCCATCCGTGTTTTTTTGACTAAATCTGGTTTCATCTGCACCCACTACTGCCGCATTCTGGATGTAGGTTTTCGCCTCTTCTACTGCCTTTTCTACGGCGTTACTCGCTTCCATTCTCAGTTTATTAATGGTTCGGGTTTGATAGGTGGTATTTCTACAAGAGGGATGTCTGTATGGGTTAGCATCTTCTCCTTCCAACTGCCCTCCACAGCTACTACAGGACTCTGGCTTGTAATTTATTACCTCCTCACACTCAGATTCTGGATATAGAAACTTTGTAAATCCCTTGTGTCCTGGTTGTCCCCCTCTCTTTTTCCCACTTTTTTTCTTGATTGGTTTCTTTTCTGTGTTGAGTGGATCTGCTGATGGTGGTGATGATGAATTCTTTGATGTTCTATTCAGTTTTTCTTCTAATTCTTGTATCCACTGCTTCATCTCCTCCATCCGTCCTTTGACACTGGTTGGAGTCTGTTCCCAATCCGTTTCCGGTATTTCCGTTTTATAGGTGTGGCAGATGAGGCTGATTTTTTCCATGCCTTCTACTCTACCATGTCTTTCTACTTATTTTTTCTAGTAGCCAAATTAATCCTGTGAACAGTTACTAGCTGTAGGGGTTTAGCAATGCTAAACCCCTACCCAATTTTAAAATTTTCTATTCTTTAGTCATCTTTAGATGACTTTAGCTATGAGACTGGGAATTCATTCCCAGGCGGTTTATTGGGTTTATCTGTCAGCTTCCACACCCACCCGGAAATGAATTTCCGGGCTAATAGCTAAAGTGCGTTAAAACGCACTCTAAAAACAGTCGGTTTTAACCGACTTCAGCTTTGAGACAGGGAATTTATTCCCTGGCTACTGGCTACCCAGATTTTTTCAAAATTCATATACTATTGCTATATTTGCTAATAATTATTACCCATTTTCCTCATTACGAATTACCCGATGTTTTTGCAAATCTGCTAAATTACAAGCCTCCAAAGCCCTAGCATGGGTAGCTTCTAAAACCACGGTCGGTGCTACACCATCTTCTAGGGCTTCTTGCCATCTTGCAGCGCATAAACACCAACAATCACCGGGTTTTAAGCCGGGAAAACTAAAATAAGGTGCAGGTGTACTCAAATCATTACCCTGGGATTTAGTATATTGCAAAAATTCCTCTGTCACTTGAGCGCAAACAACGTGCATTCCCGTATCCTGTCCACCTGTGGTACAAAATCCATCACGGTAAAAGCCAGTCATGGGAGAAGTGCAGCAAATTTCTAATTTTGTACCCAGTACGTTTTTAGCTTCTGTCATGATTAATTCCTCACAATTTTAATTTATTAGGGAAAACGAACCGCAGAGGCGCAGAGGACGCAGAGAAAGAGGGTTTGAGAGATATTTTGCGTAGGTCTTGATTTTTTAAGTTTGTGGGAGTTTATCAAATTCAATTTTACCATAGTTTAATTTAATAATTCTATCGGCTAAATGAAAATAATGATCATCATGACTAATTACTAAAATTGTTTTTCCCTGTGCTTTTAATTCTGGCAATAATGGAGTATAGAATATATCTTTGAATAAGGGATCTTGATCAGCAGCCCATTCATCAAATAGATAAATTTGCCGATTTTCTAAATATGCTGTTAGTAATGCGAGGCGTTTTCTTTGTCCTTGAGAAAGGGCTGTAGTGGAAAGTGTTTATACAGCGATAGCTTTTTTGCGTGACTCCCCTCCCATAAACCCAAAATTTCATCCCCCTGTCACTATCCTGAAACCGCTGTGTGGTGTTGATAAGGGGACTTACACCAACTTAGCTTCATTTTGTCAACAATGTCACCGCTGCCAAACATGATATTTTAGTAATTGCTGATAGTGATATTCTCGTCGGTTCAGACTATTTGCAAACAGTTATTCAACCACTAAAAGATGAAAAAGTTGGTGTTGTTACCTGTTTATATCGTTCCACAGCCCAAGGAATAGCTACTATTTTAGAAGCTATTTGTATAGCTACAGATTTTCAACCCGGTATTTTAGTTAGTAATCAATTAGAGGGGATAAAATTTGCTTTGGGTTCAACCATTGTCATTCGTAAAACCACATTAGCAAAAATTGGCGGTTTTGCCGCCGTAGTTGATTATTTAGCAGACGACTATCAACTTGGTTATTTACCAACTCAAGCCGGGGATAAAGTAGTTTTGTCTAACTATATTGTAGAACACGGATTAGGACATAGTAGTTTATTAGATTCTATCAATCGCCAAATTCGTTGGGCGCGTTGTATTCGCGTTTCTCGTCCTGGGGGTTACGCGGGATTAATATTTACTTTTGGCACAGTTTCTAGTTTACTATTATTAATAACTAGTGGTGCTTCTATTCTCTCTTTGTTGGTTGTATCCATAACTTTACTCATGCGATTAATTATGGCTTGGGTAATAGGGGTAAAAGTTCTTAATGATGCAGTTACTAAAAAGTATTTTTGGTTAATTCCTGTTGCTGATATAGTGAGATTTATAATTTGGTGTTGTGGCTTTTTTGGTAATACTATTGAATGGCGAGGGACAAAGTTTAAATTAGTTAAAAATGGTAAATTAGAAATGGGTGTCTGATTTTATTTCATGATCATACTAATAAGATCAAAACCCTATTTCTTGAATTAAGTCCATAAAAAAAAAGTCCGTCAGTGCGGACTTAGAAAAATCAAAGCTTTAAAACCTGGACAGGTGGATTTTACCTATGTAGATACGGTTCATAACCACCCATTTAACTACGGTTTTAACACGTTAGCGGGAAATTGCCCTTGCACATTACCAGCAGGTAAATAATGACAGACAACATAGAAAGCATTATATTTAGTACCATTCAGAGTTTTAGTACCTTTTGCCGTACCACAACCTAATTGGGTACTACTTTTCCACACAACCTGGGTAAAATGCCCAGTAGCCGAGGAAAACCCTGGACTATTATAGTTATATAATTTGACTTCATCGTACCATGACTGAACTGCTGTGTTAGCCAGGGCGGCATAGTTTACTGAGGGTGCTGTAGTATAGGAGACATACAAGTTTTCTCCAGCATTGTTCCGTTGTCCAGAGGTGCTGTGTTGAAACAATCCATTGGTTGCTAGGTATTGCGCCCAGGCTTGAGCAGTGTTGTTAGCAGAACTACTAATAGTCATGTTAGGACTACGGTGAGTAGCTCGATAACTGTTATGTTTAGATAAAGAAGTGCTACGCAAAGTCGTTAGATCAATAGATGTTTGTGCTAAAACTGGTTCGCTACTCATGGGAATTATACTGGCAAATTGAGAGGGAGCTATTCCCATTAATATGAGAGTTAAAGCTGTACCTGTTGTTAGAGTGAGAGTTGAAAAGAATTTATTCATGTTTTTATTTGTCCTGTGACTAGAATGAATTTTTGACAAGTTAGGTTATCGGCAAGAAGTTTATGTCAACAAAATAAAACACATAAAACGCCTAACAATATGATACTTTTTTAAAGCCATATTTTTTAACAAAATGATTCAACCCCGTAAACAGTTTGCTCAACATTGGTTAAAAAGTGATAAAGCTCTCAACTCAATTGTCCAAGCGGCTAATTGTCAGGAAACTGATAAAGTTTTAGAAATTGGCCCCGGTACAGGAATTCTCACTCGGCGTTTATTACCGCTAGTGAAATCTTTACTAGCAGTGGAAATTGACCGGGATTTGTGCAAATTACTAGCTAAACAATTGGGTGAAAAAGAAAATTTCTTACTTCTGCAAGGCGATTTTCTGACTCTTGATTTACTATCCCAATTAACAGCATTTCCTAATTTCCAAAAGCAAAATAAAGTTGTTGCTAATATTCCCTATAATATTACTGGGCCAATTATTGAAAAGTTACTGGGGACTATTTCTCATCCCAATCCAGAGCCTTTTGATTCTATCGTTTTATTAGTACAAAAAGAAGTAGCAGAAAGATTATATGCTAAACCCGGTTCGAGAACTTTTGGGGCGTTATCGGTGCGGGTACAATATTTAGCAGATTGTGAGTTAATTTGTACAGTTCCCGCTGCGGCATTTGTGCCACCACCAAAGGTAGATTCCGCTGTGGTACGGTTACTTCCTAAACAAATAGAAATTCCAGCCCATGACCCCAAGAAGCTGGAAACTCTAGTTAAATTGGGATTTGGGTCAAAGCGAAAAATGTTAAGAAATAATTTACAATCGGTAATTGACCGTGATCAATTGACGCAATTACTGGAACAATTAGAAATAAATCCCCAAGTCCGCGCTGAAGACCTCGGTGTTGCCCAATGGGTATCACTGGTAAATATGATAGGAAATGCTGAATAGTTGTCTTTACTGTTCCCTATTCCCTATTCCCTGTTCCCTGCTTTTATAACCGTTATGCGTTCTTACAGTTTAATTACACCTGCCAAAATCAATTTGTATTTGGAAATTATTGGTAGTCGTCCCGACGGCTATCATGAATTAGCAATGATTCTCCAAAGTATAGATTTATCTGATCAAATTGATATTCACCCTGCCAGTACAAATAATATCCGCGTCTACTGTGATCATCCCCAAGTACCCACAGATAAAACTAACCTAGTTTATAAAGCTGCGGAATTAATGGCTAAGGAATTTCCCAATGCTTTTAGTAATTTTGGGGGTGTTGATATTACCATTAAAAAGCATATTCCTGTTGCTGCTGGTTTAGCGGGAGGTTCTACCAATGCCGCAGCGGTGTTAGTAGGAATAGATTTACTTTGGAACTTGGGATTAACTCAATCAGAACTAGAAGAATTAGGCGCAAATCTCGGTTCAGATGTGCCATTTTGTATTGCTGGAGGAACGGCAATTGCTACGGGTAGAGGTGAAAAACTCGCTCCTTTACAAAGTTTGGATAATTTACATATCGTATTAGCCAAATATCGCAGTTTAGAAGTTTCCACACCTTGGGCATATAAAACCTATCGAGAACAATTTGGGATTAATTATATTCAAGATTCAGAAGGTTTAGCGGCTCGTGCTAGTGCTTTTCATTCAGAAGGCATGGTAAAAGCTATCTTGAATAAAAATACCGAAAAAATTGTCCAAGAACTACATAATGATTTGGAGAAGGTTGTCTTACCAGCTTATCCTCAAGTATTGCAACTGCGGGAATTATTCGCCAGTCAACCAGGGGTTTTAGGGACAATGATGTCAGGTTCTGGCCCTTCAGTCTTTGCCATTGTTGAATCTCAAACTCAAGCAGAAATAGTCAAGCAGCGAATACGTGAAGCTATTCCTAATGAGGATTTAGAATTGTTTGTAACGCGGACAATTAAACACGGAATTAAAATCGCCTAATTTATTATGAATCAACCAAAAGAAACGTCATCAGCAGATAGTTCTACTCAAGTACAAGCAACTCCATTACGCTGTATAACTGGAGCTACAATTTCCGGTGGATTTGCCTTTATTACCTATTCTCTCATGATAGCGATCGCTACTACTTTTGCCAATAAACCCAACCATTCTGATAACCAAACCGTCATCAATATCGCTGCCGCTGTCCGTACCCTAGTAGTAGGTATAGTAGCCTTGGGTGCGGGTATATTTGGATTAGTTGCATTAGGATTATTAGCCTTATCAGTACAACTTTTTATCCAAAAATTAAGCAATCCTAAAAGTAGTTAGTTTCAGCTAATAGGGAATAGGAAGTTATTTTCTTCTTCCTGCTTTCTTCTCTAACTCCTAACTTAATTCCTCCCGACAGCTACAGGTTTAACTAATTGTGAGCGATTTTTGATAAATTGCAAGTTATTATTTTTCAAACCTGAATTTAACTGATTTTTTTTGCGCCAATCTGTGGGAGATGTATGATTATATTGGCGAAACTGTCGGGAGAAATGACAAGCACTTTGATAGCCAAGATTTGTAGAAATTTCCTCAATTGTTTGATTAGTATTTTTCAGTAAAGGTAGGGCTGCTACCATTCGTCTTTTGATAATCCAAACATTTATGGGATCTCCTGTTTGTTTAGCAACTTGATTGGTTAAATATGCAGAAGAATAACCAACAGCTTCAGCAACATCCGATAAAGTAATTCCTTCTTGATAATTAGCTTCAATATAATCAAAAACCTTTTTCAAATGGGGAATATTCGGAAAAATTGACTGAGAATTTACTGGTGTATTGGGTAATTCTGCTAATGTGACTTGAGGAAAATTAGTAGCATACCAAGATCTAAAAAGATCCTGTTTTTGTAATCTAATTGCGATTGCTCGCAATAATTCATCAGTTGTTGCAGGTTTAGTTAAATAATCATCTGCTCCGAATTCCATTGCTTTTCGCAAAGATGCCTTTGTATTAATAGCAGTTAGAAAAATAAAAGGAATAATTGCCGTTAATCTATCCTCCCGTAGATTCCTTAATACAGTATAACCATCCATGTCTGGCATTACCATCTCACAAATCACCAAATCAGGTAAATATTCTTTGATTAATTGCAGTCCAATAATACCATTTTCTGCACCTATACCATGATAGCCCTTAGCCTGAAGATAATCTAAAACAAAATTGCGATTCACAACTTCATTGTCAATGACGATAATTTTTTTTGTTACGGACATAATTATTCCAATCACTAGATTTTGGTGTTTTTAGCCATTACTAAAATCTGTACCGATTCACGGACAAATTTTAGATATAAACTGAGCAATAGGAAAGATAAAATTATAGCGAAGAGTTAATACAATCTTGATAATTGCTATTATCTCAATTAGTAATTAATCTTGGCAGATTCGCATTTAATATTGAATAATTTTAATTTTATCAATAAAAATTAAATACTTTCAACTTAGTTGCATAAAACAAATAATTGTTGTTTATATTGCTTTTTAATTGAGCTACCCTGAAATTTGAACGTAGAAACATAAAATTGCGCTATTGTCAATTAATATTTGTGTACATTTGGAGGTTGCGAGATTTGATAAATAGGTAAATTGTGAGTTATTTACCTGATTTTACCAAATTTAGTCTCTTTTGCATTCAACTACGAAAGAATATACAAAGTCATCTGCCCCCAGGAATATATTTTTGTCTCAAATTAGCTACTAATCATTTAGCATCCTCCCTAGGGAAGAGAAATGAATGCAATAAATACAGCACTTTCCGGTGTTATGTGGGATATATAGCGGGCAAGATGCCCGCACTACAAGAGTTTCGGTAATAATCCTTTATTTATAGGTGTTTCAGGAGTTTTCTGCACGACCAAGCTGTGGCTATAACCTTAAGTATTGAAGTAGAGTCAAATTCAAGATTTGCTTGCAAGCTAACCAGATAAAAGCTGGGATAGTTGTCATATATCTTTTAAATAGTCTGGATGGTTCTTGAGTCAGACGATATAACCACTCCCCACCCAAATGACGAATCCAATAGGGCGCTCTTTTCTGACTCTGAGCAAAAACAGGAAATGCTCCCCCTAAACCAATCATTACAGCCTGAATTTTATCTTTATGTTGATTCATCCACAACTCTTGTTTTGGACATCCTAAAGCCAATAAAACTATGCCTGCACCACTATCGTGAATTGTTTTGATCATAGCTTCATCCTCTGTAGATGTGAGTGGACGAAATGGTAAAGGCTCCATACCAGCAATTTTCAGGTTCGGAAAAAGATCCATTAAGTTCTTTCGCATCTTCTCTAGAGTTACTGTATCAGCACCTAGGAAAAAAAGAGGAATGTCTCTGAGTGGGGCTAATTTGCATAAAGATAACAGAATGTCCAAACCAGCAACGCGGTTTTGAGTACCTGCACCCATTAGTTTTAGCATCCATACTAGCGGCATACCATCGGGAGTAACAATATCTGCATTCTTTAAAACAGAGGAAAATTCAGAATGCCAATAAGATTCTACTAGCATATGAGTATTAGCTACGCAAATAACTTTGCTGACTTTGCTCATAGCCCATTCTAAAATGATGTTTATTTGTACCTCAAAAGGTAACGCAGTCACAGGAGAGCCAATTATATCAATTGTTGGAGTTTCCAGGTTGAGATATGGACTGACATCTTGAATTTGACTTTGTTTGTTTACGGTTAGCATATATTTTTGATATTCTTGTGTTCACAAAAATCTGCACAGAATGTTTAAAAAATCAAGGCTAGTAGACAATTATGCGAGTTATTTTCTAGTAATAGTAATTTCGCATTTTATCCTTATGAATCAATAGTAATTGCTCCCAAAATAGGAGTAAAAGAGAAATTTAATTGTTCTAATACCTTGCTTAAAATAGAACATTTTGTTTCACCTATTTTTATGGCTAAAATACTTACATCTGTATGCTTCATCAGGATACTAGTATCTGCAAAACCTAATAGATGTGATGTATCATAGATAATTAAGTCAAAATTTTGCTTAAATTGTTCTGTCAAATCTTGGATCTGAGGTGATGAAAGTAAAATTGTCGGATTTGTCGTGATTTGACCAGTAGTTAAGATAGACAAATTATGCTCTAAAGATAATTTTCCTGTATTTTTTACAGTTCTTTTCTTAGGGTCATAATTTTTTTCTCTGATACCGCTAATGTTTTTGTGGATAACATTTTCAAAATTTAAACCTTCAGTAATAATGTTGCTTAATCCTTGTTTATTCGGTAAGTCCAACATTTTATGAATACTAGGATTACGCAGATTTGCATCCACCAGTAACACCCGTTTACCCATAGCTGCTGCTGTCTGAGCTAAGTAAAAAGCAATTGTTGATTTACCATCTCCAGCATCACCTGAAATAATTGCTAGAGAGCGGATATTATTATCAACATTGAGCAGAGAAATATTTGTGTAAACAGAGCGAAAAGATTCCCAAAAGTCGGAGGTATTATGGTTTTGAAAAGGCTGACCACTTTTAGCAAACTTAATATGAGGAATGTTCCCTAATATTGGTAGTTTAGTTTTGTCTTTAACCTCTTCAATATTATAAAAGACGTTATTAAGCTTGTCTATAAATAAGGCAAATCCCGTACTTAATAATGACCCCAAAGCTATTCCTAAAATTAAATTTCGGATGGTACTCGGTGCAAGATTCTCCGGCTGACTAGGAGGAGTAAGTATCTGCCAAGGTATCTGCTTTTGGGCTGAATCTATACGTAATCTTTCCCGTTCAGTTAAAAAGTGATTGAGGTTATCAACAGCAATTTTTAATTGTCGTTCTAAATCATCTTTTTCACGAATAAGAGCCGGAAACTTTCTAACCTGCTCTTGTAAAGAACTTTCAACTTGACTAAGAAATTGGATTTGGGTTTTTAATAATTGAATTTGCTTACTTGCATCGAGGAATTTTTGAATTTCTCGCAAACGAGCCGAATTTGGTGGGGCTGAATACAAAGAATTCATAGTTGTATTTGCAAATTTCATTCCCAAAATCTGCAATTTTTCCCTGATAATTAAATCCAATAAATTTTGTTTTTGAATGAGCAGGGTTTGAATATTTGGGCTATTTTCTGTATATTGAGATGATTTTATGGCGATTGTAGCTTCTATATCTTGAAGTTGGCTCAGTAGCTTTTGATAATCAGGAGACTCACTCAAGGCTGAAATAGCCTCTGCTTCATGACTTTTTAATTGCAACTGTTCTTGGAGACTATTATAAAGTGCTTGAGTTCTAGCCAATTGTATTTCATTATCTACCCGTTTTTGGACAATTTGATCAAATTGATTAGCAAGTTGCTGTCCTTGAATCTCAGCATTAATAATACCATATTTTTGACGGAAGTTTTGTAGTTTTAATTGGAGAGTTTCCACATTCCGTAATAGTTGCGGCAATTGCTTTTCCACAAAATTAATTGCTAATTTAGTTTCTGTTTGGCGTTCATCTAAACTATATTTTAAGTATGATTCAGATGCTTGATTTAATACAAACAAAACTTTTTTAGGGTCGGTATCTTGATAACTAACTTCTAAAATTTGAGTATTGGGTAGGAGTTTGATATTAAGTTGAGGTGCGCTGCTACCTGGGTAATACTTTTGCACTTTTTCAGTGAGAGGAGACATCAATTTAGGACTTTGTAAAATCTTCAACTTAGTTTCATCAATTTTATTAGCAGTCTCATCTATTTTTGATCTATCGTCTCGTGCAACTTTATCTTCAGCAGTTATCGGCTCAGTTAAAAGTTCAAATTTACCGACATAAGTGGGAGTGCTAGTCAAAGCCAATCCTGTCGTCGCAGCCGCAATGGTAGTTGTGCCAATTATAATTATCGGTATTCTGCGACGAATAACTGCTAATACTTCACCTAAGTTCAATCCACCTTCATTACCTTCTTCAGATGGATCTGTGTAAATCAAAGGCTTAGATTGACGTTGCTGTGCATTTAGTTGAGCTAAATTTTGCTGAGAATAGCGTTTTTTTATCATATCAAACCTTAGATAATTTCTAATTTAATTTCTAATCAAGTATCTTAATTACTAAGTCATATTTAATTTTTATATATGACTATTAAGTAGGTGGACGTGAAATAACCAAAATGTGTAACAATATGTAAATTCACCTCAATGCGTTATTGTGGTTGAGTCTTAGCCATTTCACAAAACGAAATATATTTTGATTTTCCTCCGCCCACCTACTTAGCTATAATTATTTGTGTAGTCAGACAAGAGGACTCTAGAATATGCAAGTGCAGATAATTTTCTTAAGAGTTAAATGGAAATCCTGTATTTCATGAATGTAATTTCATAGAATAACCAGAATACTGGCAAATAATTTGACTTTGATATAGAATCTGTAAAACTTAACTAAGTTCTAATCTACCACTGTTTCATGAGCTAGAGTGGACAAATTGGCAAAATGTCGTTAATCCTTTAATTTGCCAAATATACTATTTATAACTTCGCTGGGAAATAAGTTATATCTTCTTTAAATATTTATAATTTAACCGTGATCATCATAGTTTTGGTTAATAACTATAAAGATTGTATGAAGTTAACATAAAACCGGAAATTAGCTATTGACTTTTATATTGAACTATCATTTAATTCTTTTAATCCAGTATTTATAAATTCAGACACATCATCTGATTACCAGAATTTTATTCCAAAATATAGAGATTGAATTATCAGATATATCTACTCAAATATGAGAAAGTAGATTTTTGAAATTCATCTGCAAGCCTACAAACTTTCTGCCAATTTGTCTACAATAGACTATGCAAAAATGCTAATTTAAAACATAGTCTAGGGTTAAAAAAGGTAGATGCACAAAATTCTCTTTAAATGAACCAATTAGAAAATATTAGATAAAAGTGTGAACAAAAAAATACAACTCTTGATTGATTTAATCTAATCTTAAATTACGCTGTTTTTACTAAGAATTGTAAGTCAATAAATACACATTTCCTAGTTAAAAAATTAACACCTCAAACAATGTTGAATCAGGAGTTGGACTTTGATGGTCTTTTTGATCTCAGTCCTTCCCGTGCAACCTTCTTATGATCTATTGTTTAGTTAGTGATCAGGAGGCTAAAGTGCAGAAAAGGTGTGATTGAAATCGGAAACGTTCTAAACGTAGAGCTATCAAATGTCCCATACATGACTATGAATCTAGATATCAATTATCTCTTGCACCGGCAGAAATTTGGCAACAAGCAACAGGTGTAATTCATCCCCATCGTAATCCTTCCGTGGGAGAGTTTACCTATAGACAATCTCGAATGCTGGGCGGTAAAAGTGTTAAAGATTTCTGGGTAATGAATTGATAGGAAAATTTTCTTACCTGAGTAAAATCCCTGTTGTTTTTTTGGACGTTCAATTAAATTACCCTAATTTACTTATCTTCCTGAGAATAAATCTAATGCTAAATCAACTTTCCGAACTTGCATATTTTGGTGGAGAGCCAAAATTTAAAGAAAAACTATTTGTAGGTCGTCCAAATATTGGAAATCGAGATATTCTTCTCAACAGGATTAATGATATGTTAGATCGCCGATGGTTATCTAACAATGGGGTATTTGTGCAAGACTTTGAACAGCGGATTGCTGATTATTTAGGAGTTAAGCACTGTATCGCTGTTTGTAACGGTACTATCGCCCTAGAGTTGGTCATTCGTGCCTTAGAGTTAAAGGGAGAGGTAATTATTCCTTCTTTTACCTTTATTGCCACAGCCCATGCTTTACAATGGCAAGAGATTACACCGATTTTTTGTGATGTTGACCCTAAAACCCATACCCTTGATCCGGAGAAAGTAGAGTCTTTAATTACACCGCATACATCAGGGATTATGGGTGTCCATGTTTGGGGACAGCCTTGTGACGTTGAATCTTTGACCGAAATTGCTGACAAGCACCAACTCAAACTAATGTTTGATGCTTCCCATGCTTTTGGCTGTTCTCATCAAGGAAAAATGATTGGTAATTTTGGTAATGCTGAGGTATTTAGCTTTCATGCTACTAAATTTATCAATACCTTTGAAGGAGGTGCAATAGTCACCAATGATGATCAGTTAAATCAAAAATTGCGGTTGATGAAAAACTTTGGTTTTTCTGATTTTGATAAGGTCATTTACTTAGGTACTAATGGTAAAATGTCCGAAGTATCAGCCGCTATGGGGTTGACTTCTTTAGAAAATATGGAAGAGTTTATTGAGGTCAATCGCCGTAATTATCATTATTATCAAGAGGGTTTAGCTAACATTCCAGAAATATCATTATTTCCAGTCAATGAATCTGAGAAGCATAACTATCAATATATTATCTTGGATATAGATGAGGAGAAGACTCAGGTTAGTCGAGACTTATTAATTAAGATTCTTCATGCTGAGAATGTGATTGCTAGGAGATATTTTTATCCTGGTTGTCATCGCATGGAACCATATCGCTCTTATTTTCCTCATGCGGGTTTGCTGCTACCTGAGACAGAGAAATTAGCGCAAAGGGTTCTGATTTTGCCGACAGGAACAGCGATTTCAGAAGATGATATTAGTAAAATATGTCAAATTATTCAAATTGTAGTTGCAAACGAAATCAAAGAGACAAATAGAGATTCTGAATAATTATGAAACTGGCAATAATGCAACCATACCTTTTTCCGTACTTTGGATATTTTCAACTTATAAACACAGTAGACAAGTTTATCATCTATGATGATGTACAGTATATAAAAGGTGGGTGGATAAATAGAAACAGAATTCTCTTAAATACGCAAGCCCATCTATTTACATTTAGCATCAAGAACGACTCTACTTTTTTGAACATCAATCAGAGATATTTTACAAATAAGTTGGATAAGGAGAAAGAAAAACTCTTCAAAATAGTTGACTCTGCTTACTCAAAAGCTCCCTTTTACTCAAATACCAAAAAATTATTAGAGTGTATACTATTGACTGACGAACTGAATATATCAGATATGATCACACAAAGCTTAATACTGATTTGCAATTATTTAGATATAGGGACACAATTTTATATTTCTTCAGAAATTGATAAAGATAATACATTGAAAGGAGAAGAACGAGTTATTGCTATAAATAAATGCTTGGACTCGAAACATTACATAAATTCAATTGGAGGAGAGACATTATACTCAAAAGATGTATTTAAAGAAAATGGTATAACATTATCTTTTATCAAACCCAAATTAGTGGAATACAAACAATTTAAAAATCAGTTTGTTCCTTGGCTTTCAATTATTGATGTTTTAATGTTTAATTCAGTTGAAAAAACAAGAGAAATGCTACAGGAGTATGAATTAATATGAATGCAATAGGTGGATATTTTGGCTTGGAACTTGATGAAAAAAATGAATATCATTCTGAAGCTATCCGTTTAAATACTGGAAGAAATGCCTTAGAGTATATCTTGGTATCAAAATTTTACAAGAAAATATATTTACCTTATTACACTTGCGATGCTCTAGTAGAGCCGGTAAGAAAATTAGGTTTATTACATGAATTCTATTTCATTAATGAAAAATTTGAACCCATATTTGACTTTTCATTAATTAAAGAAGACGAATGTTTTTTATATACTAACTACTTTGGGCTTAAAGATGACTTTATCTATACGTTAAAAATGAGGTGTGCTAATTTAATCATAGATAATGCCCAAGCCTTTTATGCAGAACCTTTAGAAGATACTGATACATTTTATTCACCTCGAAAGTTTTTTGGTGTTGCTGATGGAGCATATTTATACACTACTAAGATTATTCAAAGAGAATTGGAACAAGATATTTCTTATGAAAGGTTTGCACACCTACTTCGTAGGATTGATATGAATGCGGAAAATGGTTATTCATTCTTTATAAACAATGATAAATCATTGTCTAATATGCCTATTTTGAGGATGTCAAAGTTGACTCAAAGAATGCTGAGTTCAATAGACTATCAAGATGTTGCTGCTTGTAGGAGAGACAATTATAATTATTTATATATTGCTCTAAAAGATTTAAATAAAATAGATTTTAAACTCAATTTGGATCAAGTTCCTATGGTTTATCCATTTTATACAGATGATTTAACTATTAGGAAAATCTTGATTGAAAATAGAGTATATACAGCACAATATTGGTCTAATGTTTTGGATTGGGTTGATGAAGATAATATTGAATATAAATTTACTACTAATATAATTCATCTACCAATAGATCAAAGATATTCTGAAGATGATTTAAGCAAAATAGTAACCATTATATTTGAACAATATTAAAGGTAGAATTAAATGAACATTCACGGTGAAAAGGTTATATTAAGAGCCATAGAAGCAGAAGACTTAAAACAACTTCAAGTATGGGCAAATGATCCAGAAATTCAATATATGCTTGGAGGTTGGCATTTTCCAACTAGTATGAATGATCAACAAACTTGGTATAAATCTCTTTCATGTAATTCTAACAATCAAAGATTTATCATTCTCAATGAAAATAATGTTCCAATTGGAATGGCAAATCTTATTAATATCAATTATAAGGATGGTAATGCTGAACATGGTTTATTATTGGATAAAAACTATCGGGGTAAAGGATACGGTTATAATGTAGTTGTGGCTATAATGAATTATGCCTTTAATGAATTAAGATTAAATAGATTAGAAACAACTATTATTGCCAATAATCAGCCATCTTTGAATCTATTCATGAATAAATGTAGATGGAAAAAAGAAGGTGTTTTAAGAAATTGGTACTTTAGGAATGGTGAATTTGTTGATAAAATATTTTTAGGTATTTTAAGAGAGGAATTCATGGACATATATGGAGCAAATAATCATGAACAGCCATAAAAATAGTTTACTAGAATACGGATTTACTATCATAGATTCTGTCTTCGATGATAAGTTTGTTGATAAAATTAATCTCTCTCTTGCAAGAAGTTATGATTTGTGTAGAAAGATTCAGATTAAAAATGGCATAGATGCTGTTACAGATGGAACAGTTCATCATTTAATTGCATCTCATGACATGGTTTATATAAAAGTGATTGATAAAATATGCCAATCAGAAATATTTAATTTTATTAAAGATTATTTCAATGGCAATTTTATTCTTAATAGCTATGGAGGTGTTATAAATCTACCTGAAAAGCCGTCTTATGTAGCAAATATTCATAGAGATGTCCGATTTTTTTCAGGTGAATTTCCATTGATGCTTAATTTGTTAATCATGCTGGATGATTTTACTTTGGAGAACGGAGCTACTTATCTGTTAGCTGGATCTCATAAGCAGGACGAAAAACCAACTGAAAAAGAATTTTATGATATATCGGATAGAGCTTTAGGCAAAAAAGGAGATATTTTATTTTTTAATTCAAATTTATGGCACGCAGCAGGGATTAACAAAACTGATCAGGCAAGAAGAGCAATAACTATAACTTTGACAAAACCATTTATGAAACAACAGTTAGATTACCCAAGGGCTGTAGGGTATGATAAATTAGAAAAAATGAGTTCTCGGTTACAACAATTAATAGGTTTCTTTTCTCGAACTCCATCAACACTTGATGAGTGGTATCAAAAACCGGAAAATCGTTTTTATCGTCCAGGACAAGATTAATAATCACCGGAGTTTAAAACTATGATTACAAACAGAGATTACAACCAAGAATGGAAAGACACATCTAATCACAAATATATTTATGATTTCGATTTAGATGTAATTCATCCTTTCATGATTAAGTCATTTACTCCATTTTTTCGTTTAGGCAATATAATGGAATTAGGAAGTTTTAAAGGAGATTTTAGAAGGAGATTGTTAACTCTTTTTAAAGATATTACCTGTGTTGAAGCCTCAAATGAAGCTATTGATATTGTAATTCACCGCTCTGGAATATTTTTTAAAGCACTTGCCAATTTTTAATGGGACAGATTATTAAGTACAGATATAATTTCCCCAGAATATTTGGAAGGGTGTTATCAACTGGGACAACAATATCCTGATTTATGCTCAAGTATTTTTCTAATGTGTGAAAAGGGTAAATAAGATGGACGTTCCTTTACTATCAGTTTGTTCGACAACATACAATCATGTGAATTTCATAAAACAAGCAATTGATGGGTTTCTTGTGCAAAAAGTTGATTTTGCATGGGAGATAATTATCGCAGATGATTTTTCAACAGATGGCACAAGAGAAATTTTATTAGAGTACAAGAATAAATACCCTGACTTGATAAAACTAATTTTACAAGAAAAAAATGTAGGAGCAGCACAAAATTGTATTGACTTAATTACCACTCCCAAATCTAAGTATATTGCCCTCTGTGACGGTGATGACTATTGGACAGATCCTCTTAAACTGCAAAAACAAGTTGATTTTTTGGAAGCCAACCCTGACTTTGCCATTTGCTTTCATAACGCCGCAGTTATCAATGAGGATTATCCCGAAAAAAATCGACTAAATAGTGATGATTTAACCCCAGAAGTTAGCACTTTGGATAACCTCCTTGAAGGAAGCAACTATATTGCAACTGCTTCAGTTGTAATCAAGACAAATTTGATTCAAAATCTGCCTGATTGGTTTGCTTCTCTTCCTTTTGGAGATTATGGACTATACCTAATCGCAGCACAGCACGGAAAGATAAGATATCTCAATGAGGTAATGAGTGTTTATCGAATTCATAAAGGAGGTGTATACGGGAATTTAGGCAACGCGCCCAAGGGTGTGACACGAATCTATCAGCGGCACTATGAGTTTTGGAAAATAATTAATAAATCTGCCACTATAAGTCAATCAAGGCTAAGACGAGCTACTTTAAAATCAATTAAGAACGTTGTTTATAGTGCAGCTAACTCAAAACAAATAAGAGTCTTCTTAATATACCACTATCTTTTGTTAATTCACAGCCATGGTGAAGATTATAGGCAAGTACCTAAAAAAATTCTTAGGCTTTGCCGTTCTGCTATCAGAGAATTGCGCGACCATTTGGTACACATATAAAAACAAGATCCTTTAGTCTGTACACGTACATAATTAAGTAGAGAGGCATATCTTTGGGTAAGTCTCCCCAATTACATCCGGTTCTGAGTTGATAGAAAATACCATCTAAGATTTTAAGATTTCTCGTTTAGTCCATGTCTGCGGACGAGTCAGCTTTTTCTTTGGCAATAGCGGTTCTATGATTAACCACTCTTCATCCGTCAAGCTACTTGAGCATATTTACCTCACCTTTTAGTTTGATTTCTCTACATCGTAAAAGATACAAAATAAGTCCTATAAATCATAAAAAAAGATTCTTAAATTTTTTGAATAGCCTAATTTTAGATGTCTCTCTTTATAAATCCAATTCATCAGGGATTAAGCACTAATGACTCATTTTCTCCCTAAGCTGTTATATATTACAAAAGGCAATCATAAATCGCTTGTAGCGATGCTTTTTCTATTCATCCTTGTTTCTAGCTTAGAAGTTTTTGGAACTGGCATGATTGCTCCATTCATTAGCATCGCTATCAGTCCAGATGCAATCAAAAGTATTTACTGGTTAGATTTAATTTACAAACAGTTGCATTTTAACTCTGAGCAGCAATTTTTGATCATTCTAGGATCTGTAGTTATTATTGCCTTTTATCTAAAAGCATTCTTGGCTTTTAATGCTCAAAAAGCAGTGTTCAAATTTAGCTCTAGTTTGAAAAGAGAACTGTCTTGTAAGCTTCTAAAAGCATATATCGAAGCTCCTTATGGCTACCACCTACGGATTAATTCAGCAACACTTATTCAGAATATCACTAACACAACAGATGCAGTTTCTATTGGTATAGTATCTACATTTTTGACATTTATCTCTAATACGGTAGTTGTCCTAGCATTAATGCTGCTTTTAATCAAAACTAATGCGATCGCCTTAATTCTTATTGCGGTGCTGCTACTTATTTCTTTTGGATTGTTGCATCCAATGAAAGACCGTTTAGCTCGTTGGAGTAAAGAGGGGTTTCATGCTTATGGGGAGATGATTCGGATTACAAATCATGGATTAGGGGGATTGAAAGAAACTCGTATTATTGGTTGCGAATCCTATTTTGAGGATCAGATGGAGGAGCAATCAAAAATTTATGCCAAAAGTAACACTTTAGCTTCATCCTATGGTAATCTTCCCCGCTTTGTACTTGAGCCGTTAATGATGAGTTTCTTAATAGGCTTTACATTTTTATTTATCACCTTAAATCAAGATAAAACGCAAAATCTGACTGGGGTTTTAGGAATTTTTGCGCTTGCTTCAGTTCGTCTGCTACCAGCATTTGGAAATTTAATCTCTGGCATTAATGTAATTAGAGGTAACAGTTATTCTCTTGATCAGCTATTTTTTGATTTGAAAGAATTGGAAAAAGAAAAGCTGATAAGTAACTTTGATTCTGCTAGAGTTTCTAACAAATTATTGCCAAAAGGGCAGCAAACATTTCGGTTTGCTGATAAAGTTATTTTAGATGGACTCACTTTTCAATATCCTAACACTGACAGAAATGTACTAGAAGATATTTCCCTATCTATTCGCAAGGGAGAGTCTATTGGACTAATTGGTAAGTCTGGTGCTGGTAAAACCACTTTGGTTGATGTTATTCTCGGTCTTTTTATCCCTCAATTTGGAGATATCAAAGTTGACGGAGTTTCAGTTTATAGCGATTTGCGCTCCTGGCAGAATATGCTTGGCTATGTTCCCCAATCTATATTTTTGATTGACGATACCCTTGAACGAAATATTGCTTATGGAGTTGCTGATCATTTAATTGACCAAAATAAATTAAAGAAAGCGATTGCAATGGCTCAACTTGGCGAGGTAGTCGAGCAACTTCCAGATGGAGTGAAAACTATTATTGGTGAACGGGGAGTTCTTTTATCAGGAGGACAACGCCAAAGGGTTGGAATTGCGAGGGTGCTTTATCACGAAAGAGAAATACTGGTTTTTGATGAAGCCACCGCCGCTTTAGATACTGAAACAGAACATCTGATTACTGAAGCAACAAAAGCTTTAGCTGGTAGTAAGACAATCATTATTATTGCTCACCGTCTTTCCACAATTGAGCATTGCGATTGTATTTATCAACTTGAACAGGGTCGAATTCTCAAATCAGGCAGTTACCAGGAAGTGATTGTAGGCAGATAAGAAATTATGTCATTTTTCATCCGATTTAAAAATTATCTCCGTGCTTCACTGACTCCTGACTAGTGGAAGAAAGCAAAAAGGTTCTAAATTTTAGATTTTTTATAATCTTAATTCAAAAAGGATTGAACAATCAATGAAAATGGCTTACGTTACTAATTTTGATGCAAGAACTCTAAGCAATAAGTGGTCTGGGCTAGGCTATTATATTGCTGAGTCACTTCAAAAGCAATCTATACCTCTTGATTACATTGGACCATTAGAGGATAAATTAACTCTACAATTTGTGAATAAGTTGAAAAGTCGTTACTACAAATGTTTTGGAGAAAACTATATAAAATATATCGAGCCATTAATTTTAAAAAACTATGCAAGGCAAATTTCTAAAAATCTCAACAACATCAAAGCTGATGTTGTATTCAGTGCAGGAAGTGATTCAATTGCCTATCTAGAATGTAATCAACCGATTGTTTTCTGGGCAGATGCAACCTTTGCAAATTTAATAGATTTTTACCCTGTATATAGTAATCTCTGTAAAGAATCTCTCCATAATGCCCATTTAATTCAGAGTATTAGTCTCAAGAAATCTCAGTTAGCAATTTACTCCTCTGAATGGGCAGCCCAAACGGCTATTAACTATTACAATGCCGATCCTGAAAAGGTGAAAGTTGTACCTTTTGGAGCTAATATTGAAAGTGATCACAATATTGACGACATTACAGCTGCAATTGAATCTAGACCAATTGATAAATGCAAACTCTTATTTTTAGGAGTTGACTGGTTTCGTAAGGGCGGTGATGTTGCCCTAGAGGTGGCTAAAAAACTGAATAATTCAGGGTTAAAAACTGAATTAACAATAGTTGGCTGTCAACCGACTGAAGACGAACCCCTACCTAATTTCGTTAAAGTTCTGGGTTTTATTCCAAAATCTACTCTTGAGGGTAAAAAGAAAATATATCAACTTATTGCCGATTCTCATTTCTTAATTCTACCTTCAATAGCGGACTGTACCCCTATTGTTTTCGCTGAGGCAAATTCTCTAGGAGTGCCTTGTATCTCTAGAAGAGTTGGTGGAATTCCGACAATAATCAAAGATGATTTGAATGGCAAGCTATTTGATCGGGATAGCGATCCTTTTGAATACTGTGAATACATTTTTAATATCTTTACCAACTATACTCAATACAAAGAATTAGCTCTCTCTGCTTTTAATGAATACGAATCGCGCCTGAACTGGAGAGTAGCTGGTCAGAAAGTTAGAGATTTGCTCATGACAATAGCATAAAAATTGCAAATATTATGAAAAACGCCGAAAAAGTTTTCGTTAGACTCAACGGACGGCTGGGTAATCAGTTGTTTCAACTGGCTTTAGCTTTGAATATTTCACAGCGATTTAAGGTTAAAGTTTTGCTAGATGATTATTTGTCCATACGCCAAGGATTTGAAAGATTCTTATTTAAAGATTTGTCTGTATTTAACTATTTTCAATATTGCTCCAAGCTGCATTCATTTACTAATAGAGTTCAGCATAATTCTACCCTCAGAAAGTTTTACAAGCCAAATAATATATTCATAGAAAGTGAGAAAAATAATTATGAATTAGATTTCGCACAACCATATAAATCATATACGGGATTTTTTCAATCGCCCAGATTTTTCCCAGAAAGAGACGTAATTCTTAAAGCCTTCTCTTTAAGCAGTGAATTTATATGTGAACCGCTTTCGGGACTTTTGGATTTGATGGAAAAAACAGAATGTCTTGCGATTAGTGTTAGAAGAGGTGACTTTTTCGAGAATTCTGGCTTGGGAGTATGTTCAAATGAATATTATATTAATGCCATCAATTTTGTTCGAGACAGAAGATCCATTGATTGTATCTTTGTTTTTTCTGATGATATTGCCTACTGTCGTGAACTCCTAGCTTTGCTTGATTGTCAAGTTATTTATGTGGAAGGATTTACACCTGCAAAATCCTTGTATTTAATGAGTCAATGTAAGCATTTTGTGATTGCAAACAGCACCTTTAGTTGGTGGGGTGCTTGGTTATCAGAGCATAAAGATAAGTTGATAGTTCGCCCCGAACCTTGGAATAATCAACAATCTGTTTTATCTGACTTTCTTCCACCTGGTTGGATTGGATTACCTAAACATCCCATCCTTAAGTCTTCCGCAATATCTAAATCACTGTTTTCGGGCGGCTAAAAAACTCTTGGTTTTCCTTCAACAATACCTTTGCCAAACAAAATAAGAGCCTATAATAAGAGGATTAAGTAATATGGAACCGCTGGTAACAGTCATTGTCACTGTTTTTAAACGAGTTGAGTTTATCCGAGAGGCTATCGAGAGCGTTTTAGCACAAACATTTGAGTCCTATGAAATTATTGTTACAGACGATGCAGATAGCGAAGCTGCAAAAACTATTTGCGAATCAGTTAGTAGACCAGATCGAGTTCGTTATCGGTCTAACAAGCGGAGACTTGGTGTAGCATTAAATCTCCGTGTTGCCATATTGGAAGCAAGAGGGAAATATGTGGCTATTCTCAATGATGATGATTATTGGGAACCTAATTTCTTGTTTCGACTAGTATTGCCATTAGAGCAAGATTCTGGACGCGTATTAGCATTTAGCGATCATTGGATCATGCTTCAAGATGGCAAAATTGATATGCAACAAACCGATAGAAATACAAAGATATTCAAAAGAGATAAACTTTCTGAAGGTGAGTTAAGAAACACAACCGATCTCGCGCTCAACAAAACAATTCCCCTTGTACAGGCATCTGTTTTCCGAAAAGAGTTTCTAGATACCGATTTACTCGTTACTAATGTTTCTGGAGCTTATGATTTTTGGATTACTTGTTTACTAGCAGTCAGTGGTCAGCCATTTTACTATGTTGCGGAACGTTTAACTCGTTATAGAACACATCCCCAGATGGAAACGCTTAGACTGGCTGCTGATAAATTTGAGCCAGAAGTTTTCATATACCGTAGTTTGCTGCAAGCGAATTACTTTCCTGAATGGCAAAAGTTTATTGAACAGCAGTTAGCATATATACTGTATAGGTGTGGCAGGGCTAGATTGGAATTTAACGACATTGAAAAAGCTCGGCAATTATTTAAAGAATCGTTACGCTTATTTCTATCCTGGAAAGCTGTACTAAGGCTGAGTATTACTTACCTACCTAGACCAATCCGTTTAGGCTTGTCCTTCACTCAAATAGTTGATTAGTTTCATAATTATCTCACCTTAAAAGCAAATACTCTCCTAAAAATTTTTAGCTGTTTCTCCTATTCACCGAAATATTAATAAGCGTTACAGTTATGGATAAGAAGTTAATTGTTAGCATCATCATCAATAATTATAACTACGATCGCTTTCTCCCAGAAGCAATTAATAGCACCATTAACCAAACCTATCCTCATACTGAAATTATTGTTGTTGATGATGGATCAACTGACAATTCCCGTAATATTATTGATGGATATGGCGATTGCATCATTCCCATCTTTCAAGAAAACGGTAAACAAGCTGCGGCTCTAAATAGTGGCTTTGCATCCAGTCATGGTGATATTATCCTTTTTCTTGATTCTGATGACTGTCTCTTGCCTAATGCAGTTGAGCAGGTTGTAGAGGTATGGAAACCGGGAGTTGGCAAAGTTCACTACCGCTTGAAAGTCGTGGATACCGAAAAGCAACCATTAGGATATTACATTCCTACGACTGAAGCGAAGTTATCTTCTGGAGAGGTGTGGCGGCATTTGCTAGAAACCAGTAGCTATACAAGTACGCCCATGAGTGGTAATGCTTATAGTCGAACTGCTCTAACTAATGTTTTCCCAATTCCCGATGAGTATAAGACCACGGCAGATGACTATTTGATGATCTCAACACCATTTTATGGTGAGGTTGTGGGCATTGAAGAACCACTTGGGTTATATCGCATTCACAACAGTAACCAATGGGCGTTGACATCAGTTTCCGGCAGCCGATTTCGCCGATTTGTGCAACATGACTTGCAAAACTTTTCTCTGCTGCTACAACGCGCTAAGGAGTTCGGTCTAGAAGTTCCTAATGACTTGGAAAAGAGATCCCTGGGTCGTTTGTGGTCACGTTTAGCATCGCTGCGTCTAGAACCTCAAGTCCATCCTGTTGTTTCAGATAATTCACTTCAACTTATTTATTGGGGGTTTCGGTCTCTCTGGAAATATTCTGACTTTAACTGGCAGAAACGATGTATTTATAGCATCTTTTTTCTCTGGGTTGGATTGATGCCAGTTCCACTAGCAAAATTGGGTTTTACCTGGTTATATGCTCCGCATCTTCGTCCAAAAACAATTGATTGGATATTGATTAAAATTCGCACATTAGTTAAATAAGCCGCCAATAATAAATATTTATCAAAGATTCAGATTTATGAACGCTCCATTTCGTTTAGGCATTGTTTTTACCCATCCAACTCAACATCACGGACCACTTTGGAGAAAATTAAATGAACAACCTGGTCTTTCCGTCAAAGTCCTTTACCTCTGCAATGAAAATCAGATCAGTGGTGATGCTCTTCTGGGTGGTAGTTCTCAACCTTGGGATGTTGATGTATTAAGTGGCTATGAGTATGATTATCTCAAAGATTTGTCTGGAAGAGTACCATCCCAACAAGAAAAGAACGTTATCAGCCCAGAGTTGTTCAATAGTCTGACTCCAGATAACTTCGATGCCATTTTCATGCAGAGTTTTGTTAATTACTCTTACCGATTAACTGCTCTGCTGTGTAAACTCCGTGGCATTCCTTTAATCATGCAAAACGATGCAACCATCATGTCTGATTGTCGCTACAGTCGCTTGCGGCGAATTATGATGGCGATTCTTTACCCCTGGATGCTTAATTTAGCAGATTACTGGCTCTCCTGTGGCGACCATAATGAAATCCACTTACGTCATTATGGTGTTGCAGACGAAAAAATTGTCCGTGGGTGTCATCCCGTAGATGGTGAACGATTTGAGCAATCAATTAGGCAAAACCAAAACGAAATTTGGAAAATTCGTCAGGAACTTAGTGGGAATGAGGATACTTTAATTTATGGCTTTGCAGGTAAATATATAGAGCGGAAAAATCCCTTTGAATTTATTGCAGCTATAGAAAAAGCCCATCAACGTGATCCGCGTGTCAGAGGAATCATGATTGGTGGAGGTGACTTAGAATCCGAGATTAATCAACGTCTTAGCCAACTTGGTAATGCAGAGGTTATCAATCTTGGCTTTGTGAATCAAGCCAAAATTCCTCTCTACTATGCAGCCATGGATGTTTTTGTAGTTACATCGTGGATTGATCCCCATCCCCTAGTGGTTTCAGAAGCAATGGTATCTGGGACACCTCCTATTTTGAGCGATCGCTGTGGTAATTGGGGGTATAACGATACAGTTCGCCATCGCTACAATGGTTTGGTTTATCCTTGTGGTAATTCTGATGTCTTAGCAAAGACAATGCTAGAAATGACTGATATTGAGACTCGTAAGAAGTACAGCACAAATTCTAAAGAAGTCTTTCACGGACAAGATATCTACTGCGAAGTCCAAGCTTTTTTAGAAGTGATAGAACGAATCAAAGAAGGTTTAGTAATAAAATCCAGGAACTTTAGTAAATCTAGCTTTGGGAATTAGATAATTATTTTTTGCTTCCCATTTTGAAGAAAGAACGTTTTTTATAAAATAGCTGTTACTAGAATCTGTTGTCCTTCAAATTCAAATTAGCATCTTTGTCAGTCAAGGAGTTTCTCTTATGGTTAAGATAGCCTACTTAGTCTTAGCTCATCACGATCCAATTCACTTAGAAAGATTGGTCAATTCCATTGATTATCAGGCTCATATTTTTATACATTTGGATAAGAAAACAAACATTGATAGATATATAAATATTGCTAATATAGAGTCAGTAAATTTTATTCCTGAGAGAGTAAAGGTCTATTGGGGAGGGATTTCAATGGTCAAGGCAATTTTAAATCTTATTAAAACTGCATTGGCTTCCAAAGAAAATTTTTCACATTTGGTGCTGCTCTCTGGTTCTGATTATCCGATTAAACCTGTATCCACATTCTATGATTTTTTGAAAAGCAATCCTGATAGACAATTTATTAAACTTACTAACCTCAATGAATCACCATTACCCTCTGAAAAACGACTCACTAACTACTGGTTTATGGAACCTTTCCAACCTTTTTATAATGACAGATTCTTTAGACGAGTATTACAAAAAATATTCCATTTAGGAGTGACAAAAAAGCCTCTAAACAATGTTTCAACAGTTTGGGGTAGCCAATGGTGGGCAATTACTCCTGAATGTGCAGCTTTCATTTTGCAATATCTAGAAGAAAATCCAGTTTTTATAAATTTTTATAAATATGCTCACGCACCTGATGAACACTTTTTTCATACAGTTGTAGCTAACTCTCCTTTTTTTGAAAAAGCAGGAGGATTTCGGCAAGAAATTAGGTGGCCCCACGAAGTTTCAAATATTACGCTAAACTTTGAGGGGAGAATTTTTGCTGAAAATGATTATGAGTTTCTTGAGGACTTGCGTTTTAATAGAAAACCAACCGAACAGCGAATGTCTAAAGAATTGTGCAACCTAATGGATACATCATTAATCCGCGGAGCTTTTAGTTACTCTGACTTTTTCTTTGCGAGAAAATTCACAACAAACAAATCTTCTCGCTTACTTGATCTGATAGATAAGAATCTTCTTTCTTGAAAATTGAATTTAAGGACACCTCGAAAAATTCAAACTGCAAGGTTTTGAAAAGTTATTGGCATCAAAAATATCGAGAAATTTCAAATCCACAAAAATAGTTTATTTATTGGAAATTTAGTAGAGGCTTAGAGATGAAGATTGCATTCATCAGCTATGAATACCCTCCAGATACTGGAGGTGGTGGGATTGCCACTTATGTGGAACAAGCTGCCAAGATGTTGCAAAACAGAGGAAACCTGGTAGAAGTTTTTACAGCAAGTCACTATCGCTCAGGTGTGGAAATTGAAGCAAGTGGTGTCAGGATTCATCGAATTCAACTTGAGAATAAAAAGCTATTTGCTAACGAAATTGCTCCAGTTTTTGCTGAACGTCATGCTTTAGTTAAATTTGATGTTTTAGAAGGACCAGATTTTTGTGCTGATGCTGCTGGAGTAATCCGCCTTATTCCTGAGATTCCGCTGGTCGTCAAGCTTCACACTCCTAATGGAATTTGCCGTCAGGTTCAAGCAGCAACGATAACGGAGTTTATCCCAAAACTCAGAACGAATCTGGGTGCCTGCCATCAATGGCTCAATCCCAGTTCGATTGAAAACATTGAGAAGCGCCATGCTCATGATGCTGATGTAATTGCTGCTCCCTCAAATCTAATTGCTGAATTGTTGATCAAGCAATGGAAACTGAATCGCCAAAAAGTACACATCTTTCCATCTCCATATATTCCCTCTCCTGAGACCCTCAGCATTCCCATTGAACAAAAAGCCAGTCAGGTGGTCACATTTGTTGGGCGCTTGGAAATTAGAAAAGGTGTACTCGACCTGGCTCAGGCGATTCCAGATATCCTGAAACACTGCCCAGATGCAAAATTTCGTTTTGTTGGGAAAGCAGGGCTATCACCTGATCCTGAGAAAAATATGCAGCAGTATATTGAAAAACTTTTACATCCTTATTGCCACTCACTCAAATTCATTGGACCCGTTCCCAACACTCAAATTCCATTCATACTAGGACAAACAGATGTATGCATCTTTCCCAGTTTGTTTGATAACTTCCCTTTGGTTTGCTTAGAGGCAATGGCGGCTGGTCGCGCTGTAATTGGCAGTATTGCCAGTGGCATGGTTGAAATAATCAACACTAATTCTGTCGGCAGATTAATATCACCAAATTCCCCACAACAAATTACTCAATCTACGATAGAACTGTTGCAGAATCCAGAACTACGCGTTCAGGTGGGAATAGCCGCTCGTGAGCGAGTTTTACAGGAATATAATCTTGAGCGCATTGGAGATTTACAGGAGAAGAGTTATCAAGTTGCAATTGAAACTAGACAAAGATTGGGAACTCGTCGAAAATTTTCAATCTTTGCCTAATAGATAGGCATTGCTTGTGTGGAGATATCAAATCAATTTATTTGGAGATATGCAATGCGGTTAGTGATTGTTCGTAGAGAACCTGGTGTTGCTCTGAGTATGGATGTCTATGCTGACAATTTAGTTACCGAATTAAAGGCAATCCGTCCAAATTGGGAAATTGTCGAGGTTGCACCCCATCCTTGGAGCAAAAGCCAAGAAAACCTGTGGCACTCCGGGACTGGTATCCGCAAGTATTATGAACGCTATTGGCATCATCCCCAACAAGTTTGTCAGGTAGAAGGAGATATTTATCACATCATTGATCATACCAATGCTCATGTTGCCTATTGGTTGAAAAATAAAGGCAAACCTCTTATTATTACATGTCACGACTTAGTGCAGTTTGTCTATCCAGAAATTCTCAAAGGACAGTCCCGTTTTCCCGCTTTCAGTATGGCATCTTGGCAATTTTCAGTTAGAGGAATGTGTTATGCTGATTGTGTGATTGCTGTTTCCTCAAATACAGCTAAGGATGTTCATAAAAGGCTGAATATTGAATTAGAGAAAATTTTGGTAGTTCCTAACGGAGTTGAAGCATCCTTTCAAACATTACCATCCCAGGAAGTAAAATCATTTCGGAAAAAATATCAACGGTTACCTGAAGAAATCTGTTTACTTAATGTTGGCTCAACTCACCAACGAAAGAACATTATTACTGTGTTGAAAGTGCTAAAAACTCTTAAAGATCGAGGGTTATCAGTCCGTCTTTGGCGGTCAGGGGGCAAATTTATGGCAGAGCAAATAACCTTTATCAAAGAACTTAATCTTGAGGAAGATATTCTTGATTTTGGTACTGCTGATAAAAATATTCTAATTCAACTTTACAATGCAGCGGATGTTCTCTTAGCACCATCTCTCTATGAAGGTTTTGGTTTGACAGTTTTAGAGGCAATGGCCTGCGGACTACCGGTAATTACTTCTAATATCTCATCCCTCCCAGAAGTGGTGGGTAATGCGGCAGTGTTGGTTAATCCTATGGATATCCAAACTATGTCTGAATCTGTAGTTAGGCTCACACAGAATTCTAGTGACCGTCAAAATTTGATTACTCAGGGATTTGCAAGAGCTAAACAATTGACTTGGAAAAAATCAGCAGAACATTTGGTTTCAGCTTATGAGCAGTTAAGTTGATCAAAATTCGTACTTGCGAATAAGAGTGGCTTTCTCAAAATTTTCTCAACGGCATCCGGTGAGTTTATAACAGCAAAAAAGATTATTAGTAAATCAGAAATTTAGAAGAAATTATGAACGTTTTGATGAGAAAACTGCAATTAGCATTAACACCGCAGACAAGGCTTCTGAAAACAAAATTGTCCAATGGAGCAATAGTTTACGGAAAAAATAGCACAGGATTCGGCGGACGGGGAATATATATTTATAGAGATGCTATTGAGCCAGAGTTTGAACACCTAGACAAATTATTAGATTCAGAAGGTGTTTTTATAGATGTTGGTGCTAACACAGGTATATACACGATCAAAGCTGCAAAACACTTTGATAATAATGGGACTGTTTTGAGACACCATAAGCCAAAACTTTGCACTTTTTTGTTCTAAAAATCTGCGAAACCATTATTAATAAACGGTTTTAGTTTTATATGGCTTACACCACACTACGCTATCAGCAAGCCCTATTTAGAGTTTGATGTCAAACTTATTAAGTATCGAAATCATGTATTTGCATCCACCCACAACTAAGAAACCAAAAAAGAAAGGATGGATTGATAATACAAGCTTAATTATCCTTGCCTTTTCCGTAGTTTTCTACTCCCGTATTTTTTGTGCCATTACTCGCGCTCCTTCAATTTTTAACCTTGCTCACTTCGCAGTTGTTCCCTTTGTTTTAGGAGTTGTATTATTTACCAGTCGGGCAAAAGATCGCAAACAAATTACTATTGCCTATTCTTTTGTATTAGGACTTTTGATTTTTCTAGTTGCAGTTTTAGCTAGTGCATTATGGAATAACACAGGCTTAATTAATGCCGTCGTCTCTTTCATGATGCTTTGCGAACCTTTCATCTTTCTGCTGGCTATTGTCTGTATTCCCATGTCTGCTAAATCCATTACCCGCATCAAGAAATGGCTGATATGGTCTGCTTTGATTAACTTTGTCCTTGCTGCTTTCCAGAAACCCCTAATTGATGCGGGGAAGCTCTATGCTAACGGATTTAATGGCACGGATGGATGCGGTGGAGTCTTTTTCGTTTCCGGGGCGGGAAATTATGTATCAGCTTCGGTATCAGTTGCCTTTGCCCTCTACTTCTTCACTAATGAAAAAACTTTTCCATTATGGATGAGAATCGCGGTAATTATCGCTGCTTTTTGGCAGATTCTATTTTCTGATTCCAAACAACTTCTGCTTGCGTATCTAATCGCCTGGGGTCTTTTAGTTTTAGCAAATTCCCATGATATTGGTAAAAGTATAAAATTGCTGAGTGCGATCGCTCTCTTCGGATACGGATTCCTTTGGTGCGTACAGAACCTAGAAGCATTTGCTGCATTTACAGCTTGGGCGCGACCGGAACTTTACGGACCAGATGGTTATGCTTGGTATACCAAATTCTACTCGGTGCGTTCCATTTTATCTCATTATCAATCATCCCTCAATTGGTTATTTGGTCTTGGTCCTGGGCATACCGTGAGCCGCTTAGGAGTATGGTTTCTTAAAGATTATTGGTCTATACTCGGACTACTAGGTGCTACCACCAATCCAATTAGTCAGGAAGCAATGGAATTTTGTGGTAATTCTTGGCTTTGTTCTGGTTCTACTCTTTTCATGCCCATTTTTGGTTGGGCTGGAATATGGGGAGATTTAGGACTTTTGGGTGTAGGTGCATACCTATTTCTATCCTACTTAGCTTGGCAACACTTTGGTTTAGATGATTCCTTAAAAGTTACTTTACTAACTGTTCTCGTCATGGGTTTTATTTTTACTCAAATGGAAGAACCAGGCTTCATGCTTTCTATCGCCTTTATTCTAGGACTAGCATGGCAAGAACGACAACTGAAGAAACAGATACACAGAGGCAAGAGAGAGAAAGAATTTCCCAATTACCAATTACCAATTACCAATTCCCTATGAAGATTTTAATGTCTGCTTACTCCTGTGAACCAGGTATGGGTTCTGAACCTGGTGTGGGTTGGAATATTGCCCGCGAAGCTGCTAAATACCATGAAGTTTGGGTACTCACCCGACCCGATGAAAGTCAGGATATTATTAACGCAGAATTGGCACGCCACCCCATTCCCAATCTTCACTTTGTTTACTTTACTTTGCCCTTTTGGCAAGATAGCCGACGCTGGGGACAGTCTGGGGGAATGCAGTTTCACTATTACCTCTGGCAAATTCAAGCCTATTTTGTCGCCCGTGACTTACATCAGAAAATTGGCTTTGACTTGAGCCATCATGTTACCTTTGTTAAGTATTCCAGTCCTTGCTTCCTCTCACTCCTGCCCATTCCCCTAGTTTGGGGTCCTGTAGGTGGTGGAGAATCAGCACCAGCAAGCTTTTGGCAGGATTTTAGCTTAAATGGCAAAATTTACGAAATTGCTCGTAGCGGCGCTCGCTGGCTGGGAGAAAAAGACCCCTTTGTCCGTCTGACTGCTCAAAGAAGTGCTGTAGTCCGAGCCACAACTAAAGATACAGCCCAGTGTCTCTATAAAATGGGTGTGAATCATGTGCATATTTTGCCGGAATCAGGGTTATCGGCGGCAGACATAGACCATCTAAATCAATATGAAATCCCTAATGAGCCAATAGTAAAATTTATCAGCATGGGTAGACTTTTGCATTGGAAAGGCTTTCATTTAGGATTGCGTGCCTTTGCTCAAGCAAATCTACCAAATACAGAATACTGGATTGTGGGAGATGGACCGGAATGGCATCACCTGCAAACTTTGGCATCAGATTTAGGAATTGCTAAAAAAGTTAAATTTTGGGGTAGGTTGCCTCGTGAAAAGGCTTTAAATTTATTAAAAGATTGTCATGTGCTAGTTCATCCCAGCTTACATGATTCTGGTGGGTGGGTCTGTATGGAAGCAATGGCAGCAAGTCGTCCTATCATCTGTTTAGATATAGGGGGACCTGCTGTTCAAGTTACAGATGAAACTGGTTTTAAGATTACTGCTAATGAACCATATCAAGCTGTCCGTGATTTAGCGGCCGCAATGATTCATTTAGTTCAAAACCCAGAACTAATAGTGAGTATGGGTCAGGCAGGTCGGAAACTAGTCAATGAAAACTACAGTTGGCAGATTGTCGGAGAGCGTTTGCACAAACTTTATTTAGAGATTGCCAGCAAGAAGGTATCACAAACTGACGTTATATCTCAAGTTTTTTGAACCTAAATTTAACTAATTAATTTTTCCCACTTGGATAATATGCACATATTAATTGCTGCTTTACACAGACCAACAAAACCAACGGGTGTTTGCCGACACGCTGCAAATCTAGCTCAATGTTTGGCTGATACTCCAGAGGTTAGCAAGGTGACTTTAATTGTCGGAACATGGCAGAAAGATTACTTTGAACAATTTTTTCATTCCCCAAAAATTCAATTAATTACTGTAGATGTTAAAAATAGTTCTTTAGCAAGAAATATCTGGTTTTTATTTGGTTTACCAAAATTGGTAAAGCATTTAAATCCTGATATTGTCCATTTATCTTTTCCTTTTCCTTTTTTACGACCACTTTTTCCTTGTCCTATTGTTTCGACAATTCACGATTTGTATCCTTATGAAAAACCAGAGGTTTTTGGCTATCCAAATGTGATCTTTAATCGCTTGTTTTTAAAACAATGTATAGAACATAGTGATGGTCTTACCTGTGTTTCTAAATCTACTTTAAGCAGTCTTAAATCCTATTTTCCCAAAACTCAAACACTCAAACCCATTGCTGTTATTTATAATTACGTGGATTTTAGTAATATTGTTGCTGAACCACATCATAATTTAGATATTAGTGATCATGATTCTTTTCTGTTATGTGTCGCTCAACATCGAAAAAATAAAAATATAGATTTGTTAATTCAATCATTTTCTTTTTTAAAGAAAAATGGTTATTTAAAAGATGAGACTAAGCTAATAGTTGTTGGTAGTACAGGACCAGAAACAGAGAGTTTAGTTAATCAAATTCAGCATCTATCTCTTCAAAATCAAGTGCTGCTAATTCATGCAATTAAAGACCATGAATTATGTTGGTTATATCAAAAGTGTGAAATTTTTGTGGCCGCTTCATCTCAAGAAGGATTTTGTTTACCATTAGCAGAAGCTCTATATTTTTCTTGTCAAGTAGTTTGCTCAGATATTCCCATATTTAGAGAAATTGGTAGTTCTAGCTGTTGTTATTTTGATGTTGAACGTGATACTGTCAAAAATCTCTCACAAGCCATTATTTCTACTTTAGAACAGCCTGTAAATAGAACTGCTAATGATCTTCAATTTTCTAAATTGGATGTAGCAAATCAATATCTAAAATTTTACTCTACATTTTCCTTTATTAGTCAGTAGGGATTTTTAACTGAAAAGTATCCCGGAGGGGCTTAGTATTTCTAAACCCCTTGCTTGCCACGCAACTGAAAAAATTAACATAAAAAAGAGAAAAATATTATATAATTATTCCCGTTAAATTTACACTTAAAATTATCATCTGCTGACAGTTAATTAAATGTAAAAAATAAGAGCGAAAAAATCATCAAGTTAATCAAAAAATAATTCATGTATTAGCAGGGTAATTTTCGGTAGTCTTAAAAAGAAGCCTTTGCTGATAAGTATCAGGAAAGTCTTCAAAAAAATTGGATGATTGTTGTTACCAACAGGAGTGCAGATTATGAGTCAAAATTTTAACGATTATAATTCATCTGTTCATAAAAAAATCAAGACTGAACAAATAGAGCAAATAATCAAAGCGATTATATCTGGTAAATATTCTTGGGCTTGTGTTCTAGTTTTACAATTTGCTGGTTACAATCCTATGGACTATATCCCCTATCGTACTTATATCAGATTACTTAAAACTAACTGCTTGCTTGGTAATTCTCAGCAAAATTAACCACCTATCAGCAAAGTTGACAGGTTTGATTTGAAATTAAAGTAGTTGCGTTTTAAACATGGATTTGTGAGAATTTTTTCTGGAAAATAAGAAGGAAAGGTGAAGATTCATCAATAAAAATTTATGACTATCATGCCGATTTTATGATCTACCCAACCACAAGTTATAATCATCAAATGCAAGCAATTATTCAAGAAATTGTGTGGCAGAAAAAACTAGAAGTTGCACAAATACAAAAAGATATGTCTTGGGCTTCCTTGCAACGTCAGTTAACTGCTGCTCCTACTGTCCGGGACTTTTTTACGGCTTTGCAGTTGAGTATTTATAAACCTAGTTTAATTGCAGAAGTGAAAAAAGCAACACTTTATCATAGTGTAATTAGACCAGATTTTGATCCAGTTACTATTGCTCAGGCTTATAAAAAAGGAGGAGCATCTTGTGTATCTGTTGTCACTGATCAAAAGTTTTTTCATGGTGGGTTTGATCATCTTCGTGCTATCAGATATCGCGTAGGAATACCTCTACTTTGCAAAGATTTTATCATTGATCCTTGCCAAATTTATTTAGCCCGTTCCGCTGGTGCAGATGCAATATTATTAATTGCTGCTATTCTGACAGATAAGCAATTACAAAACTTCTTACGAGTGATTCACTACTTAGGGATGAATGCTGTCATCCAAGTTCATAACTTAAATGATTTGGATAGGGTTCTCGCATTAGAAGATGTCAGGATAGTTTCCATTGATAACCAGAGTTTAAGTGATTTTAATACCAATATTAACACTACTCAGGAATTATTGGCAGCTAGGCGATCGCAACTTCAAAACCTAGGAATTTTAGTCATCAGTGAATCAGGTATAGAAACCCCCGATGATTTATCATTTGTTGCTGAAATTGGTGTACAAACAGTGATCATCGGAGAATCTTTGCTTAAAGAAAATGATTTAGAAGTAGCTGTCAGAAATTTACTCCAATCCAAATTTCCTATTCATTATTAAGAAGAATTAAGGATTGGCTAGTAATTGATAATTACGAATTTCTCATAACAAAGGTTTCCACCAATCATGATTATTCAGATACCATTCTACAGTTAAACGTAACCCTTCATTAATTGTCACGGATGGAGTCCAACCAAATTCTGTTTTTAGCTTATTGGCATTAATAGCATATCTTCGATCATGTCCAGGTCTATCCTTCACAAAAGTAATTAATTTTTCCGCTGGATATACTGGTAAATCTGGTGCTAATTCATTCATGATTTCACATAAACTTTGTACCAGACTGATATTTTCAACTTCGTTATTACCACCAATATTATAATTTTCTCCTGGTTTTCCTTGATGGATTACCACATCTAAAGCCCGACAGTGATCAACTACATATAACCAATCTCGAACATTTTTTCCATCACCATAAATAGGTAATTCTTTACCAGTTAAAATGTTAATACACATCAAAGGAATTAGCTTTTCGGGAAATTGAAAAGCACCATAATTATTAGAGCAATTAGTGATAATTGTCGGTAATTTATAAGTATGATAATAAGCCCGAACTAAATGATCACTCCCAGCTTTTGAGGCTGAATAAGGACTATTGGGACTATAAGCTGTAGTTTCTGAAAACGCTGGTTCATCTGCAGTGAGACTACCATAAACTTCATCTGTAGAAACATGAAGAAATAGGTAATTATCAGGTTGTGTTTTTGCTTCCCAATGTTGACGAAAAGCTTCTAAAAGAGTAAAAGTTCCTACTACATTAGTTTGGACAAATGCAGCAGGTCCAGTAATTGACCGATCAACGTGAGATTCGGCGGCAAAATGGGCTATAGTATCTATATTTTCTGCTAAGAGTAATTTATCAACTAAAGAGCGATCGCATATATCCCCTTGGACAAACCGGAAATTCTCTCTTTCTGCAACTGATGCTAAATTATGGCGATTTCCAGCATAGGTAAGAGCATCCAATACCACTAATTTATCATTTGGATAAGCTTGACACCAATGATGGACAAAATTCGCTCCAATAAACCCAGCTCCCCCTGTCACCAATAATCGTCTATTCATGAGATTCCTTAATTACTTTGTAAATATTTCTTTTTAATTTTACCAAAAATTCTCTGTATAAACAATTTTGCTAACCGAATTTTTGTCAAATTGGCAATTGGATTTGAGTAATTATTTTCATGAGTAAAGAAATCATTAATTTCTGTTAAAATTACCCGCAAGCGTTGGATAATATTCTCAGTTCTATACTCTGCTAATACATTTTCAGATAAAGTCAATGATGTAGAAGATGCTAAAACTTTCAAAATTCTATCTACGTCATATTCCAAAGCATAACCAGCGATTTTATAACAATTAAATCCTGGATCTAAATAATCAGATAATCCCCCATTGACACTAGAAAACACCTGACAACCACAAGCTAATGCTTCCATTGGTTGTAAACCAAATCCTTCGCTAACTCCTTGTAATTTCCAATATTCCGCCGAATCATAAAGATAAACTTTCGTGCGATTAAATAAAGCTGGTAAATCTTCTACATAACTATCAATAACCAACACCTTACATTTTTTTTCTAAAGCTGGAATTAATGACTTAATTAAATATTCTGAAGATTTCCGCGTTTGAACTAAAACATCAATATCTCGATTTTGATGTAAATTAGTAAATTCCTGACTAATTTGATTAGGTAAATAATAAATTAGAGAATTTGGTGCTTGTTGTCCCCAATAACCTAGAGAATTTCTGCTAACTGTAATTATGGGAATACCTGATGGTAAATTAATCTTATAACCTGCACTGTGAGCATGATAAATTACATGATATTTTTGCAATTTAGATGCAAGTTTACCAACATCAAATCCCCAACTAATCACAAAAATTACATCATCTAAATTTTCCTCTTGCAATAAATCATCTAAAAACAATTTATCTGATTCCCGCTGACGATAAGTAACTACTTCAGCAGCACAAATCTGTTGAGCTAAAGTAACCGTTTTCAACTCCGCCCAAAGACCACCACAAGCAAATTTACCATCTGTCCCCGGAACTAAAAAGTAAAGCTTTTTCATAATACTAAATATTAAATTTTCTTCCTTCTTTCTTCTTCCTTCGTGTTCTTCGTTCCTTTGTGGTTCATTAATTCCTGATTTATTAACTCCTGATTTATTAACTCCTATTTTTCCCAAGATACCTTAACAAAATGACTTTCCTTTCCCCAAAAATCACGAGCAATAGTAATATTTTCAACAGCCAAATTAAAAGGGATAGAAGTTGTAATATAACGCTGAGTGAGCATTCCTAAATCCGGTGCAATTCCCGCTGCGGCCGTTGCTGCTAAACCTAAGCCAATAAGTTGTTCAATTGGTCGAAACGGCAACATAAAAGGTACAGTTACCGATAGTCCAGCAGTTAATAACATAGCCACAGATACATTTGTGCCACAACGGGGATGTATAGCTAAATCCCATTCTCCACTGGTAAGACGATGTTTAGCTAATGTTACCGCGCGGCGCAAATCATTAATATTCACATCACCATATAGAAAAAATCCCTGTTCGGTAGACAAACCACCTAATAATTCATCATCTAATTGCGTATTAGTGCTTGTTCCTGGTGGTGAATAGGGTTTTTTATTGTCCCCTAATACCCAAACCGTAGCGTGTTCTAGAGCGTGAACTTGACGTAACATGAGAATTTCTTTCAACCCAGGAATAAAAGATAGCTGTTGGAGTAAATCAGCATCTTGGCTGGGGTGAGGTGCAAGAAAGTCAAAGCTAAAGGAAGATGATTCGTCCAAATAAGCAGTATTCATAAAACCTCACGGTAATATATGTTTTTTAACCAGGACTATGGCGGGCTAGAAGCCGACCCCACAATAAATATATAACTTTTGTGGGGTGGGCATCCTGTCCGCCAATCTTATATTTAACACAAACAGCAGAAGTCCCACATCTCACTATACCGGAGTGTGGGATGAATACAATACACGCGAGTGAGGAATTGACCAACAGGCGAAATTGAAAGCAGTTCAATCAGGATCGTTGGTCAATGACGAATGAACATTTTCCGATTTAAGAGAATCTATCCAATCTTCTACCAAAGACGTAATAGTTTTGTCTTTAGTGGCTACCCTTTATGTTATCATAAAAACAGGTCGAAAGGAAACGAAAAACATGAGAACATCTTACCAATACCGATTAAAACCAACAAAAGAACAAGCGGAAAAAATTGATAAAATACTAGATATGCTGCGTTGTCAGTACAATTATCAACTTGCTCAACGGTTTAATTGGTATGAGGCAAATCGCTCTCCTCTTGATAGATGTTCCATTTTCGTTTGTCATTTACCAGAGTTAAAAAATAAACCTAATCGCTTTAGTCAGCAAGCATCATTAACCCAACTTAAAAAAGACCGACCTTGGTACAGAGATATTCATTCTCAAGTGCTACAAGAAGTGCCTAAAAAAGTTGAATTAGCTTTTGATAGATGGTTGAAAGGTGATAGCAAAGGCAAAAAATCTGGTAGACCTAGATTTAAAGGTGTTGGACAATACAAAACATTTACGTTTCCTCAATTCAAGCAACATCACTTTGTCAATAACAAGATTACGCTGTCTAAAATAGGAGATGTAAAGGTAATTGTTCATCGTCAAATCCCCGACGGGTTTGAGATTAAAACTGTGTCTGTCACTAAAAAAGCAGATGGGTATTATGTAACTTTAAGCCTTGACGACAAAACAGTTCCAACAATTAAACCTGATTTTAATGCTAATAATATTATTGGTATTGATGTCGGATTAATTGATTTTATTGTCACCTCAGACGATGAAAGAATTGCCGCCCCTAAGTTTTTACGTAAAGCTGAACGTAAATTAAAATCTGCACAACGTCGCGTTTCTCGCAGAAACAAAAATTCTAACCGACGTAAAAAAGCGATTAAAAAACTGGGTATTCAACACAAGAAAGTATCAGATACCCGCAAAGATTTCCACTTTAAAACAGCAAACAATTTACTCAAAAAGTACGATGTTATTGCTGTAGAAAAGTTAAATATAAAAGGACTCGCTAGAACAAGGTTGGCTAAAAGTATTAATGACGCTGGTTGGGGACAATTTATTTCGATACTAACAGTCAAAGCCGTAAATGCTGGACTAAAAGTAATCGCTGTAAATCCAAACGGTACAAGCCAAGAATGCTCTAGTTGCGATGCCCTGAGCTTGCCGAAGGGTGGTCACAAAGTTAAAAAGCCGCTATCCCAAAGAATGCACAATTGCCCTATCTGCCATGCAAGTTTGTGCAGGGATCTAAATGCGGCTATAAATATCAAGAACCGTGGGACACACGGTCTTAAAGCTCAGTCAATGTCTTCATAGAAGAGTCGCGCTCGTTGCCCACACTCACCCGAAGGGTGAGTGTGGAGTATGTCACTTGTGTCTATCTACCTATTTAATGCCTAACAATTCCACATCAAAAATTAAAGTAGAGTAGGGGGGAATCACACCACCAGCACCACGGGCACCATAACCTAATTGTTCAGGGATAATTAATTGGCGACGGCCACCTACTTTCATAGTGATTACGCCTTCGTCCCAACCTTTAATTACTTGTCCTACACCAATTTTAAAGCTAAAGGGTTTACCGCGATCGCGCGAGCTATCAAATTTAGTCCCATCTTTTAAAGTACCGATATAGTGAACCTCAACGGTTTGGCCAGTTTGGGGAATTGCGCCCGTTCCCTCGACTAGTTCCACATATTTTAATCCAGAGTCGGTAGTAACAACTTTAGCTTCAGACATAGTATTGCTCTTGATTAGAGTATTGTTTTCTTGAGTGACAGTGGTGGTTGGTTGTGCTGGGGAAGAATTACCGATTGCAGTGATTGCAGTATCTTTTTGACCACTAATTTGGGTAAATACTAAAACGCCAACACATACCAGCATTAACACCACGCTGAGGAAAATCCCTTTCAAAATCAGCCCTCTCTGTTTTAATTACTGATGATCAGATTACCGATAGAACACAAATTAGTTTAAATCAGAAATGACCGTTTAGCGCCACAGCTTATTTTCCAAATCCCGAACCTGACGCTCTAAACGGTCAATTCTTCCCCGTAATTCATCTACTTCTGACTGACGGGCAACTCCCAAGTCCTGCATCATATTCCGCATTTGTCGGTGCATTTGCTCATCCCAATTACCTTGTTCAGACTGTAATTGGGTAACAAGATCATCCATTACCGCCTTAGCTTGCTCAGGATTGAGTTTACCGTCTTTAACCAGTTCATCACTGACTTCTTTCAGTTTGTCTGCAACTAAAGAAGTTGTGCCAATACCCAACATCATTAACTGTTGCAACCAATTGTTACTATCCATACTCCCTTCCTCTGACTAAAAGCTTCGTAATTCTAGCCTACACATTTATTTTGTCAGTTGTCAGTTGTCAGTTGTCAGTCGGAAAAATCTTATTCCTACCTCCCCTACCTCCTCCTCTACCTCCCCTACCTCCTCCTCTACCTCCCCTACCTCCTCCTCTACCTCCCCTACCTCCCCTACCTCCCCTACCTCCCCTACCTCCCCTACCTCCTCCCCCCTACATCCCCTTGCTCTACTAAACCTGCATCCAACCGTGCATTGGTGCTATGGCTTTAGTGACTGATTCAATGATGTCTGGAGGTGCTTCTGAAAGCATGACACTGGGATAAACAGCAGTTCCCCATTGAGGATGCACAAGAACATGGCATTTATTTTGAATTGCGGGATACTTGAGTAAGGCTTGGGCTACTGCTGTATCATCGTGGGGAACTAAGCCAGAATGAGACAGTAATGGATAACCTGTCCGGGGATCTATCAAGTCTGTTAAATACCCGCGGTCGCGCAAATTAAATGCCAAATCGCAACCAAATCGCATAAATTTTTCCCGCAGCTTTTCCTTTTCTATTTCTGTTTCTGTGGTCATTTCTTCTAGAGAATATTGTGATTGCTGTAAAACAACCACTACCCACAAAAACTGCTGCTGTTTCCAATCTGGTAAGATCTGTTCGCAATTGGCACAGATATATGGACTGGGAGTATGAATAGAAATCTCTACAGCTTGTCCTGTTTTGCCAACTAAATGAATAGGACAGCTAGGCTGTGAAATACAAACTGGGGGATAAGACACCACATTAATTCGGTTTATGAAAGTTTTTAAATTTATCTTTGCTAAAAATAATAACTCTTAAATCTCCAAATAAATCATCAAATTTTGCGAATAATTAGATGAGGACAATTATTTACTCTAATGGAAGCATCCAAGCAAGTTGAGAAAGTTTAAAGAGAGAAAATAAGAAACCCCCAAAGAGAGGGGGATTGTAGGTTATTCGAGTGGAGTGAACAACTAAGTAATAAATACCTAGAGTAAATAGAGTAATCCGAACAAAATAATCCAAATTACATCTACAAAATGCCAGTAAATTTCCGCTGCTTCAATCCCGAATCGTTTTTCATTGCTGTAGTGTCCAGGAGTACGCGATCGCCACAACACTGCTAAAATCGCTAAAACACCGATGGTAACGTGCAAGCCGTGAAACCCAGTCAAAACATAAAACGTACTAGCGAATAAATTGGTAGTCAGACTAAACTCTAAATGAGTATATTCATAAACCTGACCTGCCAAAAAAATCGCCCCCATAACTGCGGTAATTGCCAACCAAACCCGCATTCCCTTAGTATCATTCTTTTTAATAGCAGTATCAGCATTGTGCATCACAAAACTACTAGCTATCAAAATAGAAGTATTCACAGTAGGTAACAACAATTCTAAATCCGGTGTCCCTACTGGTGGCCAAACCGGAATAGTAGAACGGTAAGTCAGGTATGCACCAAACAAACCCATAAAAATCATTCCCTCAGCCACAAGGAACATAAATAGACCAGTCAAACGATGATCTGGATGTTCCTCATGATGAGAAACAGTTGTGTGGTGACTTAATTCAGTTTTCCCCGTGTCAATAATTTGACCTTGCATAAATTAGTAATTAGTAATGGGTTCAAGGCAGGGCTATTTCATTTTTATCTAGTAGTCTGTCAAATTTATTTTGACGGGTTTTTGGTAGTTCGGGCATCTTGCCCGCGTGAGCGAGACGCTCACACTACAGTCCATCATTTTTATCTTGACAGACTACTAGCCCGCCTCAGAATGAATTCTGAGTCTAATAGCGAAAGTCGTCTAAAGACGACTAAAAGAAATTTCTAGTCCGTTTTAACGGACTTTAGTTATTAGCCCGGAACTTCAGTTCTGGGCGGGTCATGTCCATCCCCTAAAGTGCTGATTCAGTTTGGGGAGTTAACACAGATTCAGTTTCCACCCGTTCCTCACTCACCCCGTAATCGTAGGGGCCAGTAGTCAAAACCGGAAGAGTTTCAAAATTCTCAATACTGGGAGGAGAAGAAGTCATCCATTCCAAAGTTAACGCTTGCCAAGGATTATTACCGGCTTTTTCGCCATAGAACCAAGACCAAACGGCATTGATGATAAATGGTAACGTCGAAACCGCCAATATATAAGATCCGTAGGTACAGATTTCATTCAAAGCCGTGAACTTAGGATCATATTCAGCAATCCGGCGATTCATCCCCATGAGTCCGAGTTTGTGCATGGGTAAGAAAGTCATATTTAAACCAATCATGGTTAAGGCAAAATGCACCTGACCCCAAAATTCGTTCATTTTCCGTCCCGTCATTTTCGGGAACCAGTGATAAATAGCCGCAAAAATCCCTAACACACTACCACCAAACAAAACATAGTGGAGATGTGCCACCACAAAGTAAGTATCGTGAACGTGAATATCAAAAGGAACAGCAGCCAACATTACGCCACTAATGCCACCAATCACAAAAGTTGCTAAAAAGCCGATAGCGAACAACATGGGACTATTGAGGCGAATTTTGCCACCCCAAATAGTAGCTAACCAACCGAAAATTTTAATCCCAGTGGGGACAGCGATGATCATTGTCGTGATCATGAAAAACATCCGCAACCAACCGGGAACACCACTGGTAAACATATGGTGCGCCCAGACGATTAAGCCTAAGAAACTGATAGCTAGGGATGAAAAAGCGATCGCTTTATAGCCAAAAATCGGTTTGCGGGCATGAATTGGCAGAATTTCCGAAATTGCCCCAAAGAAAGGCAAAATCATAATATAAACCGCTGGGTGAGAATAGAACCAGAACATATGCTGATAAACAACAGGATCTCCGCCCCCAGAGGGATTAAAAAAGTTTGTTCCTGCCAACAAATCAAAACCCAACAAAATCAAAGCCGCAGCTAATACTGGTGTAGATACCAACACTAAAGCCGAAGTTGCTATCATCGCCCAACAAAACAACGGCATTTGAAAGATGCCCATACTAGGAACACGCATCTTCCAAATGGTGACGAGAAAATTCATCGCCCCCAAAATCGAAGAAGTTCCCAATAGCAAGATACTCATAATCCAAATCCCCTCACCCACCTGGCCTGTCACCAAACTCAGCGGCGGGTAAGAAGTCCAACCAGCATCGGGGGCATCACCTACCGCCAAACTAGCAACCAGTAATACACCTGCTGGGGGAACCATCCAAAAAGCTACCGCATTCAGGCGCGGAAATGCCATATCTCTCGCCCCAATCATCAGCGGGATTAAATAGTTAGCAAATCCCGCCCCGGTTGGCACAATCCACAAAAAAATCATGATTGTGGCATGGAGAGTAAACAGGCTGTTATAGACTTCTGGCGTGACAAAATCTACCTCTGGAGTCCGTAATTCTGTCCGCACTAAATCAGCCATTACGCCGCCAATGCAGTAAAAAACAAACGAAGTGACCAGATATTGAATTCCAATCACCTTATGGTCGGTACTAAAACCGAAAAAGTCTCGCCAATGCCTTTCCTCATGTTCTTCAGCATGGTTAGGGACATTAGCAATTTCTTCTAACTGTGCCTGTGTCATATTTTAAAAAAGTTTGTAGGGGCGCAGGGCCTGCGCCCATGTATTTTGTGCGCCCATGTATTTTGTAACCACTGCAACTCAAGTAATTCTTAAACTACTTAATTTGATGCAGAATTTCTGAGTGAATGCCCATATTGTGAGTGTAAGGAGAGAGAAATTCATCAGCAGTCATGGCCATGGAATTCACAGCTACGGCTTGATTAGGGATCTCTTTACCAGCAATTAGCTGTTCTTGCATCCAACTATCAAAAGCTTCCTGTGTCTCCACCACAACTTGACTTTTCATCACCCCGTGGTAAGGTCCACACAATTCAGCACAAATAAGTTGATAATCACCCGCTTTTCTGGGAGTAAAACGCAAATTGGTTTGTCTACCAGGAATGGCATCCTGTTTCACCCGAAATTCAGGAATCCAAAAGGCGTGGATAACATCACTGGCTGTCATGTTGATTTCCACTGTTTTGCCAATAGGTAAATGCAGTTCACCAGTTGTCACGTCGGTATCTGGATAGGTAAATAACCAAGCATATTGCATTCCAGAGACGTTAATGGTTAATTCTGCTGGTTTTTTAACGGCATCAGCATCGGTATCTAATTGTGATACTTGTCCAGATGCTTCTGTACTGATGAGGGTGGCAGCCATTGCCGTTCCCGGCATATTCATGGCATTTTCCATCATCGGGGCAGCATGAGCCGAATGGGGATCAAAGCCACCCATGTTGTTATATACATCAAAACTGTAGAGAGAAATACCGATAACGATAATTGCGGGGATCGCTGTCCAGAGTATCTCTAGAGGCACATTACCTTCAATTGCTGGCCCATCTGCATTGTCACCAGCCCGACGACGATATCTAATAACAGCGTAAATTAAAACACCTTCAACAATCAAAAATATGCCTGTAGAAACAGTCATCATGGTGTTGAATAGACCATCTACCAAGGGGGCTTCGTCTGAGGCCGCTACAGGTAATAGACCGTGATTTTGACCGTACCAGAGACTGGCGAGGGTGAGGACAATGCCAATGAGTAATGTCCAGATTGCATTTGGAATTTTCACGGCTGATTTCTTGATTAATTGACTATTTTATCTGTAAGTTACTTCACTTGTTAAAGTAACTCTACATACTAAGGTAGTGCAGGCAATGAGATATAGTATCCGCTGGTCTGAAATCTTTATTAATTTTTTCGATTAAGAACACAATTTTGAGTACAAGGGAGATAAGTTGTCTTGCCCAGGTTAGATGACAATTAGGCAAAAAATTTTCAGAAATTTCCATTAATTCCCATTAATTCCCATTGATTAATTATTTCCATCTGCAAAACAGCACGAAATCTTACAGCGGAAACTAGCTAAAGTGATCCAAAGTGTAAGGGAAAGCTGATTTCTATATTCTGACCTATAGGTTAGGGTAAGTAGAAGTCGGGACTAAATCAAAATAGAAAATTTTCAATTTCCAGCACAAGCGGTCCAAAGGTATTGTTAATGAACGAATTTGTCCTAGAACAACAAAATAAAGCGGCCACAGTAGCACAACAGCCCCAGGAGATGATTCGTCGCTTGGTGTGGAAAATATGCGTAGCCACCTTAATTTTGATGGCTATAGGCAGTGCCACCCGCGTTATGAATGCTGGACTCGCTTGCCCTGATTGGCCTTTGTGCTATGGGGAGTTAGTTCCAGCCAAACAAATGAATCTCCAAGTGTTTTTGGAGTGGTTTCATCGCCTGGATGCAGCTTTAATTGGTTTTAGTGCGATCGCCCTTTGTGGTTTATCCTGGTGGCATCGTCAACATTTACCCAAGTGGCTACCCTGGGCTTCCACATTTGCCCTGTTTTTAATTGTCTTCCAAGGGATTCTGGGAGGACTGACTGTAACTGAATTATTGCGGTTTGATATCGTTACCGCCCATTTAGGAACAGCGTTACTATTTTTCACTACGTTGTTAATTATCGGTACAAGTTTGATTCCCTATCAAGGCACGGGAACAGTAGGAAAGTTGCCTTGGGTGGGTTTAACTGCTGCTGTTTGCGTCTACTTACAAAGTTTATTGGGTGCAATAGTCGGTTCTCGTTGGGCTTTGCACCAATGTTTGTCCGGGGAACAACTTTGTGATGTCATGTACAGCCATATTTTTGGCGTAGTACCCCCAACCATCGCTACTTTAGCAGTTGTTTTAATTTCTTGGCGCACACCAGCCCTACATCCGGCTTTGCGAAAACTGGCAAATCTGGCTGGTGGCTTGTTGATTTTACAACTTCTTTTGGGTGTGGCTACCTTCCGTTTACATTTACAAGTTGAATCCCTTACCGTTTCTCACCAAGCTATCGGTGCGACTTTACTGGGGACTTTAGTAGTATTTACAGTTTTATCACTGCGGGATGGTTTGCTTCCTCAGTCACAAACACAGTAACTCCTTCTTCCTCCTTCTTCCTCCTGACTCCTGACTCCTGACTCCTGACTCCTGCTTACAGCGGTTTGCTGACCAGTTCTTGAAAAATAAGGAAAAAGACCTAACATGATTGAGACTAATGTCTCTCGTCGTCAACACGACACATTTCTCCAAGTCGTTCAAAGTTACTACCAGCTAACCAAACCCCGGATTATTCCCCTACTATTAATTACCACTGCTGGGAGTATGTGGATAGCCGCTAAGGGTGAGGTAGATCCCTGGTTGTTAATTATTACAATGATTGGCGGAACTTTAGCAGCAGCCAGCGCCCAAACTATTAACTGTATCTATGATCGAGATATAGATTATGATATGGAGCGGACACGCAACCGCCCCATCCCTTCCGGGAAGATCCAATCCCGTGATGCTTTAATTTTTGCGATCGCTCTGGCTGTACTTTCTTTTACCCTCCTCACCGTTTTTGCCAATCTCCTGGCAGCATTTTTAGCCTTTTCTGGCATCATTTTCTATGTTTTAGTCTATACTCACTGGCTCAAACGCCATACCACTCAAAATATCGTCATTGGTGGTGCAGCAGGGGCAATTCCCGCTTTAGTCGGTTGGGCAGCAGTGACAGACACTTTAAGCTGGTCTGCGTGGCTAATTTTTGCCATTGTCTTTTTGTGGACACCTCCCCATTTTTGGGCTTTGGCTTTAATGATTAGTGATGATTACGCTAAGGTGGGGATACCAATGTTACCTGTGGTAGCGGGTAATAAAGCCACCGTCCGGCAAATTTGGTTTTATACGGTGATTACTGTCACTGCGACTATCTTGCTGTTTTATCCCTTACACGCCAGCGGGATTGTCTATGCTGTTATTGCCTTGACTTTAGGGGGAGTATTTGTCCATAAGTCTTGGCGCTTATTGCAAAATCCCGAAGATAAAACCATAGCGCGGGAATTATTTTTGTATTCCATTTCCTACATGATGCTGTTGTGTTTGGCAATGGTGGTGGATAGTTTACCCATTACTCATCATTTCCTTGCTCAACTGCATTTGTAATCATGCTCAGGACATAGATCCCCGATTTCTTTGAGAAATCGGGGATCTGATTATTTTTTTTTTACAAAAAACCCAACAAAAATATACCCAGACGATTTTCTCATCATTTCTTGTATTAGTGCGTTTTGTTACGAAATTATTACAGTGGGGAATACCTCACCTCTTTGAGGGGCATACACACCAGAAAATAATTTGCAACTTCTGTTAACAATCTGTTATATTTATTTACATAAGGTTACAAAAAGTAAAAAACGAGGTTCTCGAATGGCTATTTTAATTTCTCTATTGGTTGTTGCTTGGGTAGCAGTTTCCGTTATCGGTTCTCTAGCTTATTTCATGGGTGAACAAAGCAAGCCCATTCACGAACGCAATTGGGCTTCTGACAAATTTGCAGCTTTGGCTAAATCTATTACTGGCGTAGATATAGACTATACCCAACGCACACCCGCCTATGCTATTGATGCTTACAACAGCCGCAACTTACCCAGATAGTATTTACTGGCAATTTGACAAGATGTATATAAAAATAACCCCCAGCATTGTGACTGGGGGTTTTGCTTTTTTGTCAGTTGTCAGTTGCTCTTACCTGTTCCCTAATTAAAATGCTGGCCGATAAACGCGATAGTTAATATTGGGGAAAATATTATCCATGGACTCGACTTTTTCCAACCAACCACTATCAACTTTACCCACTTTCACATCTTCATAGAGTTTATTAAAGCGCATTAAATGCGATCGCGTTCTTCTGACTGCATAGGGAACCATTGTTCCTGTCCGCATAATAAACGCCCAGTCAGAAGATTGTGCTAATAACAACTCTCTCGCAGCTTGATTGAGTGCTTTTTCCTGTAATTCATCTTCAGCTTCAATTTGGGAAATTTCAATCATCCGTTCCGCAGCTTTGTGCAAATGTGGATAAACCCAAGCATTAGTATCATTCAACCAATATTCATGAAAACCCTTAAAGCCCCAACTCGACTGAGCAGGACGACATACTTGTTGCTGAGGATTAGCCCGTAAATAATCGGCTAAATGGGTCATTTCATAGGTTTTCTGGTCATACCATGACTTACGGAACAGATAATCAATAAACCAAGGACCCTCATACCACCAATGACCAAATAACTCCGCATCATAAGGGGAAACAATAATTGGCGGCCGACCCATGATATTGTGTAAATGCCCAGTTTGCTGCTCACGATTATACATAAAGTTAGCAGCGTGTTCTGCCGCTTTTTCCTTTGCCCAGTAAGGATCATATAGAGCTTTATCGGAAAGACCTAAGCCCCGTCCGGTAATTTTATGATACTTAATGCCAGTATTTTTTCGCTGACCATTGGGCATTATATAGGGCTTAATATATTCATATTCCGCTTCCCAACCCAAATCTTTATAAAATTCCCGATATTCGGCTGCACCAGGATAACCCACCTCAGAAGACCATACTTGCTGAGAAGATTCATGATCTCGACCAAAAGCCGCTACACCCGGTTCAGTAAAAATCGGGGCATAACTACCGAAGCGAGGACGGGGACGGGCGTATAAAATGCCATGTCCATCAGTGAGGAAATAACGTAAACCAGCATCCGCCAGCATTCGCTCCACACCTTCATAATAGGCGCATTCTGGCAACCATATTCCTCTAGGCGCTTGACCAAAGGTTTCCTCATAATGTTCACAAGCTACCTGAATTTGCGCCCATACAGCTTGGGGATACATTTTCATTAATGGTAAGTAGCCGTGAGTAGCACCACAGGTGATAATTTCTAAATTGTTACTATCTTGGAACTGTTTAAATGCTGTAACTAAATCACCCTGATAACGTTCCCATAACTCCCGCGCTTGATTAAATTCAGTTGCATAATGTTCTGCTAAATACCGCAGATGACCATTATGAATATTGCGCTCAGATTCTAGTTCTATAAGCTCTTCTAGTTGTGATAAGTGAGCATCATAGCGTTCTTGCAATAAAGGATCACGAAGCATAGAAATCAAAGGCGGAGTCATACTCATGGTGAGTTTAAAATCAACGCCGTCTCGCTTTAAGCCTTCAAATACTTTTAATAAAGGAATGTAAGTTTCAGTAATCGCTTCATACAGCCATTCTTCTTCTAGCACATAATCACTTCCTGGGTGACGAACGAAGGGCAGATGTGCATGAAGTACAAGCGCGACGTAGCCTATAGCCATAATATTTTTTATGTGTGGTATTTGGAGGTTACAGACAAAAAAGTCTGTGTGGGGAAATTAAGAATATTTTAAGACTATATGGGTCATTGGTCATGAATCCTCGGCTAATACTTAATAGAAAAATATTTTGGTCTAGCGCCGCTTCGCGGAAGTTCAACGGGCGCTTATAAACCGCGTCTACACTTACTTGTGAAATTCCTTAGTCCGTTTTAACGGACTTGAGCTATGAGACAGGGAATTCATTCCCTGGCGTATTTGCAAGCTTCCCATATTTGTCTGTTCATGATCAATATAATCATCAATCAAATTCGGAAATAGCCTTTTTTCCTCAATACATAAAATGATTAATTTTGACAGTGCATAAATCCTAAATTACTGATTTTCAGTAAATCAAGGTAGAATGTCCTATAAACGTGCTAACTACCAAGATTATGAGCCTGTGCATCAATTCTAACTGCCCAAAGCCACAAAATCCCGATAATATCCTTTTTTGTCAAGCCTGTGGCTCGGAAGTCTTGCTACAACAACGTTATCGGGTACAATGTCAGTTAGGACGGGGTGGCTTTGGTGTGACTTATGAGATTAACGAAGTCAGAACCAATCAGGCTAAAGTTCTCAAAGTCTTGATTAATAACAACCCTAAAGCCGTAGAATTATTTAAACAAGAAGCTGATGTTTTAAGTCAACTCCATCATTCCGGTATTCCTCATGTAGAATCAGACGCTTATTTTGAATATTATCCCTACAATAGCCAAAATCCAATTCATTGTTTGGTAATGGAAAAAGTTGTGGGAGAAGATTTAGAAAAATATATGCAAAAACGTGGTTTGCGTCCTATTAACCAAACTACAGCTATAGAGTGGCTAAAAGATCTAATCATTATTTTAGAACAGGTACATAATAAAGACTTTTTTCATCGAGATATTAAACCACCTAATATTATGTTGCGGTCTGAAAGTGCCGAATTGGTATTAATTGATTTTGGTACTGTGAGGAAGGTAACATCTACAGTATTTAAACAACAAGGTGGTGTCACAGGAATAATTTCCGCAGGTTACACACCCTCAGAACAAATTAACAATAACGCCGTACCTCAATCTGATTTTTTTGCTTTAGGACGGACATTTGTTTATTTACTCACGGGTAAAGAACCACTTGACCCAATCATGTATGATTCCTATAATGAAAGATTAAATTGGCGGAATCATGCACCACAAATATCATCTATGTTAGCAGATTTATTAGATGATATGATGCAGCGTTTATATAAAGATCGTCCTCAAAACTCCCATGAGATTTTGCAAAGAATAGCAGCAATAGAAAAAGCTTTACAATCACCAAAACCTCAACCACCAAAACCCCAACCACCAATACCTGCCAATAACCTTAAAACCTTTAGTTTTGAAGTTGTCACCACAGACGCACGGGGAAATATCACCAACCGACGCAACGCAAGCGCGAAATACTTTACAGAAGACTTAGGAAATGGTGTGACGTTGGAAATGGTGGAAATCCCAGGGGGAACATTTATCATGGGTTCACCGGAAAACGAAGCAGAAAGGTATTCAAACGAAGGTCCCCAACATCAAGTTACTGTTCCCAGTTTCTACATGGGAAAATATGAATTGACACAGGTACAATATCAAGCTATCATAGGAACTAACCCTTCCAACTTCAAAGGCGATAACCGCCCTGTTGAAAGAGTTAGTTGGAATAATGCGGTTGAGTTCTGTAAAAAGTTAAGTCAAAAAACAGGCAAAAACTACAGATTACCCAGTGAAGCAGAATGGGAGTATGCTTGTCGTGCCGGAACTACCACACCATTTTATTTTGGTGAAAGTATTACTCCAGATTTGGTAAATTATAATGGTAATTATACTTATGCTTCTGCACCAAAAGGAAAATATCGTCAGCAGACCACAGATGTAGGAACTTTTCCCCCTAACTCTTTTGGTTTGTACGATATGCACGGTAATGTCTGGGAATGGTGTCAAGATGACTATAAAGATGATTATATAAACGCGCCTACAGATGGCAGTGCTTTGACAAGTCCAAGCCGGAGCGTTAAGCTGCTGCGCGGTGGTTCGTGGCACTTCACTCCTGAGGATTGCCGTTCTGCTTGTCGCGACCCCTACGATCTCGGCACCTACGACTACTATATTGGTTTTCGGGTTGTATGTAGTGGTGCGGCGAGGACTTAGTAGCCCTTTACACTCTTGCTCTTTTGCCCTCTTCTCTTTTTTTCTTTTCCCTTCTTAACCCACCGCCGTTAGGCGGAAAATATTTTTCTACAAAAAGCTGGTTTTGATGTCTGGATTCAGTGTAGCACAGATTTTTTATTTTGTCTGAATCAGGATTTCCAGGATTTAAGGATTTACAGGATGGAAGAAGGGGTGGGATTTTGAATGTTAGGAAATTCTGTTTATTCAAGATCCCAATATCCCCGACTTCTTGAAGAAGTCGGGGATATGAAATTTATCTAGAATCAATCTTCACTGTCTTGATATAAATTTTGTAAGTCTTGCAATTGAGTCTTTCGAGAAATTCGGCGATATTTTTTACTTTCCAGTTTTGGTTCGTACTGACTCTGACCTTTACCTTTAGATATTAATTTCAGACTTGATTCGGGGTCAGCTTGTTGGTTAGTCTGGTTTTGATGGGCTAAAGCATCATCCAGAAATTCTAAATAATGCTGATATCGTTCCCAGTCGCCACTCACAGCACAGTCTGGCTCATCCTTATGGATACAATCACTAAAGCGACAATGGGCAACAGCTAGGCGTTCTCTTGCTTCTGGGAAATAGTGAATTAACTCTTCAGGGCTACAATCTAAATCAGGTTGATTAAAACCGGGAGTATCTGCTAATAACCCACCTGTAGGCATTTCAAATAATTCTACATGACGGGTAGTATGGCGACCACGGGCTAATTTACCGGAAACTTCCCCCACGCGCAGGTTGATATCGGGAATCAAACTATTAATCAAGCTGGATTTTCCCACACCAGAAGGACCAGCAATCACCGTAATTTTATCCTGCAAATATGTGGCTATTTGGTCAATGTTAATGCTATTTTGAACGCTAATAAATAAAGGTTGATAACCCCAAGCCAGTAAGCGATCGCTAATTTGCTGTTTTTCTTCTAAAGAAACTAAATCACATTTATTCAAACATAACAGCACATCAACGCCTGTAGACTCAGCCTTAATTAGAAATCTACTCAATTGAATAGGTTCTAAAGGCGGGTCAGCCACCGCAAAAACCAGGAGAATTTGATTGACATTAGCGATCGCTGGGCGATTTAATTGGCTATGACGGGGTAAAACCTCACCCACAGCCCCTCGTCCCCCCGCCCAATCTGGTTCTTCCACAATTACGCGATCGCCCACCATCACCTGCTGACCAATCTTTTTTAAGCGCGTTCTTCTTGTGCAGAGGAGGATAGGGGGATTGGTGACTGGTGACTGGTGATTGGTGATTGGTGATTGGTGATTGGGAAAAATCTTCTCCCTACTCCCCTGCTCCCCTGCTCCCCTGCTCCCCTGCTCCCCTGCCTCCTCATCCATCTGTACTCGATAAAAATTCGCCTGTACAGCTAACACCGTACCCAATAACTGTTTAGTAGAAATATTTTCCCCTGTCATGCCACAGTAACCGGACGACGGATAACCAGGGAAAAATAGCCAGTACAATCTGTAATTTGTTCCACTTGATAACCAGCCATTGTTAGACTATCAGGAACTTGTTCTATCGGTTCACCGGGATCTAACCAGACTTCCAACAAATCGCCAGGAGGCATCTTTTCCAGAAATAATTTTGTCCGCACAAAATTAATCGGGCAAGGAGTACCACGTAAATCGAGTTGAGCATCAGGGGTGAATACAGAAGACCCAATCATGACTTAAACAAGCCTCCTAAGAATCCTTCTAAACCACCCTTACCAGTTCTGTCTCCCTTAATTTTAGCCAACTTCTCTAGCAATTCCCGTTCCTCTGGGATGATCTTAGTGGGGATATCAATTAACACCGTCAACAGATGATCACCACGACTCACAGGATTACCCAGACGGGGAACACCACGATTTTCCAATTTCATGATTGTATTCGGTTGAGTTCCAGAGGGAATAATTAACTCCACAGGTCCATCTACCGTATTTACCTCCAATCGGCAACCTAAAATCGCTTGTAAGTAGCTAATTTTAATTTCCGAGTTAACATTAATGCCCTCACGATGAAATTCTTCATCTTCATTGACAAACAAGTAAACGTATAAATCACCTGGAGGACCATTCCGTTGACCCGCATCTCCTTCTTGGGAAATCCGTAGTCTTGTGCCATTGTCCACACCGGCGGGAACATTAATTTTCAGTTTCTTTGTAACCTGATTTGCGCCCTTACCATCACAAGCATTACACTTATCTTCCACCACTGTTCCTGTGCCATCACAGGTGGGACAAGTTGATACTTGGGTAAAGCTACCAAAAGGAGTTCTTGTTACCCTTCTAACTTGACCTGAGCCGCTACAAGTGCTGCAAGTCCGAGGACGAGTTCCTGATTTAGCACCAGAACCATTACAAACTTCACAAGTTTCTAAATGGGAAATGCGAATTTCCTTTTCCCCACCAAATACCGCTTCCCGAAAATCTAATTTCAGGTCTAGCCGGAGATCATCACCCCGCACTGGTCCACCACGCCGTCTTTGTTGGGGTTGTCCACCTGGAGCACCAGCAAAGCCGCTGAAAATACTTTCAAAGATATCGGCAAAACCACCCATATCTCCCATATCTTGGAAACCAGCGCCAGCCGCAGCCGCACCGGAAACACCAGCTTCACCAAAGCGGTCGTAACGAGCGCGAACCTCCGGCTCTGATAGCACTTCGTAGGCGCGGTTAATTTCTTTGAATCGTTCCTCTGCCCCAGATTCTTTATTCACATCTGGGTGATATTTTCGGGCTAGGCGGCGATAAGCCTGTTTAATCTCTTCTTTGTCGGCGTCACGAGAGACACCCAGGGTTTCATAATAGTCTCGGGCCATATAGCAAGGTTAAGAATTATAAGGAAGCAGAAGTACGGAAAACAGTAACTAATAGGTTTAAGGTAACACTTTAACAAGAATACAGAAATTTAGGAATGCCAATAGCGTGGGGTCACGCTAAGTCATGCTCTTTAGTTTAATTTTTGTTAATAATTAATTTTACCAATATTTTTTTGCTAGTGTTTGCTCTCACCGATGATTAATCTTTTATTATTGTGCTATTCAGATGTCGAAAAACCCACCTCTTGATTATAGGAACTAGCCGTACCATTAAATGTGGAAAACCCGACCTATACTTTTAGTTCTATCTGTGATACAAGCTCTTGTGTTCCCTGGTAGATGAAGAAAATATATCCTTGCTTCTCTAAATGACTACTTGAGAAACACATTTCTTTACAGTAAATTCATACAAGTATTAAATAGATTAGGAGTAACGAATCGCACTGAGACAGCAACCACAGCAGTGCGAGTTGGATGTTGTTAAAATCAGCTTGTGAGTTATTTTCCTGATCTAAATTAATGTTGAATTGAGGTATTTGTGTGTTGCTTGAAGCAAGAGGTCTATTCTTCGGTAAGATTTATTTGCGTGGCAGCTTCTGATTTTAAATCTTTATTATCAACCTGGTTATAAACATTTGTACCAATAGCAAAGATAGTTTGCTGGAAATCCTCTAAAAGGGTCTTCAACTGTGTGGGGGACATATTCGGATTGTTCATTGCCGTTTGCAATTGTTCAACTTTCTGATTAGCCAAAGCTATCAACTTCTCACTGACTAAATTGGCATTATCCCGTAATGTTGAAGCATAAGTAAACAAGAGATTATTCGCTTGGTTTTTGAGTTTCACCAGTTCTTTACGTCTTTGATCTTCTTCGGAAAATAACTTAGCTTGTTGCCGCATTTGCTCAATTTCGTTGTTACTTAAACCGCCTGTACTTGTAATCCGAATACTTTGTTCTCTACCTGTACCTTTATCTTGAGCCGCAACTTTGAGAATGCCATTCACATCAATTTCAAAAGCCACTTCAATTTGGGGAACGCCGCGAGGAGCAGGAGGAATCCCACTGAGGAGAAACTGCCCTAGACTTTTGTTATCCTTGGCCATGGAGCGTTCTCCTTGGAGGACATGGACTTCTACGGAGGTTTGACCATCAACGGCTGTAGAAAATATTTGAGCTTTGCTAGTGGGAATAGTGGTATTCCGGTCAATAATTTTGGTGAATACTTCTCCTAGTGTTTCAATCCCTAAAGATAGAGGTGTGACATCTAACAGTAATAGGGTATTTAATTCTCCTCCCAAAACTCCGGCTTGGATAGCTGCACCTAGTGCTACTGCTTCATCAGGGTTGACGGAATGATCTGGGATTTTGCCATTGAAAAATTTGATCAGGGCGTTTTGAACAGCAGGAATGCGGGTAGAACCTCCTACTGAAATAATCTTATCTATATTCTGCGGTTTGACTTCCGCATCTTTGAGGACTTGCATCATTGGGGCGATAGTCTCCTCGATTAAACTCCCTGTTAGTTCTTCAAATTGAGAACGACTGAGTTCCATTTCCAGATGCTTTGGTCCAGTAGCATCAGCAGTGATAAATGGCAGGTTAATGGAGGTAATAACCATGCTAGATAGTTCAACTTTGGCTTTTTCCGCGGCTTCTCGCAGGCGTTGGAGTGCCATTTTGTCTTGGGTAATGTCTATTTTCTCTTCTGCTAGAAATCGCTCTACCATCCAGCAAACAATAGCATTATCAAAGTCGTCTCCGCCGAGATGATTATTACCACAGGTGGCTTTAACTTCAAAAACTCCATCTCCTAGTCGGAGAATAGATACGTCAAATGTCCCTCCTCCTAAGTCAAATACTAAAATTAATTGCTCTTGATCTTGTTTGTCTAGACCGAAGGCTAGGGCGGCGGCGGTAGGTTCGTTGATAATTCTTAATACTTCTAGTCCAGCAATAGTAGCTGCATCTTTTGTGGCTTGTCTTTGGGCATCTGTAAAATATGCTGGTACGGTAATTACGGCTTTTGTCACTTCGTCACCTAAGAAATTTTCCGCGTCTTGCTTGAGTTTTTTCAAGACCATAGCGGATATTTCTTGGGGTGTGTAATTTTGTCCGCGAATTTGGACATCAACGGTATTATCTCTTCCTTTGATGCAATTATAAGGGACGCGACTGCGCTCTAATTCTGTATCTTCCCAGCGACGACCGATAAATCTTTTAATACTGTAGACTGTGTTTTCGGCATTAGTTATAATTTGTCGCTTTGCTAATTGTCCGATGAGGCGATCTTTCCCTTTACCAAAGGCTACAATACTAGGGGTAGTGCGTCCACCTTCGGAGTTGGCAATTACTTTTGGTTGCCCAGATTCCAAAACAGCTACACAACTATTCGTAGTCCCTAAGTCAATCCCAATAACTTTTCCCATAACAATACTGCCAAAAAAAGAGTATGAAGAGAGAGGGCTGATGTAGTAGAGTTATAGTCTTCCAAAATAACAACTCGAAAACCACACACAGCCCATGTTCGATATCCTAACACTCTTGCAACCCACATTCCGCACCCCAAACTGTCACAGATCAAAAAAGCCCTTAAAGTAGTACATAATAACTAAAGTCAATTCAAAAATTAAGATGCTTAATGATAATAAATAGCATTAAAAGCGAAATGGTGTGAGAAAGTGAAACTTGGTAACAAAAGAAAAAAATGAATTGATAACCAAATAAGAAATAATTGATAACAACAGAAGTATGAGAGGAAACTGTTGTGAAATTAAAACCTCAAGAAATGGAAATTCAGAACATAGACCATCTAGGGATAGTAGCAGGAATCATAGATTCAATCGGAATAGTAGAAATAATAAATGAATTAATAGGAGTCGAAAAAGACGAAAAAGTAAATGCAGGTCAAGTGGTAAAAGCCATGATAATAAACGGGTTAGGATTTGTCTCCAAACCGTTATATATGTTTCCCAAATATTTTGAAACAATAGCCTGTGAGCATTTAATAGGAGCAGGAGTAAAACCAGAATATCTCAACGACGATAAATTGGGGAGAGTCATGGATAAACTGTTTATAAAAGGCTTAGATACAATCTTTTTTATCATAGCCTTAAAAGCTGCTCAAAAATTTGGAGTATCACTATCAACATCACATCTAGACTCATCATCAATGCACGTGCATGGGCAGTATAACACTAGCTTACCATTCGTAATATTTGAGAGTCAAAAAGTAGGAAATAACCAAGAATTAGAAGAATTAGCAGTAAAATCACCAAAAGAAATAACCATCACCTACGGTTATTCTCGTGACCATCGTCCAGACTTAAAACAGTTTATCATAGAAATGATATGTTCAGGAGATGGAGACATACCAATATTTTTAAAACTAGCATCGGGAAACCAAGCTGACTCATCATGTTTTGGTAAAATAGCAGTAGAATATCAAAAACAATTAGAAGTTAATAGTCTCATGGTTGCTGACGCTGCTTTATATACAGAATCAAACCTGAAAATGATGTCAGAATTACGTTGGTTATGTCGAGTACCATTAAGCATAAAAGCAGCAAAATCATTAATATCAACATTAGCAGAATCAGAATTTATTGATAGTACAATACCAGGATATAAATTAGCATCAAAAATCCAAAATTATGCAGGGATAGAACAAAGATGGTTAGTAGTGCAAAGTCAAGAAAGAAAAGAATCAGACCTGCATAAGCTCACACAAAAAATTACCAAAGCAGAATCAAAAGCTGTGCAAGATTTGAAAAAGTTATCACAAGAGAGATTTGCATGTGTTGCAGATGCTATCAAGGCATTATCAAAATTATCAAAACAATTCAAATATCATCAAATTCACGAAAGTACGGTGACTCAAGTAAAATCTAATAAAAAAGATACTTCAGGAGAAATATCCTATCAAATATCAGCTACAGTCTCCCAGGATGAAAGTAAAATTAATACAGAATTGCTGAGTGCGGGACGTTTTATTATTGCGACAAATGTTTTAGATTCAAAGGAACTAAGCAATGATTCTATGCTCAGGGAATATAAAGCTCAACAATCATGTGAAAGAGGGTTTGGTTTTCTCAAAGACCCATTATTTTTTGCCGACAGTATTTTCCTCAAAAGTCCTGAGAGAATAGAGTCTTTGGGAATGATTATGGGTTTATGTCTACTGGTTTATACTTTGGCTCAACGTCATATTAGAAATGCTCTTTTGGAGTCTAAATCAACAATTAAAAATCAATTAGGCAAAGCAACTAATCGTCCTACTTTACGCTGGATTTTTCAATGCTTTCAGTGTATTCATTTGGTTACACTCAGTCAGGAGAAACATATTTCTAATTGGAATAAGGACAGAGATTTTATCTTGAGTCTTTTACCAGATGATTGTTTACGTTACTATCAATTAGTCAGCTAATTATCATCTCTATCAATTTAATTTCTATGAGTAAAGATGAGCTAATCTCTTTGATTTATAGCTCCATTTTACTATGTCTATAATTTCGTTTTTTACTTTAATTGATTAGTCTAACTTATAATTATTTCTTGAATATCTCCTTTCGCTTATTCATTGACCTCTCCAGGTGGTGTGCATTCTTATTGCTTCTTATTGAGAATAGATTTTGATGACATTTTTGGTGATTTACTGTTTCTCAAATGCCTTTTTTCACTTTATCTGTTTGTTTTGATGCTCCCTTTGATTTTCATCTCCGTAATTTCCCTCTGTAACATTTTGGGGTGCGGAATGTGGGTTGCAATGCCATACTTGAATCCCACCTTCCGCACCCTAAACTGTCACACAACGAAAAATGGTCGTTTGGGGATTTGAGATTGGCGATAGCCACCTAAGATTTCGACAGTTTTGTATCAAAATTATCATTAAATGTATTCAAAAATCCGAAATTACCGATTGTGACACTGGGGGGTGCGGAATGTGGGTTGAATAACCAACGTCAGAACTTTGTTCACCAAGAAACTACACGAATAATCAGCGGTAATAGCACGGTAGTTACTGAAAAATTAGAAGTCAAAAACATGAGTGCCAAAGCTTTGAATATGGTTGCTTTATTTCCGCCCTGCGGTACTAGGTCGTGCGAAGCGTCAAAAATCTCAGGCTCCGCTAGGGGATGTAGAAACCCCTGGCTCAAACGAAGTTAGCCAGGGGTAGTTCATGTTAACCGTTATCTTGGCTAGACAAATCTTCTGATTCTAAAGATATATCTTCTCTGGGAGCAGCTACTTTCACCATGGCATGACGGAGGACACGCTCACCAAAATAGTAGCCGCGAACTAACTCTTCTAAAACTGTTCCTTCTGGATGTTCATCTGTCGGTTCTCGCATGACGGCTTCATGCAAATTTGGGTCAAATTCTTGACCTTCAGGGCGCATGGGTGCTACACCTAGACGTTTTAAACAATCCACCAACTGTTTGTAAACCCCTTGATAACTCTTATGAATTGTCATTTCGCCATCACCTTGGGGTTTGAGGTGCGCTCGCGCTCGCTCAAAATTATCTACAACAGGTAGCAATTCTGTAATTGTATTTCGCTTTACCTGTAAGTCAATTTCTTCTTTTTCTTTGGCAGTTCGCTTGCGATAATTCTCAAAATCTGCGGCAATTCGCATATACTGAGTGCTACGGTCTTCTAGTTGGGTTTTGAGCGTTTCAATTTGTTGATTTAACTCTGCTAAAACAGCGATATCTACTTCAATAGGGTTGGCTGTAGCATCGCCATGTTCTTCAGTGAGTATGTTATCTCCCTGTTCATTTATTTGGTTTGCTGCTTGCTCATTAACCTCGTATCCAGGTTCGTTGGAGTTAATTTCGGACGGGGAGTCACTTTTCATAAGAATATGTGGTATGTGGTAAATTCAGTCACTTAAGTGCTGAGAAGAATGGTTTGAGGTAAACTTAGATGTGTTCGGTGACTTTAGCAACTGCTGGCTATATCTTGAGTTGATTAGCCTAATTCCTGGCTTATATAGTGTACCTGTTTATTTTCGTTTACTATTATTTACTCATTCCAGATGCTTTTAACAGCACAAATTTAACGAGCATTCAGCTAGTAAGCTAATTTTGGGTTTAAATCCCCCTTTTCAACAACCCGCTGACGACGGACTGCTTTTTAAATTACCAATATTTTGGCAGGAAGTGATACCACTAAGCTGTCACGCATCTAGTTTTTGAACCCAATCTGGGCTATAGGCGGGTTTCCACCTCCAAATTATACAATTTAAGTGCGCGACAACTTATTATTCTATTGTGATAAATGGTGAATAGAATGGGAAATAAAGACAAAATAATTCAAAATAGCTGAACAGTAAGGCTTTGATCTTCAAAAAAACTCTTGCCTTGTTTGTTCTCACTTAATTCTCGGCCATGAAAATTTAAATTTCAGGAGGCAGGAGGAACCCACCCTTACTCATAGTGGGATTAAAGCAAAGACGCTTTATACTGTACTTCGTGCCGCTATGCTAACGCGCTGCGTGTCTTAGTATAATTCTTTCTGTAAACCCAGAACTAAAGTTTTAATTGATACTCATAACCTCCTGCCCCCTGCCTCTTAACTCCTGCCTTTTTGTAAAAAGGTTGTTGACTGAAATTTAAGGGGATGTAGAAACCCCATCTTCAACGAAGTAAGATGGGGTAGTTCAAAAAAGAGGTTTCTCTACCCTAACCCAATTGCTTATGACTTACTCATCACCACAACGGCGTAGCACTGCGCTGACTACAAGAACTGAGTTTTCGCCTTTCGGTAATAAATTAGTAACGTCTGGCTATGTCAATAATGAACAAATGAAGCAGGCTGTAATTGCCAGCCGCAAGTCCGGTAAACCACTGACAGAAGTATTAGAATCAATTACTGAGCGAAAATTATCACCTGAGTTGGTCACCGAATACAAAAAACAACATTTATTTGAACTCAAAATTTTATACGGCGTTGAGTCTCTTGATCCCGAAATCTACGAAATTGATACAACAAACGTGGGGAATTTAATTCAAACCCTCATTCCTGTTGATATCTGTCGTCGGCATCACTTAATCCCACTGTCAAGAAATGATAACCAAAGCCCACCTTATGTGTTGGTGGCTATGGTTGATCCAGATAATTTAGATGCTTCTGATGATCTTAATCAGATTTTGCGTTCCCAAGGCTTGTCTTTTCAACGCAGGGTAATTACCCAGAAAGATTATCAGGACATCATTAACAAATTTTTAAATGAACAAGCGGCACGCCGAAAGATATTAGACCGGCAAAAAAATTATGATGTCAAGGGTGATTTAGACAATCTAGGGACTCTGGACATAGATGAAAGTAGTGATAATGATGTTGATTTAGATAATGCTATGAAGGGTGCTGATCATGCACCAATCATTAAACTTGTGAATCGGATTTTGTTGAAGGCTTTAACTGAGGGTGTTTCGGATATTCACATTGAACCGCAGGAAGAATATTTACGGATTCGTTTCCGTAAGGATGGGGTATTACATGAGGCATTTGATAATATGCCGAAAAAAATTATCCCAGCGGTAACAGCCCGATTTAAAATTATTTCTAACCTGGACATTGCTGAAAGACGTTTACCTCAAGATGGCCGGATTCGCCGGATATTTGCCGGAAGAAAGGTAGATTTCCGGGTAAATACTCTACCTAGTCGCTATGGAGAAAAGGTTGTTGTACGGATTTTAGATAACTCTACAACTCAATTAGGTTTGGATAAGTTAATTACTGACCCAGAAACCTTAAATATTGTTAAGGATATGTTTAGTAAGCCATTCGGGTTGATTTTAGTGACGGGACCAACTGGTTCGGGTAAAACTACTTCGTTGTATTCGGCACTATCAGAAAAGAATGATCCGGGGATTAATATCAGTACAGTAGAAGATCCAATTGAGTATAGTTTACCGGGGATTACTCAAGTACAGGTAATTCGGGAAAAGGGGTTGGATTTCTCGACGGTCTTGCGGGCTTTCTTGCGTCAAGATCCAGATGTGTTGCTGGTGGGGGAAACACGGGATCGGGAAACTGCGAAAACGGCGATTGAGGCAGCATTAACCGGTCACTTGGTATTAACTACTTTACACACTAATGATGCACCAGGAGCGATCGCTCGCTTGGGAGAAATGGGTATTGAACCTTTCATGATTTCCAGTTCTTTAATTGGTGTTTTAGCACAACGTCTAGTTCGTCGTGTCTGTGCTGAATGTCGTATAGCATACACTCCGACCATTAAAGAACTAGCTCGCTATGGTCTATCCGTTTCCCAAGAAGCTCAGGTAACTTTCTACAAAGCCAATACTATTCCACCAGAAGAAATAGCCAGCCATAAAAATCTTTGTCAAAAATGTGGTGGTGTTGGCTACAAGGGGCGTTGTGGGGTTTATGAAGTAATGCGGATTACTGAAGAATTACAAACTCTGATCAACAAGGAAGCACCTACAGAAAGGATTAAAGAAGTAGCTGTTGAAGAGGGGATGAAAACCTTACTAGCTTACAGTTTGGACTTAGTTCGTCAAGGAGCAACTACCTTAGAAGAAGTAGAGCGAGTAACACTTACAGATAAAGGTTTAGAGGCTGAATTAAAAGCTAAACGCAAAAGTGGTCTGACTTGTCTGACTTGTAGTGGGGAATTACAACCAGAATGGTTAGATTGTCCTTACTGTATGACACCTTGCTTTACAGATTAGCCGCACATTTTGAATTGAGAGTTTTAAGTTTTTTATTGTTAATTAATGGGAACGAAATCAGACTATGGAAATGATGATTGAAGACTTGATGGAAGAACTGATTACTAGAGGTGGGTCAGACTTGCACCTATCCGCTGGATTGCCTCCCTATTTTCGGATTAGTGGACGTCTGACACCTATTGGTGAAAACATATTGACGGCTGATGAATGTCAAAGGCTAATTTTCAGTATGCTCAATAACACTCAGCGCAAAACTTTAGAGCAAACATGGGAATTAGATTGTTCTTACGGTGTCAAAGGATTAGCTAGGTTCCGGGTGAATGTCTATAAAGAACGTGGTGCTTATGCTGCTTGTTTACGAGCATTAAGTTCTAAAATTCCTAACTTTGAAAAATTAGGTTTGCCAGATATAGTCCGGGAAATGACGGAAAAACCTAGAGGACTAATTCTCGTCACAGGTCCAACTGGTTCTGGGAAGACTACTACCCTAGCGGCAATGATTGACTTAATTAACCGCACTAGGGCAGAACATATTTTAACAGTTGAAGACCCTGTGGAATTTGTTTATGAACCAATCAAAAGCCTAGTTCACCAACGCCAATTAGGAGAAGATACGAAGAGTTTTGCTAATGCTTTAAAAGCAGCTTTACGAGAAGATCCCGATATTATTCTGGTAGGAGAAATGCGGGACTTGGAAACCATTGCGTTGGCGATTTCCGCCGCAGAAACAGGTCACTTGGTATTTGGTACACTACATACAAGTTCTGCCGCACAAACCGTTGACCGGATTATTGACGTTTTTCCCTCAGAAAAACAAACTCAGGTGCGGGTGCAGTTGTCTAACTCCTTAGTCGCAGTTTTTAGTCAGACTTTAGTACCTAAGAAAAATGTCAAGTCAGGTGAATATGGGCGAGTAATGGCTCAAGAAATTATGATTATCACTCCCGCTATTTCTAACTTAATTCGGGAAGGAAAAACAGCACAAATTTACTCAGCTATTCAGACGGGTGGTAAATTGGGAATGCAAACTCTAGAAAAAGTTTTAGCTGATTTGTACAAAGCTGGAACTATTTCTTTTGAAGCAGCAATATCTAAAACTTCTAAACCAGATGAAGTCCAGCGTCTAATTGGTGCAACAGCCCCAGCAGGAGCTAAATTACGTTAACAGGCAGGGGGCAGGGAGCAGGGAGCAGGGTAAAAGAATTATTCCAATGACAACTGACAACTGTACGGGCGAAGCATTTGGAGAACTATTTTTGGCAATGACCGATAATTTATCTTCCAAATGCTTCGCCCCTACTAACAACTGACCAATTCTAAAATTTTAAATAAATATTATGCCTACCTACGTTACTCGTATTCGTGATTCTCAAGGAAAATCCAGAACCGAAAAATTTACCGCTGATTCCTTGACTGATGCTCGCAATAATATTATAAATCAAGGTTTTATTATTCAAGATTTAAAAGAATCTCAAAGCTTGGCTTCTCGGTTCGATATCCAAAAGATTAAGAATTCCTTTGTCAAGGTTTCTGTTAAGGATAAAGCAATTTTTTCCCGTCAATTTGCTGCTTTAGTAAATGCGGGTGTAGCCATAGTCAGAGGCTTGACTGTACTTTCTGAGCAATGTAGTAATCCTAAACTTAAAGCTGCTTTAGTAGAAATTTGTGGCGATGTTCAGACTGGAATTAACCTCTCAGATTCCATGCGTAAACATCCTGAGTGTTTTGATGGTTTGTATGTGAGTATGGTACAAGCTGGCGAAGTTGGGGGTGTGTTGGATGAAGTCTTAAATCGTCTAGCTAAATTATTAGAAGATATGGCACGATTACAGAATCAAATTAAATCAGCTATGTCTTATCCAGTGGTTGTGGGTTTTTTAGCAACTGCTATCTTTGTGGGCATGACAGTTTTTCTGATTCCAATTTTCGCAGATATTTTTGTATCCATAGGAGCAGAATTACCACCACTTACATTATTCTTAATGACCTGTAGTAAAGTCTTACGAAGCTATTGGTCTTTGTTGGTTATTGGGATTTTATTTGTATTATCGTTTCTTTATAAGCAGTATTACAAAACCCCTGTTGGTAGGTTACAGATTGATAGTATTGCCCTAAAGCTACCTTTATTTGGTGATTTGATTCAAAAATCTGCTATTGCCCGTTTTAGTCGGACTTTTGGTTCATTGACTCGCTCTGGAGTCCCGATTTTAACTTGTTTAGAAATTGTGCGAGATACATCAGGAAACCAGGTTATTGCTAATGCCATTGACGCTGCCCGTGAAGAGGTTCAACAAGGGGGGATGATTAGTGTTGCTTTGCTCACAGAAAACGTTTTTCCAGCTATGGCAATTCAGATGATGAGTATTGGTGAAGAAACGGGACAACTAGATGCAATGTTGATGAAAGTCGCCGATTTTTATGAAGATGAAGTAGAACAGGCAGTTAAATCACTCACCAGTATTTTAGAACCAGTAATGATTGTGGTACTGGGGGGAATGGTGGGGACAATTTTGCTGGCTATGTATTTGCCGATGTTCAAAGTATATGAAAAGCTCGGTTAAGGAAAGGTTGAAAGATGGAGAATGAAGACTAAAAAAATCAATTTAATCCTTCATTCTTCATACTTTATCTTGCGTATTTGTCATCTGATGATATCAACACCCACCGTGAGTGTTATTTTTCTGGTAAATTTCCCTGGTAAAATAACTAATAAATCACTAATCCAACATCCACAACCCAAAAAGTTATCAAACAATGATCCGTTTAAAACCCTGGCAATGGATAATCTTAGTTTCACCAATTGCGGTAATTATCTCCTTCCTTCTCATTTCCGCAGGAACGCAAATTCACGCTTGGGGATTAAGTTGGATTTGGGCTGTATTTACATTTGTATTTGTCGGTTGGCGGTGGTTGCTGGTACGCTGGACTAAACCGGCAATAAATCAAATTGAAGCTGTTTTTGCAGAAGTTCGAGAAGAATTAGAAACTACCACAGAGAATAATTTAGTCATCGAAACAGATAGGACTAAAGCAGTAGAAACAGCATTACAAAATATTCTCACCGCAGCCGCAAATGATTTACCTATTTGGGAAGATTGGCAAACTTTTTGGCAGAGATGTCAAAATTTAATAGTAGCAATTTCTCATATTTATAACCCTGAAGTTAAATATCCGCTTTTAAATATTTACATTCCCCAAGTTTACGGTTTAATTCGGGGTACAGTAGATGATATGGATCAATGGATGCAAAAATTATCTCCGGTTCTGAATCAAGTTACCGTTGGCCAAGCTTATCAAACCTATGAAGTTTATCGCAAATTAGAACCATCTGCCCGTAAATTGTGGAAAGTTTGGAATTGGGCACAATGGGTATTAAATCCGGTCACTGCGGTAGCTAAAAAAGCGAGTGAAGGTGTGGGAAATCGGGCTTCTCAGGAATTATTAATAAACTTGAGTCAACTATTACGAGAAGCCGCTTTACGGAACTTATGTAAACAAGCGATCGCTCTCTATGCAGGAACTAAAATTGAATTACCTATTCCCACCCTACCCCAAGTTAAAACCCAAACCCTGCGGGACATTCTCACCCAAGCTGAACCCCCGGAAATCGTTGCCCAAAAACCCGTAAATATTCTCATTATTGGGCGCACAGGTGCAGGTAAAAGTAGTTTAATTAATACTCTTTTTCAAAATGAATTAGCTGCGGTTGATGTTTTACCCAGTACAGATACAATTCAAAATTACCATTGGGAAACGGAAAATGGGGAAACTCTCAACCTTTGGGATACTCCCGGTTATGAACAGGTAAAACGGGAAGATTTGCGAGATTTAGTGATTGATTATGCTAGTAATGCTGATTTACTATTATTAGTTACTCCTGCACTAGATCCAGCTTTACAAATGGATGTAGATTTTCTCCAAGATGTAAAATCAGAAGTGGCAGATTTACCGATTATTACCATTGTAACTCAAGTAGATCGTTTACGTCCTATCCGTGAATGGCAACCTCCTTATGATTGGGAAAAAGGAGAAAAACCAAAAGAGATTTCTATTCGAGAAGCGACAAAATATCGCCAACAACTATTAGGAAATTTGGCTAATTTAGTTTTACCTGTCGTTACGAATGATCCAAAAACTAATCGAAATTCTTGGAATATAGAAGCTTTATCTTCAGGATTATTAGCAGCAATAGATCCGGCTAAACAATTACGGTTAACTCGCTTTTTACGGAATTTAGAAACTCGCACCACAGCAGCAGCTAATATTATTGAGCATTACACATTTCAGATGACAACCACCCAAGGAATTGCTGCATTACTAAAAAGTCCCGTTTTGCAATTTATTTCCACATTATCAACAGGTTCTCCTACTCTTGCTTATTTACTCGCAGAACAAATTCCCATTGAACAATTACCGATAGTAATTGGCAAATTACAAATGGCTTATGAACTTTTTCCCCTATTAAATACAGACAATTCCAAATCCCGCAACTTTGATTTATTATCTCTATGGCCATTGTTGTTAGAAAACCCATCTACACCAGATCGTAATGCTTGGGCTTTTGGTCATGCTTTAATAGAATATTGGAAGCAAGATTTAACAATTGAACAATTGCGAACCAGATTTAATTATTATCTTCAACAGTGAAAAATTAGAGATTTTTTATGTGATTCTTTTGTCCGCGTGAGTAAAAATTATCACAATAAATATTTCGGAGATATCTATGACCAGGGATAGTAATACAAAGTTAGGTTAAGAGATATTATTTGCTCAATAGTAGTTAACAAGTGATCCGAAAAATATCTTTTTTTCCTCTGCGGTTTAAGAAGTAATTTATCGAACCACAGAGGCACAGAGGACGCAGAGGAAAGAGGTTCAATTTCCAGCTATGCACCATCCTTTACTGTTGATTTTCGTTAAAATCACGATTTTTTCTTTAATGTTAGCCATAGGAAGCAATCTCTGTTTTGAGGAAATGCTTTCCCTATGGCGAAAACCTGCTTTACTATTCCGGGCGCTTTTAGCCGTTGTGGTGCTAGTTCCTCTAGTGGTTATTGTCCTGCTAAAACTGTTTAACTTACCCCCAGAAGTAATGACAGGATTAGCCTTGTTAGCGGCTTCTCCAGGTGCGCCTCTGACCACAAAACGAGCGCAAATGGCTGGATGTAGATTTTCCTACTCAGCGAGTTTTCAGCTAACTCTCGCTATACTTGCAGTCTGCGTTACTCCTATTACCTTGGAAATTTTTGTCACCCTATTTGAGAATATTTCAGAAAAAGTGACAATTTTAGAAGTTACCCGACAAGTGATCATGGTACAGTTATTGCCTGTCAGTATCGGTCTGTTGCTGCAAAAGTTTGTACCTAAATTTGCCGAAAATATCGCTCAACCTTTAAATTTTATGGCTAATAGTCTTTTTTTCGTACTGGTTGTTTTGGCTGGTATTTTAGGGATTCCCCTATTTTTCAAAGTTTGGGGATTACCAATGGTTGTTATTACCATCATGGTAATTGCCTCCTTAGCAATAGGACACAGTTTAGGAGGTAACAATGATGATACACAACCGATTTTAGCAATTTCCTGTATTGCTCGTAATGTTGGTTTAGCCTTGTTTATCGCCATTTTGAATAACGTAGAACAAAAGGTAATTCCCACACTCATAGCTTATGTAATTTTAGGAGCATTTCTAGGTAGTTTTTACTCAATTTGGAATAAACGCAAATTAGAGCAACAACCTAACTAAATGCGGTTTTTTCCGTTACATAATGGCGGTATAAATTATGTTTCGCGCAAAGACACAAAGGAGCAAAGACGCAAAGTTTGAGATTTTATATTTTCCAATTTAATACTTTGATTCACTAAGGCTATTGTAATTAATCTCTATGCCTGGAGCGTGAAAAAAGCTAAATTATGGCATTATTTGAACAGCTAGAGAGCGGGTTATCATTTGTTGTGACTTTGCTGAAATTTTTACTAGAATCTATTTCTGTTTTTTGTATTTTATTGGGTGTATTAAAAAGCGGAAAAATAGCAATTTCTCTGAACCATCATCATAGTCAAAACAGATTTCTGCAAATCCGGCTCAACTTTGGAATTTGGCTAGTGCTGGCATTAGAATTTCAATTAGGAGCAGATATTCTTTCTACAACCTACCATTCAACCTTTGAGTCTCTAGGAAAATTAGGAATTGTTGCTTTAATTAGAACTTTCCTCAATTATTTTCTGACTCAAGAACTCAATAAACAACAATAAAAGTAATTATTCAGAGGTAATTTACAGGCACATCTTACCACAATGAATCAGCCACTTATCAAATCAGAAACACCTGAACAATTGTCTACCAACGATTTAGCAGCAGATAGAACAGAATTAGCTAAATACCGCAGTCGAGCGGCAGCAGACCGCACATTAATGGCGTGGATACGCACCTGTCTTTCCTTAATTGGTTTTGGTTTTGGTATCCCCACCATTGTTAGAGCAATTGAAAATACTCGTCTGAGTCATCATCTTAACCCAGTCAGATTTTCGGTGATTGTGGGACTGTCTTTTATTGTGACGGGAATGTTGGGAATGGTTTTAGGGTTGAGAGAACACCGTCAGTTACTTAAACAAATTCAAAATAATCGCTATACCTACGAAACCTCTCACAGTGCGGAAATTATCGGAGTGGCTTTACTTGTAATTGGCTTAGTTAGTTTTCTTGGTGTGATAATTCGGGCAATGAATTTTTGACTTTTGATTTCACGGTGGTACTAATTCCCCTTCTATTTTCTCTCCTTATTACGATAGAAGGGATTTACTAATGCTTTATGTGTGAGAATTTTTTAGGGTGATATTTTGTCATTAGTACCATCGTTTGGCCAAAATGTGTTGGCTTTTTTCTCCCATTGATGCCATTTTTCCATCATGTCTTTAGGTTCTAACCAATGTACAATAGCTTCATCTGGAGTGGTGACAATTACTAAAGCATTGTTAATTCTTAATCCATATTGACGATTGACAGCACCCCAATAAGCCGCAAGTTGTAAAGGTTCATCATAAAGAGGTTTTATGCGTTCTGCGGTTTTAAATTCAATCACACAGGGAATATTGCAATAATTCGCTACACAATCAACTCTACCAGCATAGCCAAGATAGTAATTAAAAAGATTGGCTTCAATTAATCGGATGTTATGAATATTTTCCAATATTGGTAATAGGTTATGCCAATAAGGTTTGATAAATTCAGAGCAAATAATAGGCTCATCTAAAAAGTAGTTTTTAACTTGTTGATGAATGAGAATACCCCTTTGTTTTGATTCTTGGATAATTCGATTAGCTTCAAAATTACCTACTTTTTGTCGCCATTTTGCGAGTTGTGCTTTTTCTCCTGGAGGTTTGGTAGATTTTAAAATTGAGGTAACGCTAGGAAGTCTAATACCGCGACTATCTTCGAGATATCCGATTCCGTTTTCTCTGGCAAGTTTACCGTAGTAGTGGGGGAGAAGGTTGAGTTTAGTTTGTAACATAACTGAATAAAAACCTATTTTTTGAGGACTCATTCATCATGACAAAATCAACAAATTAATAAAATATCCAAAAAATAGTAATTAAATAGTAATTAAATATAAATTAAATATAAATTAAATATAAATCAAATAAAATTGAGAGAATTACACACAATTAAGAAACTAACAACTATAATGGTATTTGCAGTTATTCAGCATCTATTCCTAATAATATGGACTCATTCCAACACAGTATTGAGCTAAGAAACCGATTTTTAGAGGAAGTCGCTAATGAATACGGCTTATTCCATAAACACAGAGAGATATTTTTGGGTAGATTTGATCATCAAAATGCCGAATCTAAAAATACAGAAATTGCTAAATATTTAGGTATTGAAGACCAAGTATTACAAGATTATTTGGGTGAAATATGCGAATTGTTTGGTTTTAAATCTCAACGTGGACGAAGTAAAAAGGGTCAATCACCTTGGGAACAGACTTTTACTCAGCTATGGAATCAAAAATTTAATGAATGGTTGAAATTACAACAAAATCCTAATGTTCAGACACCCATTTTAAATGATGATGATTGGCTAAAAATTTTTCACACAAAACTAGAAAACCAGCAAGAACAAATCAGAAAAAATGCTTCTGAAATGGGTTTTGAGTTAAAGTTTCCATCTGTTCCACTGGGTTTAGTCGAACGTAAACACCAGCAAAGACGAGATGAGAATGTTGATAGAAGAGACGTTTATCAGTTAGAAAAGGAAGTCATTGCTAAAATTTACGAACATAATGATTTTCTGGAACAGGTAATAAATCAAAATTCTGCGGGAAAAAACAAGCATATTGCTACAGTTGGAGAACCGGGAGCAGGTAAAACGACTTTATTAACTGCTATTGCTTCATATATCAAAAATGAAAATAAAGACTTACCAATTGTTATATCTCTCGGTAGCTTGCAAGGTATGACATTAGAGGAATATATTCTCAAAAAATGGCTACCTGACACAATGAGATTAGTTAATAATACTCCTACCTCAGAAATAGAGGAACAGCTAAAAACGCGATTTTATAAACCTGGTGTTTGGTTATTGTTAGATGGTGTTGATGAAATGGGGGAATCTTCACCAACAGCAGCATTAAATAAAATTTCTCAAGCATTAACAGACTGGTTAGGAAAAGCGCGAGTAGTTTTAACTTGTCGGTTAAATGTTTGGGATGCAAATCCTAGTAATAATGATTTATCTGGTTTTGATACCTATAAAACTCAAGAATTTAAACCTGAACAAATTGATAAATTTATTGAAGAGTGGTTTAAATGTGATGATGATAAAATACAGCGTGGTGAAGAACTCAAGGCAAAATTAAGAGAACCTGGAAAAGAGCGTATTCGTGAATTAGTTACTAATCCTTTGAGGTTATCTTTGTTATGTCAGATTTTTTATCAAGACAAGCATGGAGAATTACCAGAAACTAAAGCAGGACTTTTTGATTTATACGCTAAGTATTTTTATTATTGGAAATCTACCCCAGAAACTCAAGAGTTAAGAGATTCTCCTGAATTGCAAAAAGAATTACACCAAGGATTAGGTAAATTAGCTTTAGAAGGAATTAAAAGGGATGCTAGATTTCGGCTTAATAAAAGTTTAGTAGTTGAGGTAATGACTGAGAGGTTATTCAAATTAGCTCGTGATGTAGGTTGGTTGAATTTGGTAGATAGAGATGTTTATGCTTTCTTTCATCCTAATTTTCAGGAATATTTTGCAGCTTTAGTTATTGATGATTGGCATTATTTTTTAAATCATGTTCCTACCAATCCCGTAAAAGCGAAATATCGTGTTTTTGAGCCGCAATGGAGAGAAGTCATTTTACTGTGGTTAGGTAGAAATGATATAAACAAGAATCAAAAAGATGATTTTATGAATGCGTTAATAAAATTTGATGATGTATCTGGGCATTTTGAATTCTACTCATCCCAAGCACGTAATTTAGCACGGTTTGGACTGAAAGAGTTTCCAGAATCTGTTCTTAATGAAATTGTTGAAGATGGATATGACGATAACGGCAATAAATTATATACTTACCGTTTCTTTAAAGTAGTTACTTACCATTTAAAATTTCCTGGTGATTTGTTAAGTCACCATCCAATAACCTATTATAAATTATATCAATGGCTAGGTATCTCTATTAATTTAAACCTAGATTATGGTAGTAATTTTTTAGATTTTTTGCTTCAAATGGATTTCAGAGAATTGAAGAATTATCTTATATATCCAAAAACAATAAACTCGGATTTTGATAATAATGATAAATACCATGTCTTTGATAAATTAAAAATCTTATTATCTTATTCAAAGGATGTAGATATTTTACAAGCTTTCATTCAAAAAATAGGACTTAATTATAATTCTGACACAGAATTATTATATGCGATTATCAATTTAATACCAAAGAATCGTGATCATTTAACTTCTTTTGCAGCACGCGAAAGCTTGAAACAATTCTTAATGCGAAGTAACAAACATGATTTTTTTTCAATCATAATTCAAAATTTAAAACCCTATGTAAATCAAAGAGAACTTGATCCATACGGTTCTTGTCTAGAAATTATTGAATACTGTGTTGAGAATATGGATTACGCAGAATTTTATACCGCATGGCTACTCCCAACGTCTCATCGAGATGCATCTGATAATACCGCGTCTCCTAACTCTCATTTGGTTAACATCTGGGAACTCCAATTTACTAAAATCATCTCTCAACTCCAACCCATAAATACAACCTATCCCCTTACCCTCAACCTCAAAACCCTCCAAAACGAAACAGACATCATAGAAATATCTCAAGAAATCTGCAACCAAATTTACTTTACAGCTTGTCCCGAAAATCTAGAAATTCCCCAAATTAACAACGCACCTCAACTCAAAAGCAAAATTCCCCAAATTAAAAAACATCTAAAAACCGAAAACCTAGCCTTAATTATCAACAACTGCGAACCAAATCAAGAAATGATCAAATTCTGCAATAAACTAACAGATGTCTTACACATTGCCTTTATCACAGAACAACCATTAGACGCACCATTAAAAGGTTTTCCCAATCAATCAAACTTATTCAATGTGATTCAACATTGGATTAATGAGATAGGGTGAAACAATCAAAGATAAAACTTCCAGCATTGATGATATTAATGGAGTATTTATAGAACCCATTTAGTATCTATGGCGATCGCAAAGCACAACCTAAGAATCACATTTTTAATACTGTAATTCCTTCTAAGGTTAATTCCCAGCGATCGCGTGGTGAATCTTTTTCTACATAACGGTTGACTAACCCGCGATGGGCAATATTTTTTAAAACCTCCATCATATCAGGTTCTCTCGGAACATCTTGACGGGAAAGCGCATTCCCTAATTCATACCAACTCCATTGACCTTTTCCTTTCTCAACTAATTTTAGTAAAACCAATTCTAGCTGAGTTAATTGAGTGATGTTTTTCATAACTAAATAGCCCTTTTTGCCAAAAACCCTCTCTATTTCTTCTCTCTCTGTGTTCTCTGTGCCTCTGTGGTATGGCTAACGCCACGCTTCGCTATCGTTTGTTCATTTATTTATTGGGAATTTACTAGAAGTCCCTTAATTAGTTTTCTCAGTATGGTAATTCAGTCCATGAATTTATAAATTAACCCCTCCTAAAGAAGATATAGAATTTCAGGGTTTTTGTTAAAAATTAAATATTCTCAAGAGGTCAGATTTATGTCTCTGCATGAATACAAACTCGGAACCACCTTCCCCGGTGTAATCGGCCGCACAGTTGATAAATCCAGTCCAGCTTGGCCAGAACCATTACGGGCAAAAGAAAATACACCAAACGTCCTATTTATCGTTTTCGATGATACAGGTTTTGGACAATTTGGAAATTATGGAAGTCCCATCAAAACACCCAACCTAGACACACTAGCCGCTAATGGATTGCGCTACAATAATCTACACACAACGGCACTGTGTTCTCCCACCCGTTCCTGCTTGCTGACTGGGCGCAATCACCATTCTAACGCCATGTCCTGCATTACAGAAGGGTCTACGGGTTATCCCGGAGGTAATGGGAATATTCCCTTTGAAAATGGGTTTCTCTCAGAGATATTACTCCAGAAGGGTTATAACACTTATGCGTTAGGAAAATGGCATTTAACCCCCTCAGACCAACTTTCAGCCGCAGGACCCTATGATCGCTGGCCTCTCGGTCGCGGTTTTGAGCGTTTTTATGGCTTTTTAGGCGGAGAAACCCACCAGTATTATCCAGATTTGGTTTATGATAACCACACCGTTAAGCCAGAAAAGACCCCCGCAGAAGGCTATCATTTAACGGAAGATTTAGCAGACAAAGCCATTAGCTTTATCGCTGATGCCAAGCAAATTGCCCCAAATAAGCCTTTTTTCATGTATTTTTGTCCGGGAGCAATGCACGCCCCCCATCATGTGCCAAAAGAATGGGCTGATGCCTACGCTGGACAATTTGATGATGGTTGGGAAGCTTACAGGGAAAAGGTTTTTGCCCGTCAGCAAGAAATGGGGATTGTTCCCGCAGATGCTGAACTTTCTCGTCATGATCCCGATGTCCCGCACTGGGATTCCCTCTCAGCCGCCGAAAAACGGCTTTATGCCCGAATGATGGAAGTATATGCTGGTTTTTTAACCCATACTGACTACCATATCGGTCGTTTACTCGATTTTCTTAAATCTATCGGTGAGTTCGAGAATACTGTCATTATGGTGATTTCGGACAATGGCGCAAGTTCGGAAGGGGGACCGACTGGTTCAGTAAATGAAAACCTGTTTTTTAACAATGTGCCAGAATCCCTAGAGGAAAATCTCAAAGCATTGGATAAACTAGGCAGCGCCGAAACCTTTAACCATTATGCTTGGGGCTGGACTTGGGCAGGAAATACGCCTTTTAGGCGTTGGAAACGGGAAACCTATCGGGGGGGAATCAGCGACCCTTTAATTGTGCATTGGAGTCAAGGTATTGAGGCTAAAGGGGAGATTCGGACTCAGTACGCTCATGCTATTGACCTTGTGCCGACGGTGCTGGAATTACTGGAAATTGAACCACCGACAACTATTAAGGGTGTGACTCAATCCCCCATTGAAGGTGTCAGTTTTGCCCATACTTTTAATCATAGTAACGCCCCCACTAAGCATATTACCCAGTATTTCGAGATGATGGGACATCGTTCTCTTTACTATGATGGTTGGCGGGCGGTTTGTCCTTGGCCGGGTCCCTCATTTACAGAAGCGGGGCAGTTTTTTGGTGAGGCGATTTCGGCGGAAACTTTGACGGATTTGGATACTCATCATTGGGAACTGTATCATGTCGCCTCAGATTTTGCGGAAAATCACAATATTGCGGCTGATAATCGTCCTAAGTTGATTGAGATGATTGCCACTTGGTATATTGAGGCTGGCAAGTATAATGTGTTGCCTGTGGATGGACGTGGTGTGCAACGATTCGCGGAGGAACGCCCGCAAATTGCTGTCAATCGTAGCCGCTATGTTTACTATCCTGATACTCAAGCGATTCCCGCCGGTAGTGCCGTGAGGGTGTTAAATCGTCCCCACAGTATTACGGCTGATGTGGAGATTCCCACAGGTGGCGCTGAAGGCATATTACTGGCACACGGGGGTAATGATAGTGGCTATTCTTTCTATGTCCAAAGTGGTAAACTGCACTGGGTTCATAATTATGTCGGGCGATCGCTCTATCATGTTGAATCTGGGTCATCTGTGCCGGTAGGTCGTCACCAGTTGCGCTTTGAGTTTAAAGTCACGGGTCAACCAGATTTAGCCAAGGGAAAAGGAACACCAGGACGCGCCCAACTGTATATTGATGAGAGATTGGTCGGGCAGATTGATGTGCCTGTAACTACTCCTTTAGCACTAGGTCTAACCAGTGGTGTCACCTGTGGAATTGCCCCTGGTGCGCCTGTTACACCGGATTATGAACCGCCTTTTAAGTTTACGGGGAAGATTTATAGTGTGATGGTGGATGTCAGTGGCGATTTGATTCAAGATCGGGAAACTGAAATGCGGACTATTATGGCGCGACAGTAAGGATTAAATACTTTGCAGGGTGGGTTATCTCACCCTGCATTAATCAAATTATTCATATTTATCTAAAATACTAAATATTGTTTCGCGCAAAGTCGCAAAGGAGCAAAGACGCAAAGAAGAAAAGAAGAAAAGAAGGTTTTAGTCAATATCTTCTAAGTTACGAAACTTTGGTTTTATTTTCGGTTTTAATGATATCGAATTTTTAGCGATCGCAAGGCGTTCCAGTACAGCAACATTTACAATAGATTTAGGGATGTTTGGTGAAAATGTCCCTACAAAAACCCATACAAACGACTAATTATGACTTATATATCAGAAAATATGGAAATTAAGGCTTTCCCTATTCGCATAGAAAATGAGGGAAAAATTACTATTCCAGAAGATTTAAAGGTGCATCTTAGCTTAGGTACAGGTGATACGTTGACATTATTGCAAATTGGTGAAGTTGTTTTACTTACTCCCAAACAACCGCAAGTTCCACAAATTGCCGACAAAATTACAGCAATGATGGAAGATGCAGGTTTAGAACTAAATGATTTACTCCAGGGTTTGGTAGCAGAAAGAGCAGCAATTTGGCAAGAGAAAGATCACAATGCGTAAAATCTTTGCTGATTCTAGCATTCTCATTGCTGGTGCTGCTTCTCGTACAGGAGCTAGTCGCGCTGTGTTAACAATGGCGGAAATTGGTTTGTTTCAGTTAGTGATATCAGAGCAAGTTTTATTAGAGTGTGAACGAAATATCAAGAAAAAATTACCTGATGCTTTACCAATTTTCTCGCAGTTAATAGCAGCTATTAATCCAGAAATTGAACCTGATCCAACTCTAGAAGAAAGTAATCATTGGGTTAGGATTATTGAAGCTAAAGACGCGCCTATTTTAGCTGCTGCTGTGTTGACAAAAGTTGATCGTTTATTAAGTTTAAATACCAAGGATTTTACTGCGGAAGTTGGTATTGAGAGTGGATTAATTATTCAAACTCCTGCTGAGTTTATTAGAGAAATTCGAGAAATTGTACAAAGAGGTTTGTAATATACAAATATCACCTTCACGCTCAATAATTGCAGTAAATCGCTTATAATTAAATTAATGATCAAATTTCTATTAATCTTGAATTACCTTACATAAAATTTATATGGACATCAAAGTTAGAGACATAATCGATCAACGTTATCAAATCGTTGAGGAATTGGAACAAGGAGGCTTTGGTAAAGTTTTTCTTGCAAAAGATAGGTTAAAATTTGATTCCAGATGTGTTGTAAAGCAATTCATACAGCCCTATAATGAAGAATCAACCAATGGACAAAAAGCAAGAGAATTATTTAAAACAGAAGCAAAAATTCTCTATGAATTAGAAGCTTATTCACAAACTCCTAGCTTACTCGCATATCTGGAAAGTGAAAATTGCATCGTACAAGAATTTATTGAAGGAAAAAATTTGAGACAAGAATTAGAACAAAATAATTTTAAAATTTTTAATGAAAAGCAGATTTTGGAACTTTTGCTAGAAATATTACCTGTATTACAAGAGATTCATAATAGAGGTATTTTTCATCGTGACATTAAACCCGATAATATAATAAGAAATAGTAAAAATGGAAAATTTGTACTAATTGATTTTGGAATTTCAAAGCAAGTTTCCGATCTCGATACTTCATTACAAGGAAATGTAACTATCAAAACCCTCAAAAGTACAAATTTTGGTACATCTGGCTATCAATCACCCGATAGTTTTTCTTCTGCTGCGAGTGATTTGTACTCTCTAGGTGCAACTTGTTTTCATCTTTTAAGCGGATATTCACCGTTAGACTTAGAATGTAATCTTGGAGATAATTGGATTAAAAGAAGTTGGAATCTTCTGGATATGACTATCACAGAACAGACAGTCTCTATTTTAGAAAGGCTTCTCAATACAAATATATCTAGTCGTTATTCAAATGCGGAAGAAGTTTTAGAAGATATTAGAGCTATAGATGACATAAAACGTAGTGAAAAAATAAATTTTCTTCTGTCTTTGTTAAGTAGCACAGATGAAAGATATAAAAGTCAAGCAATTGATGATCTGGCTGAGTTTGGTGCTGAAGCTAGTGAAGCTATTCCTCAACTTATTAAAGTTTTTCAGGAAGATAACTCTGAACTTCGTGGTTCAGCATCAATTACTTTAGCAAAAATTGGTAAAGAATCTGTTCCCTTTCTTGCCGAACTACTTCAACACGAAAAGCTGGAAGTAAGACGAAGAGCAGCAATTACACTTGAAGAAATTGGAACACAAGCTGAAGTTGCAATTTCTCAACTCATTTGTGCATTAGAAGATATTGATCCTGAAGTTCGTGGATATGCCGTTATTGTAATTGCAAATATTGGAATACCAGCTAAAGAAGCTATTCCTGCTTTAATTGAAAGGCTAAAAGACTCTAACCCTAATATTAGAGCATGGTCACTTTACGCACTAGGTAGAATGCAAGAGCTTGCTAAGGAAGCTATACCTATTATCTTAGAAATTTTATCTCAAGAAGAGCCTAATGCTACAGGTAATAAAGTCTTTATCGCTGGCATTGAAGCTTTAGATGCAATTGGGTTTAACATTGATAAAATTAATATTAAGTCTATAGAAGACAATGTTATTAGGACAGCTAGAGAATGGGTTCTCTTTATCAGACAGGATCAGAAAGAAAAAAGAGAACAGGCAAAACAACAAGCGCGAGCTAGAAGAGCAATATATTTTGATTTCCAACCCAAATTAATCTCTAATACTCCACCACAAAAAGATCCTGCTCAATTTATGGAGACATATAAAAATGAGTAGGAATCAGGCTAACAATGATATGGTTTGGTAATTGACACCCCAGAATAGCGATAGTAATCTTTTATATAACTCTTTTTAACAACTTCTCTATAGTTCATCTGACGGATATAATTGTTTCTATCAAAGCTGGTGAATTTTGGTCTACAGATTGTAGATTATCAGGAAGTTCTTTACCTAAATCTTCATACATTTCTATAACTGCTTCCAAAGCATCTTGAACATTAGCTAAAACTTCATCCATAGAATCCCCTTCAGTGATCAATTGTGGTAAGAGTGGAGAAGTTACAGTGAATCCTTCTTCTTGTTGAGGTGTAAGCAATAGTGAGATTTTGTAAAACATATTGTGATGGTATGGTGTAGTTTATTATATTTTCATACTTTAACTGACAATTTTTCTCATAAAACTGTCAAAAGTATTGGTGTTGATTAAACCATTTTCTACCAATATTTGACGTACAGCTACCAAATGTACAGGCTGAAGATATGCCTGTTGTTCGTAAGCTGGTAAAATGACCAAACTTCCTGACGATAGATATTGATAGACTTGTTGAGAGCCTGTTGTTGGTACTTTTGTAAAACCTATCTTGAAAAGCAATTGTTCTAGGTCAGTAAACTGAATATCTCTAACCATGATGACGAATCACTTCAGGGGAAACGCATCTAATTTTTTTGACAAAATGTCACTTATATGTATTTCACAACTTCGATAGAGACGTTTCATGAAACGTCTCTACATTATAATTTAGGAAATTCTCAATTCCCTGCTTTCATCTTTCCATAAGCATAACGAACAAAACTGCCTTCATTGAGATTGTTCCACGCATACATCCGATCTCTAAAGGGTTTCCACTGTTCATAAACGGCTTTAAAATCAGCGTCTTTAGCTGCAAACTCATCATATAAAGCAAAAGAGGCTTTTTCCCCAGCTTCCAAAATTTCCTGACTATAAGCACGCAATTGAGTACCCGTTTTTAATAGTTTCTCTAAGGACTCATTATTGCGGACATCATAACGAGCTAACATTGTTGTATTTGACTGAAATGCAGCAGTTTCTAATGCTGCTTGGTATTGCGGTGGTAACTTTTTCCATTCATCTAAATTCACTTGTACTTCTAAAGTTGGACCTGGTTCCCACCAACCTGGATAATAGTAAAATTTAGCGACTTTATTTAAACCCAATTTTTCATCATCATAGGGGCCTACCCATTCTGCCGCATCAATAGCCCCTGTTTGTAGCGCTTGGAAGATTTCCCCCCCTGGAAGAGTCTGCACAGTTACGCCTAATTTAGCCATAACTTGCCCTCCTAAACCGGGAATTCGCATTTTTAGGCCTTTGAGATCATTGAGGGTTTTCACTTCGTTGCGAAACCATCCCCCCATTTGTGTACCAGTATTTCCCGCAGGAAATTGAATCACATTAAATTTACTGGCATAGATTTCTCGCAGTTTGGTTAAACCTCCGCCTTCATATAACCAAGCGTTTTGTTGTTGGGCATTAAGTCCAAATGGTACTGATGTACCAAAAGCGAGGGCAGGACTTTTACCAATATAGTAATAAGCGGCAGTATGTCCAGCTTGTACAGCACCTTGGGAAACCACATTCAGAACTTCTAAACCGGGGGCTATTTCTCCAGCCGCACGGGGTTCGATAATAAATTTACCGTTAGTGAGAACTTTGACACGTTCTGCTAATACCTGCGCTCCACCAAATATAGTTTCTAAGGACAATGGCCAACTTGTCGCCATTTGCCATTTTATTGTCGGTAGATTACTGGTGTCGGTTTGAGCGGTTGCTGTTTTATTTTGAGCTTTTTGACAACCACCAATAATTGCTACTCCTGTGGCAGCGATCGCACTTTGAGATAATCTGTTAACAATAGCTCGGCGTTTCATAAAAGTTACTATTATTGACTAACTGGAGGATTTCACTACAATATCATGTTTGATTTGATTGTGTTAATACACTGAAAACTTATTATTTCTTATAATTTTGCCAATTGCTGATCATTTCAGATTAGTATAAAAATATTAAGTAATTTCTAACTAAATTTAACGGCTATGTTAGAAACTGTTTTAGCTGAACCTAGCATTAAACTGCCACCCACCCAGGCAGAACTTCCTTGTGATGATGGTATCCCCATGGAGACGCAAAGACATAAATTCCAAATGGATATTTTAATTGATACCATTCAGCCTTGGTTAGAGCAAAGGACTGATGGATACGTAGGTGGCAATATGTTTGTCTACTACAGTTTAGCACAATTGAAAAATCAAGATTTTCGCGGTCCAGATTTCTTTGCTGTTTTGGGTGTACCGAAAACAGAACGATTGTCTTGGGTAGTTTGGGAAGAAGGAAAACCCCCAGATGTAGTAATTGAATTACTTTCAGAAAGCACAGCTAACAATGATAAAAATCAGAAAAAATTGATTTATCAAAATCAAATGCGGGTTTCTGAATATTTTTGGTATGACCCTTTTAACCCAGATGATTTTGCCGGTTTTGATCTTAACAGTGGTGCATATCAACAGATTGCTCTAAATGATAAAAACCAACTGATAAGTAAAGTTTTAGATTTAGCTTTGGTACGTTGGGAAGGTAATTATAGAGGCGTTGATGCCACTTGGTTACGCTGGGCAACTTTGGACGGTGATTTATTTCCCACTTCTCAAGAAATGGTAGGAATTGCACAACAAAGGGCAGAACAAGCTGAATTGCAATTAAGGGCAGTTGCCATTAATTTGTTACAGAATGGAATGTCTATAGAACAAGTGGCACAGTTAACAAATTTAGATATTTTGGAGGTGGAACAATTGATGAATTAATAGTAAAAATTCACTAAAGTTTTTCTCGTTCCCATACTCTGTATGGGAATGAATTCCAGAAGGCTCTGCCTTCAATAACAGCAGAGGCAGAGCCTCCGTTAAGTCATTCCCAGTCAGAGACTGGGAACGAGATAATTTATTCCCTGGCTGACTGGTGACTGGCTGACTGTATTCTCAAGTCTTACCTTTAATTTATTATGTTCTATGCGTGACTCAAGCAGATTTTCTTTAATTCGTAAACTCTTAAAATTTTCGCAGTTTATTGACAATGGTGCTGATAAATTGGGATGGTTATCGAATTGGCTAGTTTTACTAACAATTGGAGTTGGTTTTTTTAATGTTGTCGCCCGTTATATGGGTCGCTTCATTGGCGTACAATTGTCTTCTAATGCCTTATTAGAACTGCAATGGTATTTATTTTCTCTAACTTTCTTATTCGGCTTTGTTTATATTTTACGTCATGGGGAAAATGTCCGCGTTGATTTTCTCTATACTAATATGAGTGAAAAAAAACGCGCCTTAGTTGATTTTGTGGGAACAGTTTTATTTTTAATTCCCTTTTGTCTACTTGGTATTTGGGTAACAATCAATCCGGTTTTACAATCTTGGGGCAGATTAAGTGACGGTAGTTGGGGAACTTGGGAAATATCTTCTGACGCTAATGGTTTACCCCGCGCCCCAATCAAAACTATGGTTCCTATAGCCTTATTATTGCTGCTTTTGCAAAGTATTTCTCAAGCAATTAAGTATTTAGCAGTATTATTAGGCTATCAACAAGTAGAAGATCAACTAAGGTTAGAGACTTCAGAAAATATCAATATTGAATAGGAGAAAATATGGGTTTTGAATGGTTAGCAATTTTAATGTTTGTCGGCTTTTTCTTTATTCTCATGAGTGGCTTTCCTGTCGCTTTTTCTTTTGCCGGCACAGCCATTGTTTTTGGACTTATTGGTACAGTAGTTGGGGCTTTTAATCCGGCGCGTCTCCTCCTATTACCTAATAGTTGGTTTGGCACAATGTCGAATTTTACCTTACTTGCTATTCCCTTCTTTGTGTTTTTGGGCGCAGTTCTAGAAAAGTCAGGATTAGCTGAAGAATTATTAGAAACTATTGGCATTGTATTAAGTCGTGTCAGAGGAGGATTAGCTTTAGCAGTTGTCTTAGTAGGAACTGTTTTAGCAGCCACAACTGGAGTTGTAGCCGCCACAGTAATTGTGATGGGAATGTTATCATTACCGCTCATGTTACGCTATGGCTATGATAAAAAATTAGCTTCAGGAGTAATTATTGCCTCTGGTACTTTAGCCCAGTTAATTCCTCCCAGTTTAGTTTTAGTGATTCTCAGTGATCAAATTGGTGTTTCTGTGGGAGATTTATTTTTAGGGGCATTAATTCCCGGATTAATGTTATCTACTTCCTATATTCTCTATATTTTAGGACTAGCTTTTTTTCAACCGGAAAAAGTGCCACTTATCCCTGATGATGTGGTAATTCCTCAAGGTACTCAATTAATTAAACAAGTTTTTAAAGCTGTTGTTCCCCCAATTATTTTAATTTTTGCGGTGTTGGGAAGTATATTCTTTGGTGTGGCAACTCCCACAGAAGCCGGGGCTGTAGGTGCTGTTGGGGCTTCTATTCTCGCAGCTTTTAATAAACGTCTTACACCACAATTAATTCGTGATGCTGCCCATTCTACCGCAGTGATTACGGCTTTGGTGGTGATGATTTTATTCTGTTCTTCTATGTTTAGTTTGGTGTTTGATGCTTTAGGTGGAAAAACTCTGATTACTAATTTATTAATAGGTTTACCCGGAGGATATTGGGGGTTTTTAATTGTTAGTAATATCGTGATTTTTATTTTAGGAGCTTTTTTAGAATTTATTGAAATTTGCTTTATTGCTATGCCTTTATTAGTACCAGCGGCACAGGCTTTAAATATTGATATGGTGTGGTTTGGTGTGGTAATGGCAGTGAATTTACAAACCGCATTTATTTCTCCACCTGTGGGCTTTTCTTTGTTTTATTTACAAAGTGTTGCCCCTAAAGAAGTGAGTACATTAGATATTCATAAAAGTGCGATTCCTTTTATCGTTTTACAGTTTATTGTCTTGTTAATTGTCATTGCTTTCCCGCAAACAGTTCGCTGGTTAATTGATATTTCTGCAACAACATGAGATTGCAAAATATCGTGCGTTACATTTCATTCACGCAACCAACAGGAACGGCGGTTACAATTGCCTTGGTATTTTGATTAACTCTTCCTTCTCCAAAACAGGATCATACATCTCTCGCCTGATTTCTCGGCAGTCAATGTCTTTCTTGACTCGCTTGAGAAATTCACTAAAGTCTGGACTGGTACTCGCCAATTTGTTGACTGTTTCCCAGTCTAGAAGATCCCTAGATTTTGCTGGTAAGATTACTTCAGACGAGTCGGGATCTTCAATATCAAGACGAATAACTCCAATTCCAAATGAGGCTGAAAGTCTGTCAAGTTCTAATAGAAAGTCGTTATCACTATCCACTTTGGCTGCTACTAGATAACCCTCATTTGCCCAAGATGAATTAGATACAGCCTGGAAAAATGCTTCTCGCAAATTTGCAAATGATAGTTCCCTTTTTAGTTCAAACGAATATAACTTAATAGCACTGCTACCCATCAGCGAACTCACTTCAAAAACTTCATCCTCCCAATCACCAAAAGGAAAGTAGCAACCCACAATATCAGGATGTAGCCACTTACTAAAAACCTTCTTGTTCGACTTCTGATGCTGAATAGTTTTTAGGTATACCTTGAGATAATAGAAACCATAATAAACAAGGAATGGGTGAAGGTCTTTTTCAAGATAGTCAGCCTTCTTATGTGTAGGGGGTGTGGGAACATCCAGAATATTGATGTCTGGACTGTCCTTGAGTGAGCGTAAGATGAATTTTTTTGGTCTTGTACCTGTGGTAATAAACTCTGATGTAAGATTGTCGCGGACTTCAACATACAATCTAGCACCGAGTGTAGCAGCAGGCGTTTTGCCTTTGGTCAGTAGCTCTTTGTCGTAATCTCTTAACTGCGCGATTTCCCATATTTCCGTAGGGGTCAGTGGGCGCTTTTCTTCTTCGATTACCTTTTTTGCAAGTTCAAGGAAAACACTTGGCATAAATTCAATCCTGATACTTTCAAAGTAGGAAAACTATTATACATAATTTTTACGATCTTTCTACGGGATAATTATAAAAGTTACTGTAACTGGAAAATCACAGTGATTAATGTTTTCGTGTATGGAACTCTCAAACCAGGTGAAGTTAATTATCAAAAATACTGTGCTGGTAAAGTCATAAAAGAACAAAGAGCGATCGCAAATGGTAAACTTAATAATTCACCAATGGTCTATCCAGCTATAACTTCAGAAGATGGTTCAGTGACCACCTGCGTGGACTAACAAAAAATTCAGGATTTGAAACCCATGAAGATGGGTTTTGCTTGTGTAGCTGCGGTTTCTAACCGCCAAGGCGAAAATAACTGATTTTTCTTCAACTAAAACTACTACAATGACTATTGATGCTAGATAATGGGAAAGCCTTGACATTTACCCAACCTAGCCCGGAACCAAAAAACTAACAACTATGCGAACTCACTATTGCGGCGAACTCCGAAAAGAACATATTGGTGAAACTGTTACCTTTTACGGATGGGTAGACCGTCGCCGCGATCACGGTGGTGTGATATTCTTAGACTTGCGCGATCGCTCTGGTATTGTCCAAATCGTCAGCGACCCCCAGCGCACCCCAGACTCCTATGAACAAGCTAACGCACTCAGAAATGAATATGTTGTGGCTATCACCGGTAGAGTTACCCAACGTCCTCCAGAATCCCTAAATCCCCGACTTCCTACTGGCGAAGTGGAAATCTATGCGGATAAAATAGAACTACTCAACGCCGTCCGTAAACAATTACCTTTCCAAGTTTCCACCGCAGACACGGAAACAGTCAGGGAAGACTTGCGGTTAAAATATCGTTATTTGGACTTACGACGGGAACGCATGGCGCAAAATATGCAATTGCGTCATCAGGTCATCAAAGCCATGCGGCGCTACCTGGAAGACTTAGAAGGTTTTATCGAGGTGGAAACCCCTATTCTCACCCGTTCTACCCCCGAAGGGGCGCGAGATTATATTCTTCCCAGTCGCGTGAATGAGGGTGAATGGTTTGCTTTACCGCAATCTCCCCAACTTTTCAAACAATTATTGATGGTATCGGGAATGGATAGATACTATCAAGTGGCGCGATGTTTCCGGGATGAAGATTTACGTGCCGACAGACAACCAGAATTTACCCAATTAGACATGGAAATGAGTTTCATGTCTGAAGATGAAATTATTGAACTTAACGAAAAGTTAGTTTGTCATATTTTCAAAACCGTGAAAGGAATTGATTTACCTCGTCCTTTTCCTCGTCTTCCCTACGCGGAAGCGATGAACCGTTACGGAAGCGATAAACCAGATACCCGCTACGGTTTAGAATTAATTGATGTTTCCGACATTTTAAAAGATTCCGGTTTTAAAGTTTTTCGAGAAGCTGTTGCTAATGGTGGTATCATTAAAATTCTCCCCATTCCTAACGGTAACGATGCAATTTCTAATGTTCGCATTAAACCAGGTGGAGATATTTTCCGAGAAGCCGCAGAAGCAGGTGCGAAAGGTTTAGCATATATCCGCGTGCGGGAAAATGGCGAAATTGACACCATTGGCGCAATTAAAGATAATTTGACACCGGAACAAAAGCAGGAAATTTTAACAAGAACAGGTGCAAAAGCTGGACATTTGTTATTATTTGCGGCTGCTGATACAAACACCGTTAATAAAACTTTAGACAGAATTCGTCAATTTGTGGCTAAGGAATTTAAGTTAATTGAGAAAGACAAAATTAACTTCCTGTGGGTGACAGAATTCCCCATGTTTGAATGGAATGCTGATGAAAAACGTTTAGAAGCATTACATCACCCATTTACAGCGCCTCATCCTGATGATATCAATGATTTAAAAACCGCCCGCGCTCAAGCTTATGATTTGGTTTTAAATGGGTTTGAAGTTGGTGGGGGAAGTTTGCGAATTTATCAGCGAGAAGTTCAAGAACAGGTGTTTTCAGCTATTGGTTTATCAACGGAAGAAGCACAAAGTAAATTCGGCTTTTTGTTAGAAGCTTTTGAATATGGTACTCCTCCTCATGGTGGTATTGCTTACGGTGTAGATCGTTTGGTAATGTTGTTATCTGGAGAAGAATCAATTCGTGATGTGATTGCTTTTCCCAAGACTCAACAAGCTCGTTGTTTGTTAACAGATGCTCCTGCAAGTGTAGACGCAAAACAATTGAAAGAGTTGCACGTTGCTTCGACTTTTAAACCTAAGGTGTAAGGTTTGATTATGCCCTCTGCTTTTTGTGGGGGGTTTAATTTTGATTAAATTCTCACGCAAAGACGCAAAGGAAGAAGTTAGAAAGTTACATTTATTAATTTTCGGTAAGAGTTCCTACTAAAAGCCAGTGCGGTCTTTGGGTCTCCCCAAGTAGAGCAACTGGCGGTATAAGCACGTACCTTTGTGTAAACGTACTGAGTTTGGGAACCTGTGCAAACAGGATATTAGGATTGCAAAATCTTAAGAATCCCCATGTCTTTAGACCGGGGAGTGTCAAAGGATTCTGTTGGGTTGCGCTGTTGCTTAACCCAACCTACGGTGCTACAGTTTTACGGTTCTGGCTCAATTCCCAATTCCCTCAATTTAGCAGCTAATTTTTCTGCTCTTTGATATTCTCTATCTGCTCTTTGTCTTTCCTCCTTTGCTATTTGGCGTTCTTGTTCTGCTATTTGGCGTTCTTGTGCTGCTTGTTCTGAACTCCACAGTAGTAAATTACCTGATTTATCCCACCAACGCAGCCAGTTCATGGTTTGTCCCAACCTTTCCCCAGACCAAATTCCCAGATATAATTCCAATTGTGGAATCCACACCTGTCCCTGGGTATCTACTGGATGTAAAATATATCTACCATCTTGCAAATAACGGACTTCTAGACTACTATCATAGGGATCATAAGTCACATAAGTGGGTATTTGGAGAATCTGCTCGTAAAAATGCAGTTTACCATAGGGAGGTGTTGATCTAATGGATAGTTCTCCTCCCTCTGCTTCTGAGAGAAATTCCATCACAATTGTCACTGCTGCACCATCTGTATTAGGGGTATAACTACGACGAATTACCCCCTCTGGTACAGAATGTACTTGAGGAACATAAAACCAGTCTGGAGCTTTGACGACAATTTTTTTATTAACTGTTGCTACCAGCCCCAAATTCGAGCCAATCAACATTTCTGGCTGGATATATCCTGAACCTCCCAAAGCATCGGTTAAAGCCGCTGCGAGGGCGGGTTGTTGAATATTTTCCACAGGATCATCTGGTAATATAAAATTAGCTGGTAGAGGTTCCCAGGTGATGGTTGTTTTAGCTTTGATAGACGGGGCTTCGAGTACCATTATATTAACCCTCAACCAGAAATGTTTGTGCAAATTAACTAACAGTATATCAAGGGTTGAGACTTATTCTTTTGCCAAGTTAGTTCGCTCTTCCCTGTTCTGAAGATTAACCCATTGGTGCAGATTACTGAATCGTTTTCCTAAGTTATTAATTAAAGGTTTTTACTGATGTCCACAATTAATTGATCTAGTTCGCTGATTTCACCTAAGAGGATGTTTGAAAAGTGGTATTCCGTAATTTTCATCACATTGCTACCCCCCTTTCCCCTTGTAAAGGGGGGAAACAATAAAAATCCAGTTCCCTCCCCTTTACAAGGGGAGGGTTAGGGTGGGGTAAAAAATATTTGATACATCAACGATAACTTTTCAAACACCCTCTAATAACCCAAGTTGCGGGTAATAAAATGCTGGATTGTTTGTAGAGTTTGAATTGGGAAGAAAGGCATCAAAAACTAACGATAGCTCTAAAGTCGGTTAAAACCGACTGGGTGGTTCAAAAATTATTGGAGATGTCTATTGAATTTACGTTTTGTCCAAACACCAATACCAAAAAGAATTGTACTACCTAATACTGGCAAGGTATCAGTTTCCCAAGGAACAGCCTGAACTTGAACGTTACTTAGTGCGAGAGTTGATACCCCCATTGAATCTGTAACATCCAAAACGCCCATTGCAACTTGATAATTGCCAGAGGTTGGAAAGGTATAGCTATAAGGACTACTACCAGACAAGACGGCGATCTCATTATTAATGGACACAAAAGCCTGATCCTGATCTGATGTGTCAAATGTCCAGTTAAAGTTCAACTTATCACCCGCATTAAAGGTGTTTGCAGCTATTGGTTTATCAACGGAAGAAGCACAAAGTAAATTCGGCCTGGGGGGTGCGGAATGTGGGATACATTTTCGCAGTTTTTGACCCCTTTTTTTCTTTTCTTTATGAGAAATCCGGGCAAAAAGACAGAAAAATTATTATTGCAACTGTTCCCAAATTCTTTGACAGGGTTCCATAATTAGCCCCTGAAAAATTGATTGAGTTGATGGGTGAATGTCTACTTTGTACAAAGATAAAAGACCTGTAGGACTTTTAAGATTTAACTCTCTTCGGGTAAGAGATAATGCCTGCGCTCGATGGAGTTCCACGGCTTGGAGTAAACCTGGATAACTCAAATTACGTAAAGCTAATTGACTATTTTTAGTGATATATATGGCATCATTTTGGAAAAGATATTCTAAGCTGATCAGGCTAGCATATACATCCACATCTTTTTCTATCCCTCCTAAACGGTGAGCATCTAAGCCAAAGCGAATGCAGAAATTGACAGCTACCAACTTCCCAGCTTCTTGAGCAGGTAAAGTGCAAGCTGCAAACTCAAACCCTAGGCTATCAGATCGCCATTCCTCTACACCAGAATTGGTATAGTTTCGGAAAATTTTATGCTTTAACTTGAAGTTAAATCCCAAACCACTCGCATGTCCTGCTTCATAAACTTGAGTATCTAGGTGGCGATAGCGTTCACCATTGATTTCGTCTTCTAACGGACCTAATAGTAAATTAGCTGTTTCATATTCAAATATTTTTTGGATACATTCGTGGCTGGAACCTAAAAAACGTCGTCGCTGCTCCTTTGCATTGTTTAATGCAGGACCACAAACACTATTAAGTCCCTTTAGGGCTGGGTTACTGACAATTCAAAGTAAAGTTACACCACCATCCACAGGCAAAATCACCCCTGTGAGATAGGGATTAGTAATTACACTTAACACTGCTTGCGCGATTTCTTCAGGTTGACCAAGATGCTCGACAGGTAAGGCGGCGATCGCCCATTTTGTCAGGTCTGAGCGTTCAGATTCGCTTTGACTGCTCCAGATACTTGTATCTTCTATCAGTCCAGGCGCAATCACGTTGACCCGAATCGGTGCAATTTCTAAGGCCAGTGAGCGCCCAAACACCGCAACAGCACCATTCGCTGCGGCGATAGCGGAAATCCCCCCCATTTTTGAAGATTTGAAGATAGTGACACTGGATGTGAGAGTAATAGAGCCGTCAGGCGCTATATTTTTCAACGATCCACGCACAGCCAAGAACGTCCCCCAGAATTTATCCATCGCACCTTGAGCCGTTTGGGTGGTCATCTCTGCTAAAAGCGAGCGCGGCATATTTCTGTCTCCCATCGCCGTTACAATCAAATGATCGAAGTTGCCGATCTGCTCAAAAAAACCATTGACTGCATCCTCATTCAACAAATCAACAGTTTTACCCTCAATTCCCAGAGAAACCAACGCCATTGCCTCATTTAATTTCTCTTGAGATGAGTGGGAAAGTACAACTTTTGCCCCCATTTCTACCATTTTTTTGGCGATCGCCAGATCAATCCCTGAGCTTATACCAATAATCACCACTTTTTTGCCTGATAGCAACTGAAACATTGTCTTACCTCATCAAATAAAAACAGAACAAAATATCACAGTAAGTTTACTGGCTTCTTTACTGAAACCAACAAATAATCTATAGATGAAGAATCTAGCAAAGCATCTATAGCAACCACATTGAAATTATAAGTTTCTTCATCTATCTTTCCTGTGTTAAATTCCTCTATAATCGAAGATTTTAAATCTCGGTAGTGTATTTTCCAGCATACCTCTGTCGCTTCCACAAATTCTATTGGCTGAAATCCTGCTTGTTGATAAAGACGTTTATAATCTTCAATATCTTTATCTTTGACAATATTTTCAGGAACAATCAAATCACCAAAATACTTTGTAGTGTCGAAAATGAGATCGGCGAGGATCAGATTTCCCCCTGGCTTCAATACTCGCATTGCCTCTTTCAGAAACTTCTCTCTTGTGTTAAAGTAAAAAGCAGCCTCCACACAGATAATGTTATCAAAAAAATCATCCTCAAATTCCATCTGCACAGCATCCATGCAAATAAATTTGCAGCCTGGCGCATTAACTATACTTCTTTCGATTTGTTTTCTGGAAATATTAATGCCCACAACATCCGCAGGGGAATAATAGTTAAGGAGATGACTGGTAGTTGCTCCCAAACCGCAACCAACATCGAGGATATTTCCCTGCTTTCTTGGAATAAATTCTAACAGCTTTTCCATCAGATTAAAACAGGCTTCATGCTGATTTTGAGTATCTGAGTGCCAATAACCCACATTGAAAAACTCTTTTTCACCATAGTAATCTCTAGTCGAGGTATTTAAAATTAAACTGTCAAATATACCGATAAATTCGTTTTTATCCATTTTTACTCACACTTGTTTATATTGGTTTTCATTGTGATCAACCCCACTCATCATTTAGATGTTTGCTTGTGCTTGCTGAATACAAGTTTTCAACTTTTCGGCTAAAACCTGGACATGGGGTTCAACCATAATTGTGATATGGTTTCCGAGGACAAAATGAATATCAACTGGCTCGCTAGAAAACTCACTCCAGCCCAAGGATAAATCCTGTGAAACCTCAGCATTTAAATAACCATTAGGGTCTTCTGGTAGATCCTCATTAGCGCGGAGAATTGTCAATTTACCTGAATAAGGCTGTTTTGGTACATAATCAACTAGACATAAACAACTATTTTTATAAGCTTGGACGATATTTGTCAACTGGGTAATTTCAGCATTTGGAGGCAGCATATTAGCCATTTTGAAATACTGTAAAACGTATTTTAGTTGCTCATCCACAGTCAAAGATTGCAGAGTATCATAAGAAATATCCACATTCTTTTCTAAATAAACTTCTATGCCTTTGCTCACTTCAACTAACCACCTCGCATGATCCCAATTAATATAATCAATCAGCATTTGTTTATCTTTATAGGTTGGTGCTGAAGAATCAACTATTGCCAACAAAGCAACTTCCTGTCCCTGGTTACGCAACTGTTGAGCCATTTCAAAAGCTACATTTCCCCCATAAGAATGTCCGCCTAAAAAGTATGGTCCCTGTGGCTGAACAGCTTGCATGGCTTCAATGTAAATACTAGCCATATCCTCAATATGAGTAATCGCACCTAATTCCTGATACAGATTATTTTCAAAACTGTATAACGGTTGATCATCTCCTCAGGGCAAGCGCATCTTATTTTTAGAATGCTTACTGGACAAAGGTTTTGACGATTGTTAATTTTTGTAACTAAAGGTTGAAACCCTTGCTGGGCATGGATTACAGAATTTAGGTGCGTTTGCCCTGATCATCTCCTAAACAACGTCCTAAGTGATAGAAGTAAAAAGGTCTACCCCCTGCACCGGGAACACAGAAGAAAGGTAAGTTTGAACCATTGGGCTGAATTGCTACTAAACAAGATGGAGAAGAATCATCGGATTCTTTTTGGATAATTGCTGCTAACTGTTCTATTGTGGGGTTTTGAAACAGGTCTTTTACAGGAATATCTTTACCAATCTGCTGCTTAATTTGAGTCATTAAGTAGGGAGCTAAAAGAGAATGACCACCCAAATCAAAAAAGTTATCCTGTACCCCAATTTTGTCAACTTTAAGAATATTCGACCAGATTTGCAGCAGTTTCAATTCCAATTGATTACGCACTTCGATAAATCTATCGGAGTTACTGGTGTGAGCAGGTGCTTTCAAGGCGTGGCGGTCTATTTTACCATTAGGAGTAAGTGGTAAAGAGTCCAACATCACAAAAGCACTTGGTATCATGTATCCAGGTAGTTTATTGCCAAGAAACTGACGCAGTTCGCTAGTTGTGAGTGTGACATCTTTTTGCGGCACAATATAGGCGACTAACTGCTTACTTCGGCTACGCTCAGTACAAGTCTCACCTGGGGTATCTTCGCGGACAATGACGCAAGATATTTGCACATCCTCATGTTGACTAAGTACGGCTTCAATTTCGCCTAATTCAATGCGGAAGCCACGAATTTTAACTTGATGATCAATGCGTCCCAAGTATTCGATATTGCCATCAGGTAAATAGCGTGCCAAGTCCCCGGTTTTATATAATTTTGAATGATCAAAAGGATTGGGGATAAATTTCTCTTGGGTTAACTCTGGTCGGTTGAGATAGCCGCGTGCTAAACCTGCTCCACCAACGTGTAACTCTCCTGGTACACCAATCGGTACAGGTTGTAAGTTTTGGTCTAACAAATAGATTTGTGTATTAGAAATTGCCCGACCAATGGGGATTGTTGTGGCGATCGCCATCTGTCGAAATTGCGCCGTTTGTTCTTCTGTAGATAACCCCTGTAAATCCTCGATTTGCCAGGTTACTGTTGAGGGCGACTGCGGACATCCCCCACGAATATCTTACCTTGAGAGGCGATCGCTGTCATTGCCCCTTCTAAAACCTGTAACAGATAGTCCACACTGGGAAAATACTGTACTACTGAGTTGACAACCACCGTATCAAAGACTCCTTGGGGGATACCTTCAAAGTTATCTGCTGTTTTGTGTAGCAGGCGGACATTTTCTAGACCCTGGATCTCCCCACATAATCGCTCCAGATTGCGAATAGTTGCTGAGGAATAATCCGCTCCCCAATATTCTTGACAATAGGGAGCAACGCGAAATAGCAATAACCCACTACCGCAACCAATTTCTAACACTCGCTGTGGTTTCCCTAGCAAAATTCGGCTCACCGTACTCTCAACCCACTCCCGCATTTCTGAATCGGGAATGGCTTTGCCAGTATAACTACTGTTCCAACCACTAATATTGAAGGTGGGGTCATCTGTTGGGGTTTGCTGTTGGCTATAGGATTGTTCATAGAGTTTTTGCCAATCACTAACATACTCGCCTTGCCATTGCGCCAACTGTTCTGGTAAAACTTGACCCTGGAGAGCCGGAACTAAATAAGCCACCAGACGTTTATCACCAGGGATGTCTTCTCTTGCTATGACGACACTTTCCTGTACTAAGGGGTGTTGGCTTGCAACTGCTTCAATTTCACCCAGTTCTATGCGAAAACCCCGAATCTTCACTTGATTGTCGATGCGTCCCAGGTATTCAATCGTCCCATCCGCTAAATAACGACCTAAATCCCCGGTTTTATACAATTTTGATGGGCCAAAGGGATTGGAGATAAATTTCTCTTGGGTTAATTCTGGTCGGTTGAGATAGCCTCTGGCTACCCCAACGCCAGCAATATGTAATTCTCCTGGTACACCAATCGGTACAGGCTGTAACTGGGAGTCTAAAATGTAAACTTGGACGTTGGCAATGGGACGACCAATGGTAACTTTTGGGTCGAAAGGGGTGCATTTTGCCAGAGTTGCACAGACGCTTCCTTCTGTCGGTCCATAAGCATTAAAGAAATTGCGCCCCGCTGACCATTGTTTGATAAGTTCAACCGCACAGGCTTCTCCCGCGACAATTATGGTTTGCAGGGTAGTCAGTTCGACTTTATGCAGAACAGCTAATGCCGATGGTGGTAGGGTGATATGGGTAATGGCATAATCTCGTAATCGCTCAATTAAGGGCGTACCGGGCATTAGAGAATCTTTGCTTCCTAGATAAAGTGTCCCTCCCGATCCCAAGGACATCAAAATTTCTGATATACAAGCATCAAAACTCAAGGAAGCAAACTGGAGAATCGACTATCAGAATGCAAACCAAAAGCCTGAATCTGAGCTTGAGCTAGGTTGCACAATCCTTGATGCTCAACCATTACCCCTTTCGGTTTACCTGTAGATCCAGAAGTATAAATTACATTGGCTAAGTTAGCAGCAGTGACGATTCCCGTGAGATTTTCTTGGCTGTTTTGGGCAATTTGTTGCCAAATTTCATCTAAAAATACAGTTTTGGCTGGATGTTGGGGTAATTTTTCAATGAGTGTCCATTGGGTCAGCAGTAACGAAACTTGACTGTCCTCTAACATCAAGCTCAGACGTTCTTGGGGATACTCAGGGTCAAGCGGCACGTAAGCACCGCCTGCTTTGAGAATTCCTAAAATTCCCACGAGCATTAAGGGCGATCGCTCTACACAAATCCCCACCAACTGCTCGGTTTTTAGCCCCAAAGACCGCAGGTAGTGAGCTAACTGATTAGCGCGATTGTTCAACTGTGCATAGGTCAGTTGTTGATTTCCACAGACTACTGCGACTACATCGGGAGTCTGTTGTGCCTGTTCTTCTACTAATTGATGAATACACTTGTGGTAGGGATCATCGGTTTGGGTATCATTCCATTCCCTTAATAGTTGGCGATCGCCCTCTGTTAGCAAGGGTAGTAAAGCCACCGATTGTTGGGAATTGTCAACAATTGCCCCTAATAAAGTTACAAAATTTTGCATCATCCGGGCAATAGTTGTCCCATCAAACAAATCCCTGTTATACGAGCAAAAGCCTCCCAGACCTTCTGGTACGTCCCACAAGTAAACTTCTAGGTCAACTCGAACCGAGTCCAGTCCTGAAGGCATATCCTGGACCCTGACACCAGGAAAATCCCAAGGCGCAGTTGGCGCATTCTGGAGGGCAAATACCACCTGCGTCAAGGGATTGCGATCCAAGTTCCGCTCCAGTTGCAACTCTTCCACTAACATTTCAAAGGGTAAATCCTGATGCTCGTAGGCGTTTTGAGTAACTTTTCGCACCTGCGCTAGTAAGGCTTCAAAGCTCGGTTCTGGGGAAAGATCGAATCTTAGCGCCAATGTATTGACAAAAAAGCCAATTAATGGTTCGATTTCTTGGCGATTGCGATTAGCGATCGGTGAGCCAACCACCAAATCTGTTTGTCCACTGTAACGAGACAGTAACACCACAAAACCCGCCAACAGTGTCATAAACAGAGTGCTTCCAGACTTTTGAGAGAGCTTTTTCAGCTGCTGGGTTAGCTGGCTATCTAGTTGCAGTTGCTCTGTACCGCCTCGGAAAGTTTGTATAGCTGGGCGGGGGCGGTCTGTGGGTAATTCTAATAGAGGTGGCGCACCTGTTAACTGTTGCTTCCAGTAGCTTAATTGACGCTCTAATACCTGATTTGTCAGCCACTGACGCTGCCAGACAGCGAAATCGGCATACTGTATAGATAATTCTGGTAATTCAACAGAACTACCCATTGAAAAGCTGCGGTAATAGGCTGAGAGTTCATCGATCAAAATGCCCATTGACCAACCATCAGCTGCAATATGATGAATTGCTAGTAGCAATACATACTCGTCGGGCGCAACTTGCCAAAGCTTGACTCGCAGCACTGAACCATTAGCCAAATCGAAGGGTTTACAGGCTTCTGCTGTCGCCAGTTCCTCTACTTGTTTGGTGGGGTCTTGGAGATTTTGTAAATCCACCACTGGTAGGGTGATGGTCATACTGGGTGCGATCGCCTGCACTGGCTTATTATCCTTAATCTTAAACTGAGTCCGCAGAGGTTCATGGCGTTGCGCGATCGCCGCAAAAGCTTGCTCTAAAGCTTTGACATTGAGATTCCCCACCAGCCGCATGGTGAAATCTATTGTGTAAGCACTACTTTCACCTTCCAACTGATTTACAAACCACAGGCGTTCCTGCGCCCACGATAGAGGTATGTCTCTGTCTCGGTCAACAGGTGCGATGGCTGGCACCGTCAAACCTGAACCAGTTTCTAGCTGACTTAAAATCGCCTCACTTAACTGAGCAACTGTCGGTGATTCAAAGATATAGCGTAACGGTAACGAAATCTTAAAAGCTTCCTGCAAGCGAGAAATTACCTGAGTTGCTAGTAGAGAATGTCCTCCAAGTTCAAAGAAGTTATCGTCAATGCCTACTTGCTCTAACCTCAGCACTTGAGTCCAAATGAGTGCTAATTTTTCCTCAATGGGGTTACGGGGTGCAACAAATTTGTCTGCTATTTCACTGTGTAAATCTGGTGCTGGTAGGGCGCGGCGGTCTATTTTTCCATTTGGTGTTATCGGTAAAGACTCCAGGATTACAAAAGCCTGGGGCACCATGTATCCAGGTAGTTTATTGCCAAGAAACTGACGCAGTTCGCTAGTTGTGAGTGTGACATTTTTTTCCGGCACAATATAGGCGACTAACTGCTTACTTCGGCTACCCTCAGTACAAGTCTCACCAGGGGTATCTTCGCTGACAATGACGCAAGATATTTGCACATCCTCATGTTGACTAAGTACGGCTTCAATTTCGCCTAATTCAATGCGGAAGCCACGAATTTTAACTTGATGATCGATGCGTCCCAAGTATTCTATATTGCCATCAGGTAAATAGCGTGCCAAGTCCCCGGTTTTATATAATTTTGAATTGTCAAAGGGATTGGGGATAAATTTCTCTTGGGTTAACTCTGGTCGGTTGAGATAGCCGCGTGCTAAACCTGCTCCACCAATGTGCAATTCTCCTGGTACACCGATGGGTACTGGCTGTAAGTGTGAGTCTAAGATGTAGATTTGCGCGTTGGCGATTGGACGACCGATGGAGATTTTCTGATCAGCATCAGTACATTTTGCTACTGTAGAACAGACACTGGCTTCTGTCGGACCGTAGGCATTGAAGAAATTTCTGCCCACAGACCATTGTCTGATGAGTTCACCAGAACAAGCTTCTCCAGCAACAATTATTGTTTGCAACGCCGGGAGTTCTTCCGTCGGGAGAACTGCCAGTGCTGATGGTGGTAAGGTGACATGGGTAATGCAATAATTGCGTAATCGCTCAATTAACGGCATACCCGGTAATAAAGAGTCTTTTGTTCCTAAGTAAAGTGTTGCCCCTGATCCCAGAGCCATGACAACTTCCCAGATAGAAGCATCAAAACTGAGGGAAGCAAACTGGAGAATGCAGCTATCAGAATGCAAACCAAAAGTTTGCATCTGAGCTTGAGCTAGGTTGCATAATCCCTTATGCTCAACCATTACACCTTTAGGTTTACCTGTTGAACCGGAAGTGTAAATTACATTCGCTAGATGAAAAGCCGTCACCCCACTGGTAGGATTATCTTGATTATTTTGGACAATTTCTTCCCATATCTCATCCAAACAAACAAGCTGCGCTTGATGCGATTGTAATTTGTCCAGGAGTGACTGTTGGGTTAATAGTACCTTCACCTGGGCATCTTCAAGGATAAAGCTCAAACGCTCTTGGGGATACTCTGGGTCAAGTGGTACATAAGCTCCACCCGCTTTGAGAATTGCAAGTAGTCCCACGATCATTTCTAAAGAACGCTCTACACAAATACCCACCAGTACATCTGCTCCCACTCCATGAGAGCGCAAATAGTGCGCCAACTGATTAGCGCGACAATTCAACTCGTGATATGTCAGTTGTTGCTCTTCAAATACCACCGCCACAGCATCCGGGTTGCGCTCTACCTTCTCCTCAAACAAATGATGAATGCACAAATCATGGGGATAGTCTACTTGTGTATCATTCCACTCAATTAATAATTGCTGCTGCTCAACTTGTCTGTTCTGTTGCTGGATAAATCTGGTGCTGGTAGGGCGCGACGGTCTACTTTGCGGTTTGGTGTTAGTGGGAGAAAGTCCAGAAATACGAAAGCCTGGGGCACCATGTAAAGAGGCAGATTCCTAGAGAGGAATTGACGCAGTTCGCTAATTGTGGGTATTTTTTCGGAATATGGTACTACGTAGGCAACTAAATATTTATCCCCTGGGGTATCTTCGCGGATGATCACACAAGATGTCTGCACATCAATATATTGGTTTAGTACCGCTTCAATTTCTCCCAACTCGATGCGGAATCCCCGAATTTTTACTTGATTGTCGATGCGTCCAAAGCACTCAATATTACCATCTGGCAAATAGCGGGCTAAATCCCCGGTTTTATAAAGTCGGGAACTGGGGACTGGGAATTAGGCAGAATTTCTGCCCCGCTGAAGGGGTTGGGAATAAATTTTTCCTCCGTCAGTTCTGGGCGGTTGAGATAACCTCTTGCTAAACGAACACCACACAGGTGCAGTTCACCTTTGACTCCCACGGGTACTGGTTGCAGATGACGGTCAAGGATGTAGGCTTGTGTATTGGCAATGGGACGACCAATCAGCACTGAGTTGGCTGTTTCTGATTGGGGATGGAGTAGGTCATGAACTATGGCGGTTACAGATGCTTCGGTTGGACCGTAGACATTTAGACAATTGACGCGATCGCCTACTACTTGTCGCCATATTGTCACTGTTTCTGGGAGAACTGCATCCCCACCCACAGCCACTAACCTCAGACTTTGCGGTACAGTTGCATTGTCTTGAGATACCGCTACTGCCCATTCATGCCAATAGGCTGGAGTAATATTTAAGACGCTGAGACTTTCTTGGGCAATAAATTGGGCAAAACTGGCAAAGTCAGGAAACATTTGTGTGGGTCTTAATACCACCGTTGCGCCTTTGTACCAAGTGGGGAATATTTCTTCCGCCGCTACATCAAAGCTGAAGGACGCAAATTGCAACACACGATCTGCGCTAGTTAGGGCAAATACTTCACTAATTGCACTGCTATGGTTAACTAAAGCAGCATGAGTCAGCATCACGCCTTTGGGTTTGCCGGTAGACCCAGAAGTGTACAATAGACAAGTTAAGTTTTCTGGTTTGACCTCACTGACCGGATTTGCTGGACTTTGATTCGTCAGCATCTCAGATTCTCTATCTAAGACAATGACTTTTACTCCTTGTACTGGTAGAGAATTGAGTAATTTTTGCTGTGTGATTAGCACAGAAAATTGTGAATCCTCAGATATGTCAGCTAAACGCTGCTGGGGATAATCAGGGTCGAGGGGGACATAACCGCCACCGGCTTTGAGGACGGCTAACAATGTGACGATGATGGATAGCGATCGCTCTAAATAAATCCCCACCAAAACTTCTGGTTTTACACCAATATCTTGTAAGTAGTGTGCTAATTGATTAGCTTGGGTGTTCAACTCACCATAAGTTAATTGTTGATTTTCAAATATTACTGCTACTGCATCTGGGGTAAACCTAACCTGCTGTTCAAACAACTGATGGATACATTTATCTTGGGGATAATCGGCTTGAGTATCGTTCCATTCTACAAATAACTGGTGTTGCTCAACTGCTGTTAGCATTGGCAATTGGTCAATTCGCTCACTGGGATTCGCCACAATTGCTGCCAGGAGTGTGACAAAATGACCCGCCATCCGGGCGATGGTGCTATGGTCAAACAAGTCGGTGTTGTACTCCCACACTCCCACCAGTCCATTACCTGTGTTCTGCATTCCTAAGGTCAGATCAAATTTTGCCGTTACGGTTTCTATTGGTAATGGACTGACAGTTAACCCAGTCAACTCTACGGTCGCTAGGGGATCATTTTGGAGGAGAAAATCTACCTGAAACAGTGGTGCATGGCTGAGGTCGCGTTCTGGCTGCAATACTTCCACCAACATTTCAAAGGGTAAATCCTGATGAGCATAAGCATCCATTGCCATCAACCGAACACGAGTGAGTAATTCCGCAAAACTGGGATTACCTGATAAATCAGTCCGTAAAACTAAAGTATTGACAAAAAAGCCAATTAACCCTTCTATTTCACTACGATGACGATTAGCAATTGGTGTCCCTACCAAAATATCTGATTGTTCTGTGTAGCGATAAAGTAGGGTATCAAAGGCTGCCAACAACATCATGAACAACGTCACCCCTTGTTCCTGACTCAGTTTTGTCAATTTTCGACTTAACTCAACAGAGAGTGCAAACTCATGATATGCCCCAGCGGTGGTTTGCACAGCAGGTCTGGGTCGGTCTGTGGGGAGTGATAATAGGGTTGGTGCATCTTTTAGTTGTTGTTGCCAATAACTCAATTGGTTTTGTAATACATCCCCGGCTAACCACTGTCTCTGCCATAAGGCGAAATCTGCGTACTGAATCGGCAGTGGTGCGAGATTGGCAGGTTGACCTATTGAATAAGCATTGTACAGGGTCGCTAGTTCTTGGACAAACACCCCCATGGACCAGCCATCAGAGACAATATGGTGCATACAAACTAAAAATAGATGCTCTGTTACAGACAGCACTACTAATGTCGCTCTCACTAATGCTTGTTTTTCTAGGTAAAAGGGTTGTAGAGCTTGTTGTTGTACTAATTGCTGTGCAGCTATTTCTTGTTCGGTTGTCGATAAATGCCTCAAGTCAACAACTGATACTGTCCAATTTGTTGCTGTTTGAATAATTTGTCTTGGTTGTCCATCAACTGTAATTAAATTGGTGCGTAAGGCTTCGTGGCGATGAATAATTTCTTGTAAGCTTTGTTCTAAGGCTACTTGATTGAGAGTTCCGACTAGACGTAAAGCTATGGGTATGTTGTATAAGGCACTGTTCGGCTCGAACTGGTCTAAAAACCACAGCCGATTTTGAGCAAATGATAATAGTAATTCTGCATTCTCTGCCCTTGGTAAGATGGGTGGGGAAGTTAGTTCTAAGTCTTGTTGTTGTAAATGCTGAATCGATGGCATCAATTCGGCTATTGTCGGTGCAGCAAATAACTCCCGCAATGGTAGTTCCACTTGGAAAATGTTGCGGATGTGTGAAACCAGTTGTGTTGCTAGGAGTGAGTGTCCACCGAAGGTAAAGAAGTTATCTTGTATCCCCACTTGCTCTACTTTGAGGACTTGCGCCCAAATTTGTGCCAGCATTTCCTCAACTGGAGTGCGCGGGGCTACATATTTGTGTTTGAGTTCCCTGTGTAAATCCGGTGTGGGTAAAGCGCGGTGGTCGATTTTACCATTGGGAGTTAGTGGCAGAGATTCTAAAATGACGAAAGCATTAGGTACCATGTATTCTGGTAGTTTGGCTTTTAGGAATTGTCGCAGTTCACTAACTGTCGGTGTCACTTCTTTTTGTGGCACGATGTAACCAACTAGGCGTTTATCCCCGGTTATATCTTCGCGGACAATGACGCAAGATGCTTGGACATCGCCTAGTTGACTTAGTACTGCTTCAATTTCTCCCAATTCAATGCGGAAGCCACGAATTTTTACCTGATTGTCGATGCGTCCCAGGTATTCAATGTTGCCATCTGGCAGATAACGGGCTAAGTCCCCAGTTTTATATAATTTTGAATTTTGTCCGTCTTTGGCGTTTCTGTAGGGTATTTTAAATTTTGAATTGTCAAAGGGATTGGGGATAAATTTCTCTTGTGTCAATTCAGGTCGGTTGAGGTAGCCTCGTGCTAACCCCGCACCACCGATGTGCAATTCTCCTGGTACACCGATGGGTACTGGTTGTAAGTGTGAGTCTAAGATGTAGATTTGCGCGTTGGCGATTGGACGACCGATGGGCGGTTTTCTTCCATTGGGTTGACAAATTGCTATCGTCGCCGCAACCGTAGACTCCGTAGGTCCGTAGGCGTTGAAAAAACGCCGTCCCGTTCCCCACCGTTCTACTAATTCTGCTGAGGAAGCTTCACCACCAACGCTTAGATATTGCAAATCGGGTAAGGTCGCTTGAGGTAAGACAGACAACGCCGAAGGAGATAAAAAACTATGGGAAATCTTGTGATCAGCTAAAAAGTCAACCAAGACTTGACTTGGTAACAAGGTTTCAATGTTTGGAAGATATAAGCAAGCACCACTGACGAAGGTAGTAGCAATTTCAGCAACAGATAGATCAAAGCTAAAAGACCCAAACTGAAGCAAACGGCTTTGGGATTGAACTTGAAAAGTTTTGCACCAAGCCAAGCTTAAATTTACCAGTGCCTGATGTTCAATCATTACACCTTTAGGTCGTCCTGTCGAACCAGAGGTGTAGATGACGTAAGCTAAATTATTAGGTGTACTTTGAGGACTGGGATTATCCGTTAACTCCGAACTAAAACTTTCCTGATCTAAACAAATTACTTGGCAGGGATTTTGCTGTTCAGCTATAGGTAATTGGTCTAGGAGGAAACTTTGGGTGAGTAACACCGATGTCCCAGAATCTTTTAGCATGAACTGAATCCGCTTTTGTGGATACTCAGGGTCAAGCGGCACATAAGCGCCACCTGCTTTGAGAATTCCTAAAATTCCCACGATCATCTCTAGCGATCGCTCTACACACAACCCTACCAGTACATCTGCTCCCACTCCATGAGAGCGCAAGTAATGTGCCAACTGGTTAGCGCGACAATTCAACTCATCATAGGTAAGTTGTTGATTCTCAAATACCACCGCCACAGCATCGGGTGTCCTCAAACACTGCTCCTCAAATAACTGATGGATACACTTATCTTGGGGATAGTCTACTTGTGTATCATTCCACTCAATTAATAACTGCTGCTGCTCAACTTCTGTCAGCAGAGGTAATTGGGAAATTCGCTCAAGGGGATTCGCCACAATTCCCTCAAGTAAGGTGACAAAATGACCAGTCATCCGCTCAATAGTGCTTGTATCAAACAAGTCAGTGTTATACTCCCACACACCAATTAGTCCAGTACCTGTGTTCTCCATTGCTAAGGTAAGATCACACTTGGCAGTTACACTTTCTACTACCAATGGACTAACAGTTAATCCAGTCAACTCTACTTGAGAGTTAGGAGCATTCTGAAGGCCAAACACTACCTGAAACAGCGGTGTATAGCTGAGATCCCGTTCTAGCTGCAATGCCTCAACTAGCATTTCAAAAGGTAAATCCTGATGAGAGTATGCATCCATTGCCATTAACCGAACACGAGTCAGTAATTCACTAAATCGAGGATTCCCTCCAAGTTGGTACGCATTACCAATGTATTGACAAAAAAGCCAATTAATGCTTCTATTTCACCGTAATTGCGGTTGGCTATAGGAGCCCCTACCACAATGTCTGATTGTCCTGTGTAGCGGTAAAGTAGGGTATCAAATGCTGCCAACAATGTCATGAATAGTGTTACTTCCTGCTCCTGACTCAGTTTTGTCAACTTTTGAGTTAACTCAACTGAAAGTGCAAACTTTTGATGTGCGCCAACGAAGGTTTGCACAGCAGGTCTGGGTCTGTCTGTGGGTAGCGATAATAAAGCTGGTGCATCTTTTAGTTGTTTTTGCCAGTAACTCAATTGGCTTTGCAGCAAATCCCCTTGCAAGAACTCTCTTTGCCAAATTGCAAAATCTGCGTATTGAATTGCTAATGGCTCTAACGGTGTTCGCTGACCTATTGAATAAGCATTGTACAGTGCCGCTAGTTCTTGGAAAAACACTCCCATTGACCAGCCATCACTGACAATGTGGTGCATACACACTAATAGTAAGTGTTCTGTCTCGGATAGTACGACTAATGTCGCTCTGACTAACGATTCACTTGCTAAATCAAAGGGTTGAATTGCTTGTTTTTGTGCCAATTGCTGTGCAGCACTTTCTTGTTCGGTTACTTCGACTTCGCTCAGTACAAGTGTAGATAAATGCTGCAAGTCAACAACTGATACTGTCCAATTTATTTCTGTTTGAATGATTTGTGCTGGTTGTCCATCAATTGTCATGAAATTGGTGCGTAAGGCTTCGTGACGATCAATAATTTCTTTTAAGCTTTGTGCCAAGGCTGCTCGATTGAGAGTTCCTACTAGACGCAAAGCTAAAGGTATGTTGTATAAGGGACTGTTCGGCTGTAACTGGTCTAAAAACCACAAACGCTGTTGAGCATAAGATAGTGGTAATTCTTCATTATGATTTTGCATTCTTTTTCCTTGGTAAGATGGGTGGTACTTTTATTTCTATGTTTTGTTGCTGTAACTGCTGAATCAATGGTGCTAATTCGGCAACTGTCGGTGCCGCAAATAAACTACGCAACGGTAGTTCTACTTTGAAGCTAGTGCGGATGCGTGAAACCAATTGGGTTGCTAGTAGCGAGTGTCCGCCAAGTTCAAAGAAGTTGTCATGAATCCCCACTTGCTCTACTCTCAGGACTTTTGCCCAAATTTGTGCCAATTTTTCTTCAACGGGAGTGCGGGGTGCTACTAAACTCTCTTCTATTCCTGCGCGTGATTCTGGAACCGGTAGGGAGCGACGGTCTATTTTGCCATTGGACGTGAGGGGTAAAGACTCCAAGATGACTATTGCATTTGGTATCATGTAATCTGGTAACTTTTCCTTGAGGAAGCTACGCAGTTCTGCTGTTGTGGGAGCTTGTGCCACTTGCGGTACTACGTAAGCTACCAGACGTTTGTCGCCCGGTTCATCCTCCCTGACTACCACCACACTTTCCCAAACGGCTGGATGTTGTGCCAGTAATCCTTCAATTTCGCCCAACTCAATGCGGAAGCCGCGAATCTTTACTTGCTGGTCAATTCGCCCTAAATACTCTAACTCGCCATTGGGCAAATAACGGGCTAAGTCTCCTGTTCTATAAAGGCGTTCTCCTCCCTTACTTCTTTGGAAGGGGTTGGAGATAAACCTTTGTCCTGTGAGTTCGTCACGATGGAGATAGCCACGAGTCACCCCCTCACCACCAACGTACATCTCCCCTGGAACTCCAATCGGTACTGGTTGTAAATGCTGGTCTAGCACATACACTTGTAAGTCGGGAATCGGGCGACCAATGACACTAGCTGTGCGATTTAAATCGTCAAGGCTCAATGGACGATAGGTTACGTGTACAGTAGTTTCCGTAATCCCGTACATATTCACTAACTGCGGTTTCTGGTCGCCGTGGCGCTCAAACCAGGGTTGCAAACTCTCGAGTTCCAGAGCTTCTCCACCAAAAATTACGAGACGGAGGTTCAAATTGCTCATTCCGATTGACTGTTCTGCTTGAATTAACTGGCGGAAAGCTGAAGGCGTTTGATTGAGAATTGTGACCTGCTCTTGAGATAATAATTTATAGAACGATTCAGGCGATCGCGTCAATAAATACGGCACTACTACCAGTCGTCCACCATAAAGCAATGCACCCCAAATTTCCCAAACAGAGAAGTCGAAGGCATAGGAGTGGAACATTGTCCACACATCTTGAGAATTAAATTTATACCAAGAGTTTGTGGCGGCAAACAGACGAGTTACATGATGGTGGTTGACTAAAACACCTTTAGGCTGACCTGTAGAACCTGAAGTGTAGATGACGTATGCCAGATTAGGCGATGTGGCAGTATTGACAGGGTTGGAGTTGCTGTTTTGGGTAATTTTTTCCAAGTCGGTATCTAAGCAGACAAGCTGTGCAGTATGGGCTGGTAGCTTGTTGACTAATTGCTGTTGGGTCAGTAGCACTTTCACCTGAGTGTCTGTGAGGATGAAACTCAACCGTTCAGGTGGATACTCAGGGTCAAGGGGCACATAAGCCCCACCCGCCTTGAGAATACCCAGTAATCCCACAATCATCTCCCAAGAGCGCTCCACACAAATACCCACCAGCACATCGGCTCCCACACCCAAAGACTGCAAGTAATGCGCCAACTGATTAGCTCGACAATTTAATTCATGATATGTAAGTTGTTGCTCTTCAAATACCACCGCCACTGCATCCGGTGTCCGCCGGACTTGCTGCTCAAATAACTGATGAATACACTGATCAACAGGATAATCTACCTGAGTATGATTCCACTCAATTAATAACTGCTGTTTCTCTGGTTCTGTTAACAAAGGTAATTGGGAAATCTGTTCCAGAGGATTAGCCACAATTGACGAAAGTAGTGTCAGAAAATGACCAGTCATGCGCTCAATAGTGCTGGCATCAAACAAGTCAGTATTGTACTCCCACACCCCAATCAATCCATTACCTGTGTTCTCCATTGCTAAGGTAAGATCAAACTTTGCCGTTGCACCTTCTATTGGCAATGAACTAATACTTAACCCACTCAACTCTACTTCTGACAGGTAAGGATTCTGGAGGGCAAACATCACCTGAAATAGGGGTGTATGACTAAGGTCGCGTTCTGGCTGCAATGCTTCCACCAGCATTTCCAATGGCAAATTCTGATGAGCATAAGCGGATAAAGCCATAGACCGAACACGAGTGAGTAATTCCGCAAAACTGGGATTTTCCGATAAATTACTCCGCATCACTAAAGTATTGACAAAAAAGCCAATTAACCCTTCTATTTCACTGCGATCGCGGTTAGCAATTGGAGTCCCTACCAAAATGTCTTCTGTTCCTGTGTAGCGATACAGTAATACATCAAATGCTGCCAACAGCGTCATAAACAGAGTACAATCTTGTTGCTGACTCAGTTGCATTAACCCTTGAGTTAATTCCACAGAAAGAGCAAAATCTTGATATGCGCCTACGAAGGTTTGCACAGCAGGTCTGGGTCGGTCTGTGGGCAGCACTAACAGGGCTGGTGCATCTTTTAGTTGTTGTTGCCAGTAATTCAGTTGGCTTTGCAGTACATCTCCGACTAACCAGTTTCTTTGCCAAATTGCAAAATCTGCGTACTGAATCGGCAGTGGAGTTAAAGGTATTCGCGTAGCGTCTGGCAGAGAAGGTAGACCTATTGAATAAGCATTGTATAATGCTGCCAGTTCTGCGACAAACACACCCATTGACCAGCCATCAGAGACAATGTGGTGCATACACACATTCAACAGGTGTTCTGTCTCAGAAAGCACTACTAATGTTACTCTGATTAATACTTCACTTGCCAAGTCAAAGGATTGAATAGCTTGTTTTTGTGCCAATTGCTGTGCAGCTATTTCTTGTGCGCTGGTGGATAAATGCCTGAAGTTAACAACTGATACTGTCCAATTTGTTGCTGTTTGAATGACTTGCCTTGGTGTACCATCAACTGTAATGAAATTGGTGCGTAATGCTTCGTGACGATGAATAATTTCTTCTAAGCTTTGTGCTAAGGCTGCTTGATTGAGAGTTCCGACTAGACGCAAAGCTATGGGGATATTATATAAGGCACTGTTCGGTTGTAATTGGTCTAAAAACCACAACCGCTGTTGGGCATAAGACAAGGGTAATTCTGCATTCTCTGCCCTTGGTAAAATGGGTGGGGAAGTCAGTTCTAACTCTTGTTGCTGCAACCGTTGAATATGTGGCGACAATTGAGCAACTGTCGGTGCAGCAAATAAACTACGCAACGGTAGTTCTACTTTGAAGCTAGTGCGGATACGGGAAACTAATTGGGTTGCTAGTAGGGAGTGTCCGCCAAAGGTAAAGAAGTTATCATGAATGCCTACTTGCTCTAGTTTAAGGACTTGTGCCCAAATTAGTGACAGGATTTCTTCGGTGGGGGTGCGTGGAGCTACGTATTTGTCGGTTCCTTGACCCTGTAAATCGGGAACAGGTAAAGCGCGGCGGTCTACTTTGCCATTAGGGGTTAAGGGGAGGGAATCCAGGATCACAAAGATATTGGGAACCATGTAATCTGGCAGTTTTGTCTTGAGGAATTGCGGTAATTCACTAACAGTACAAGTCATCTGGGAAGACGGCACAATGTAGCCTACTAGCCGTTTATTCCCAGGGTCGTCTTCACGGGCGATAACACAAGCTACCTGTACATCATCTCTTTGGTTCAGTACCGCTTCAATTTCTGCTAATTCGATCCGGAAACCACGGATTTTTACTTGATTATCAATGCGTCCCAGGTATTCTATATTGCCATTGGGCAAATAACGGGCTAAGTCCCCGGTTTTGTAGAGACGGGAATTAGGGTAGGTGCTAAAGGGATTGGCGATAAATTTCTCTTGTGTCAATTCGGGGCGATTGAGGTAGCCTCTGGCTAATCCGGCTCCACTTATATGCAATTCGCCTGGTACACCAACGGGTAATGCTTGTAAATTTTGGTCAAGGATATAAATTTGGGTATTGGAAATTGGGCGACCAATGGGGACAATTTGTGTATATATCTCTCGCTGACAATTGCAGAAAGTTGCATCGATACAAGTTTCCGTCGGTCCGTAAAGATTGTGTAAGTTCACATCTAGCTTGCTTAACAAGCCTTCAAGTAGAGCAACTGGTAAGACTTCACCTCCACAGAAGACGTGTTTGAGGGAGTGACAAGTTTCGATTCCTCCCTGCTCTAAAAGCATTTGTAACAAAGATGGGACAAGTTGAACAATCGTTACCTGCTGTTGGGCAATTAACCTTAACAGATAAGCACTATCAGTATGACCTCCTGGTTTAGCTATTAACAACTGTCCACCGGCTAATAATGGAGCGTAGAATTCCCAAACTGACGCATCAAAGCCAAAGGGAGTTTTTTGCAATACTTTGTCTTTTTCCGTCAGGGGGAATGTTGCTTGCATCCAGGACATATGGTTGCAAAGGTTACTGTGAGAGAGCATTACCCCCTTGGGTGTGCCAGTAGAACCGGAGGTATAAATCACATAAGCTAAGTTACCAGGTTGTACCTCAGTGATTGGACTCTCCTGACTAGATTCACAGATCAGCAGCCAGTCGGTATCTAAGCAGACGACAGGCGCTTGATTTTCAGGTAATTTCTCGACTAAATGCTGTTGGGTTAATAAGACTGAAACTTGAGCATCTGCCCACATAAAAGTCAAACGCTCAGTTGGATAATCTGGGTCAAGCGGCACATAAGCCCCACCCGCCTTGAGAATACCCAGTAATCCCACAATCATCTCCCAAGAGCGCTCCACACAAATACCCACCAGCACATCGGCTCCCACACCCAAAGACTGCAAGTAATGCGCCAACTGATTAGCTCGACAATTTAATTCATGATATGTAAGTTGTTGCTCTTCAAATACCACCGCCACTGCATCCGGTGTCCGCCGGACTTGCTGCTCAAATAACTGATGAATACACTGATCAACAGGATAATCTACCTGAGTATGATTCCACTCAATTAATAACTGCTGTTTCTCTGGTTCTGTTAACAAAGGTAATTGGGAAATCTGTTCCAGAGGATTAGCCACAATTGACGAAAGTAGTGTCAGAAAATGACCAGTCATGCGCTCAATAGTGCTGGCATCAAACAAGTCAGTATTGTACTCCCACACCCCAATCAATCCATTACTTGTGTTCTCCATTGCTAAGGTAAGATCAAACTTTGCCGTTGCACCTTCTATTGGCAATGAACTAATACTTAACCCACTCAACTCTACTTCTGACAGGTAAGGATTCTGGAGGGCAAACATCACCTGAAATAGGGGTGTATGACTAAGGTCGCGTTCTGGCTGCAATGCTTCCACCAGCATTTCCAATGGCAAATTCTGATGAGCATAGGCGGATAAAGCCATAGACCGAACACGAGTGAGTAATTCCGCAAAACTGGGATTTTCCGATAAATTACTCCGCATCACTAAAGTATTGACAAAAAAGCCAATTAACCCTTCTATTTCACTGCGATCGCGGTTAGCAATTGGAGTCCCTACCAAAATGTCTTCTGTTCCTGTGTAGCGATACAGTAATACATCAAATGCTGCCAACAGCGTCATAAACAGAGTACAATCTTGTTGCTGACTCAGTTGCATTAACCCTTGAGTTAATTCCACAGAAAGAGCAAAATCTTGATATGCGCCTACGAAGGTTTGCACAGCAGGTCTGGGTCGGTCTGTGGGCAGCACTAACAGGGCTGGGGCATCTTTTAGTTGTTGTTGCCAGTAACTCAGTTGGCTTTGCAGTACATCCTCGACTAACCAGTTTCTTTGCCAAATTGCAAAATCTGCGTACTGAATCGGCAGTGGGGCTAAGGGAGAAGGTAGACCTTGAGAATAAGCAAGGAACTGTTCGGTTGTAACTGGTCTAAAAACCACAACCGCTGTTGGGCATAAGACAAGGGTAATTCTGCATTCTCGTCCCTTGGTAAAATGGGTGGGGAAGTCAGTTCTAACTCTTGTTGCTGCAACCGTTGAATATGTGGAGACAATTGAGCAACTGTCGGTGCAGCAAATAAACTACGCAACGGTAGTTCTACTTTGAAGCTAGTGCGGATGCGAGAAACCAATTGGGTTGCTAGTAGGGAGTGTCCGCCAAAGGTAAAGAAGTTATCATGAATACCTACTTGCTCTAGTTTGAGGACTTGTGCCCAAATTAGTGACAGGATTTCTTCGGTGGGAGTGCGTGGAGCTACGTACTGGTCTGTGAGTTCAGCGTGTAAATCTGGTATGGGCAAAGCGCGGCGGTCTACTTTGCCATTGGGGGTGAGGGGTAAGGAATCTAAAATGACGAAAGCCTGGGGACCCATGTATTCTGGCAGCTTTTGTGTGAGGAAGCTACGCAGTTCGCTGACAGTGGCTCTCTGCTCTTTTTGCGACACAATGTAGGCAACTAAGCGCTTGTCCCCAGGAATGTCTTCACGGACAATCACGCAAGATGCTTGCACATGGGGATATTGGCTGAGGACTGTTTCGATTTCGCCCAACTCGATGCGGAATCCCCGGATTTTTACTTGATTATCGCTGCGACCCAAGTATTCGATATTGCCATCTGGCAAATAACGGGCTAAGTCCCCGGTTTTGTAGAGACGGGAATTAGGGTAGGTGCTAAAGGGATTGGCGATAAATTTTTCTTGTGTTAACTCTGGTCGGTTGAGGTAGCCGCGTGCTAATCCGACTCCACCTATATGCAATTCTCCTGGTACACCTACTGGTACTGGTTGTAAATTTTCGTCAAGGATATAAAGTTGGGTATTGGCAATGGGACGACCAATGGGAGGCAGCAGCGGCCAAGTTTCCACGGAATTAGTCAGAGTAAAACTGGTGACGACATGACTTTCCGATGGTCCATAATGATTGTGCAAAGTACAATCAGTTAACTGGCTCAACCATTGAGAAATGGCAGGAGTAATCTGCAACTGTTCCCCCGCAGTGATGATTTGGCGCAGATTACTAATAACTAATTCCCGCTCAATAGCCACCTCGGCTAGTTGCTGTAAACCAACAAAGGGAAGAAACAGTCTCTCAACAGCTTGTTCTTGGAGTAAACCTAACACAGCCAATGGTTCTCGGCGCAATTGCTCTCCAATCAACAGCAATGTCCCCCCAGAACACCAGGTTGAGAAGATTTCTTGGAAGGAAACATCAAAGCTAATCGGCGCAAATTGCAGGGTTTTTGCCCCACTAGAAATTGTGACATTTTGCCGTTGCCACAGGAGCAGATTGCAAAGAGCAAGCTGATTCATGGCCACACCTTTTGGTTGACCTGTAGAACCAGATGTGTAAATCACATAACCCAAGTTATGTCCTTGCACCTCAGAGATGAGATTCTCTGGACTCAACTGAGAAATTAGTTGCCATGCGGTATCTAAGCAGACAATATTTTCTTGATGGGTTTGTAATTTTTCAACTAATTTTTGTTGACTTAGTAATACCGAAACTTGAGCATCTTCTAGCATGAAAGTCAGACGCTCTTGTGGATATTCAGGGTCAATTGGTACATAGGCTCCACCCGCTTTGAGAATGCCTAGTAGTCCCACTACCATCTCTAAAGAACGCTCTACACAAATCCCCACCAGCACATCCGCACCCACACCATGAGAGCGTAAGTAATGCGCTAATTGATTAGCCTGACAATTCAACTGACTATAGGTAAGTTGTTGATTTTCAAACACCACCGCCACTGCATCCGGGGTCAGATCAACCTGCGACTCAAATAACTGATGGATACATTTATCCTGGGGATCATCCACCTGAGTATCATTCCACTCCAGCAAAATCTCCCGCCGCTGCTGCTCAGATAACAAAGGCAGGTAAGCAATACACTGGTCAGGTTCCGTGAGAATACCTTGCAGAAAAACAGTAAACTGCTCTTGCATTCTGGCAATACTGTCATCATTCAATACATCGGTGTTATAGAACCAACAACATTTCTTCCCATCTGAGGAAATTATGAAAGTTAGATCACTTCCCAACGGACTTTGGTAGTCCTCTAGTTTTTCCACACGCTCTACAACCACTGGGAAAAACTGCTCACTACCCCGATCGGACAACGAACGAAGAGATGGATACCTAGTCACCACATCCCGGACATAAGTTAGGGGAAGTTGGGTAAATTCGAACTGTTTTTTTAAAGCCGCAAAACTTTGCTCGTAATCTATATTTACCCGATAAGGAACAACTGACGCAAACAAGCTTTCGAGTCCGACCAACTGTCGTTGTAATTCAATATCTTTAAATCCGATATCAAAACATCCGCTGCCACCAATTCGAGCCAGATAAGTAATAAAAGCAGCTGCGAGAAAATCACTTCAGTGCCATTGGGGATGGCGTTGTAACCATAAGGTAATTGCCTCATCGGGTACAAACATCCTGGCTCTGGCATACTGTGGTTCTTTCAGGTGTAATGATGCTGTCTGCTTTGCCTCAGGAACAGTGATGGACTCTAAGGTTCCTAGCCTTTCTACCCAAAAAGCTTCATGCTTAACAATTGACTGATCAAACTTCTCAATCTGCTTGACCTGATTAGGCTCAAGATCACAAAACTGATACCCGACTTGCAAGCCAAATTTCTCCACCAGATATGAAATTGATAGTGCTTGACTATTAATAGCCAGTACCTGACGTAGTGCAATATCATAACTTGCTGTAGAAACTGTGATATAAGTAGGTTCAATGTTTGTGATCGTTCCCGGAGGGTAGTTGGACAAGTTACCCTGAACCTCAAGCTTAGAGACTATAAACAAATTGCTGTCTATAGCCAATTTAGTCCGACCTAATGGATTGGGATAAGAACCAAAATCTAAAGCCCTAATCAGGGCGTCTAACTCATAAGCACAACGCTTCCATGAGATGATTCCGCCTGCCCTCAGCCTTTTGAAGCGGGAAAAATAGGTGCGCTCATTCAGGTTTACTTTGGTTGCTACAAATGTACCAGAGGATAGCTCATCAACTATTTGAGCAAATGCATTAATAGCAGCTTCATAGCATTTCCCATTCAGAGTCAAAGCTGTCTCGTCATCAGCAATATCGATAATTACCTGCTTCAGGATATCGCCCGCATCAACCATAGCGGCCATTATATGCCACGTCACCCCATGAGTCTTCTCCTGATTCATCAACGCCCAGGAAGTGGCATTGACTCCTGCATATCTTGGTAGGGGGGCATCATGATAGTTGATCGCAAATTGGCGTGGTAACTCTAGAATTTCCTGGGGTAAAACATACCTATTGACAATACTGAACAGGTAATCAAAAGGCTGCTGGCTTAAAAATTCTCCGAGATGATCTGTTGGCTTAATATAAGGTATGTTTTTCCCCTCAGCCCAGTTAATTATCGATGCATCTGCGGAGATAATGCCGTAAATTACGTGACCTTGATTGATCAGTATTTCAGCACATTGAATCGGTAAAGTTCCCTCGCCAATAATAAAGCAATTAAATTTATTTTGATGATTAGCCATAATAGCGAGTTTTTTAACTATTTTGTCTATTTTAGTTATTTAAAATGCTTACGTATGAGTTCAACAACTGATTACCGTATAAGAATTTTCCCTCATTTGTCAATGCGTAAGTTATAAATATATTTTGTTCAATTTATGACTCACTCTTAGAACTTACGCAAGTGTCACACCAAAAATCTATTGTAGGGTGCATCAGATATCAACAATCTGTTTATTTGCTAGATTTTTGCGGTTTAATGCACCTTACAAGAAAGACTGGGAAGTTTGAAAGTCCCTGAGTAAGCATTGCGTAGCAATGCCTGACTTGCTTTAGACCGGGGAGTGTCAACAATGTGACAGTTAGGGTGCGGAATGTGGGATATAAAGATGCACCGTTAGATAGATAAGCATAAGTCTTACCTGCTATCTATTGCATTTTTTTGATAAAGCTGAGATTATTTAAAAGTCTAGGTTAAGTGCGTTGGAGTTAAAAATATATGGGACTCCTATGGGATTTTGGCACAAAACTACCATAGCATTGGGATCAGTGTACAAGTCTTATAGGAAAGAATGATCAGTCAGCATTTAGAAACTACGACACTTGTAGTGTGAGTATTGCAGCAACAGTCAATATATTTACCAACAAGCTATATTGCCTGATAGATAAAAATAAATTATGTATATAGTTCGTTGATTAATTACAAATTATATGATTTGGAGATGAAAATGTTGTGACAAATCAAGTAAATACCCAATCAGTTCTGACATTTGATGGTCAAGATGACTACATAAATTTTGGCAAAAATGATATTGGTGGTGTGTTTGCTCAGGGGAGTTCAGCCTTTACGATTTCCGGATGGGTGAATCCGCATCAACTCACCAATAAAGCAACTACATACGGGGCACACAATGTATTTTTTGCCCGTTCTTCAGACCGATGCAGTGATAATTTTGAATTTGGCATCAGTGAAGAAGGTAATTTAGATGTATACATTGATGAAAATATTGACAATGTTATTAAAACCTTTGGCAATGGAGAATTAACCATCGGACAATGGCACTTCTTTGCCATTGTTTTTAATGGCGGTCAACTGACTATATATCTTGATGACCATGAATATACTGGGTCTTTGACAGGTTCTTCTTTGAACAAAGCAACTAGTCCTATAACCATGGGGGCGACTTTACACAATAATGTATACTTTACAGGACAGTTGGCAAATATTAGCGTCTGGAATTATCCCTGCACTCAAGACCAAATCCAAACGCATCGCTCTAGTCCTCTAGTTGGAAATGAACCAGGATTAGTAGCCTACTGGAGATTAAACGAAGGAGAAGGAACAACTGTCCAAGACCAGAGTGGAAATACCCATAATGGAACCTTGTATGGTGATCCCAGTTGGAATTTAGCACAAGTTCTATTTGCGATCGCACAATCATCCAGCGAGGGACACAGACCAAGTAGTTCACCTGCAGAGATAGCCGAAATCGCCCAAACTACCGAATACCCAATCCCAGACAATATTCAACAACAGGAACAAGCGCAAACACCCTCTCAAGAGGAATCGAAACAAACTATGAATAATACAGCAAATCCCAAATATAAAATACTTGCTATTGATGGCGGTGGTATTCGGGGTATTATCCCCGCAATCATCTTGACTGAAATTGAAAAGCGGACACAAAAACAGATTTTTAGTTTGTTCGATTTAATTGCAGGTAGTTCCAGCGGAGGAATTCTCGCACTCGGACTAACTAAACCGCGATTAGATTTAGCAGGATCTGATAGCCCACCCGTCGCCCAATACAGTGCTGAAGAACTTCTGCAAATATATTTGGAATATGGGGCTGAGATATTTTACGAGCCATTCTGGGAACAATTACTCGGACAGCTAGAGGATATATTCGTTCAACCAAAATATTCTTCAGAGGGGAGAGAAGAAATTATCAAGCAATATTTTGGCGACAGCCCTTTAGAAAATAATCTCAAAGAAGTTTTCGTAACGAGCTACGATATCGAGCAGCGAATTCCCATATTCTTTACTAATAAGCTCGAAAAACAACAGACTAAATCGAAAAAGTTTCGCAAGTTAGCATAATTCTCGTGGTTTTAGCAGTTTCATCAGCAGGTAGTAATGCTGCTATTGTTGCTACCCTCACATCTGTGGGAAGACCGTTTGGTATCCTCGGAGGTATAGGTCTGCTTGGTCTGACAACAGTTGTAGGGGATACTGTAGCAGGCTATGGAATTGAAGCTATTCTCAAGGCTATATATACAGAACGTAGCAAAACCGAATCAGTCAGATTTCTGCTCAAAGAAATTAAAGATTTGCCCATTTCAGACGACCTAAAACTCAAACTGAAAAATCACCTCAGTCCCGAAGCCAATACTTCTGCTGAAGCACCAGCAGAACCAAGGGAAGTGGAAATTGTCGAGGAATAATTTCTGGATTTACCCATCTGTCACAGTCAGTAACTCAGCCCTAAAGGGACTGAACTTGCAAGAAAAGCAGAAACTTACACAAATATAGTTCTGTTTCCCTTTTTCACGACCATTTTTATTAATTCATATTGGGCGTGAGTCAAGTGGTAGGGTATGCTTTACTCATGTTACTCTCTTTTGTGCTGTGTTCTTTCTATTCACAACTTACACTGGGAGAGCTTTTTTACTCACTCACCGACTTTTCAAACACCCTCTTAAATTGTTGGGCATTTTGGCTCTACGTTTGGAGAAGAATGTTTGCTAAAAGACTTGTTTTTTAGTAAAAACTATGGAATACTCCTAATATAATACGCTAATCCGACCAATAAACCGTAGTTAATTTAAAGCCCTGGTAGTTTACCAGTCGAAAATGTAAATCGTAGGAGTGAAATTGCTTCACTTCTATCTTTGGCTGTCATTTAACTTGCAATTTTTGCAATTAACTAAAAATTCAAACAAATCCCAATCAAGGAAAGGAAAGTATTTTATGAGCAACATCCAACTTTATTTCGCTAAAGCCTCTACTTTCTCCCAAAGAACCCGTGTGGTGTTGCTGGAAAAAGGAATTGATTTTACACCCATTGAAATTGATTTACAGAATAAATCAGAAGCTTTTACCCAAGTTTCTCGTTACGGTAAAGTTCCAGCGATTAAGCACGGAGATATAGAACTATACGAGTCTACAATTATCAATGAATATTTAGAAGAAGTATTCCCAGAACCCGCTTTATTACCTCATGATCCTGCTAAAAAAGCAGTTGCTAGGATTTGGATTGACTATGCTAATACTCGTTTAGTCCCAGCCTTTGGTAAATTGCTGCGTGGTAAAGATACACAGGAACAGGAACAGGGACGAAGAGAGTTTTTAGAATCTCTTTTGTATATTGAAGAAGAAGGATTAGGTAAGCTGTCTGGTAATGCTCCTTACTGGTTAGGGGAAAATTTGAGTTTAGTGGATATTAGCTTCTATCCTTGGTTTGAAAGATTACCAGTTTTAGAAAAGTTCCGTAATTTTACACTGCCAACAGAAACACCCAAATTGCAGCAATGGTGGGAAAATTTGCGCCAACGTGAATCCATTCAACAAGTTGCTAATCCTACAGAATTCTATGTAGAGAGATTTGCTAAAATTCTCGGTTTAACAGTCCCAACGGCGTAAAATGCGGTTTCTAATATTACTGCTGATTCAGGTAGTTGCACTCATATCACTATTTACCAATTCACCAGCATTAGCAGATACCATTAATCCCTGTTCTCCAGGAATGATATTGATTTCTGGAGGTACATTCAAAATGGGAGCAGATGATTCTGGTTTTGAGGAAGAGCGAACAGGAGAAAACGTCACAGTTAGCTCCTTCTGCATTGATAAATATGAGGTGACAAACGCCCAATTTGCAGAGTTTGTCAAAGCCACAAACTATGTAACAGTTGCAGAACGCCCTTTATCAAAAGAACAGTTTCCCGACTTACCCGACGAGCAGAGATTACCAGGTTCACTGGTATTTCAAATGCCAAAACAAGGCATTAAACAAGTTCAAATTCTCAGTTGGTGGCATTGGACTCCTGGTGCTAATTGGCAGCATCCCTTTGGCAGTGATAGCAGCATTACAGAGAAAGAAAATTATCCAGTTGTACATATTGCCTACGAAGATGCTCTAGCCTACGCCCAATGGGTAGAAAAATTACTACCAACAGAAGCACAGTGGGAATACGCCGCTCGTGGTGGATTGGATAGGGCAACTTATACCTGGGGAAATCAGTATTCAGCTAAAAAAGCCAATACTTGGCAGGGAATCTTTCCCTTTTTCAACACCAAAGCCGACGGTTATGTAGGAACTGCAAAAGTAGGCTCTTTTCCAGCCAATGGTTATGGACTTTACGACATGACCGGTAACGTTTGGGAATGGACTTCCGACTTGTTCAACGATAGATACCCGACTTCTCAAAGAAGTCGTGTATCTGTTAACCCCACAGAAACTGCCCTGCACGTTATTAAAGGAGGCTCTTATCTATGTGCGCCAAACTATTGTAGCCGCTACCGTCCAGCCGCACGAGAATCAGAATCTCCTGATACCGGAACAACCCATATCGGATTTCGCTTGGTAAAGAACTTACAAGACTAACGCAAAATATCTCTCGAACCCTCTTATCTCCGTGTCCTCTGTGCCTCTGTGGTTCGTTAAAAGATTAAGTTTCGCGCAAAGACGCGAAGGAGCAAAGGCGCAAAGTTTTTAATTTTTATACAAGGTTATTGTATGTCAAGTTCAATTCTACGGGTGCTGTCTCTATCTTTCCTCATCACATGGTTGATGGTAACAAGCCCCGCATTAGCAGATACGGGCAAAGTATTACCGATTAATCCACCATCTTTCCAAGGTAAAATCGGTTTAACTTACAAAGAATCAACACCGGATTTTCCCGCACCAATTAAAGCCCCGGAAAAAGCCCCCAATGTACTATTAGTATTATTGGATGATGTGGGTTTTGGGCAAGCGAGTACCTTTGGTGGTGCTATAGAAACTCCGAATTTGACTCATTTAGCGGAAAAGGGATTACGTTACAACCAATTTCACACTACAGCCCTTTGTTCACCTACCAGAGCAGCTTTATTAACTGGACGCAATCATCATTCCGTGGGTACAGGTGTAGTTGCAGAGTTAGCATCTGGTTTTCCCGGTTACACAACTATCTTACCTAAGAGTGCTGCCACCGTAGCGGAAGTATTGCGGCAAAACGGCTATAATACCGCAGCTTTTGGTAAATGGCACAATACCCCAGATTATGAAACCAGTGCGGTTGGACCCTTTGACCGCTGGCCAACAGGGTTGGGATTTGAGTATTTTTACGGTTTCTTGGGTGGTGATACTAACCAATGGAGTCCGGCTTTAGTCGAAAATACCAAGCGAATTGCACCACCAACTAATAACCCTGATTACCATTTGACTCCAGATTTAGTAGATCATGCCATTAGCTGGATTCATTCTCAACAGTCTATAGCCCCCGATAAGCCTTTCTTTACCTATTTGGCTACCGGTGCTACCCATGCACCTCATCACGCTCCTAAAGTCTGGATAGACAAGTATCAAGGCAAGTTTAATCAAGGCTGGGATAAATTACGAGAAGAAACCTTTGCCCGACAAAAACAATTGGGTGTAATTCCTGCTAATGCCCAACTTACTCCCCGTCCGAAAGAATTACCAGCGTGGGATTCCTTATCTCCAGATGATCAAAAAATCTATGCCCATGAAATGGAAGTATTTGCGGGATTTTTAGCATATACAGACCATGAAGTAGGAAGATTAATTAATGCCATTGACCAAATCGGGGAATTAGATAATACCCTAGTTTTCTACATCGTTGGTGATAACGGTGCTAGTGCTGAAGGTGGTTTAGCAGGTAGCGTCAATGAATTAAAAGTCTTCAATAAAGTACCCGAAAGTCGAGAACAACTGTTAGCTTCTTTAAATGACTTAGGTAGTCCCAAAACCTTTAATCATTATCATGCAGCTTGGGCTTGGGCTGGTACTACTCCCTTCCAATGGACAAAACAAATAGCCTCTCACTTTGGTGGAACTCGTAACCCCTTAATTATTGCATGGGGCGATCGCATTAAAGATCAAGGCGGACTTCGTAGCCAATTCCATCATGTTATTGATATTACGCCAACTATTTTTGAAGCTGCGGGAATTACTGCACCTACAAAAGTTAATGGAGTGAAACAACAGAAGATTGAAGGTACTAGCCTAGTTTACACATTTAATGATCCTGAAGCTGCTTCTGAGCGTAAAACTCAGTATTTTGAAATGTTCGGAAACCGGGCTATTTATAATAATGGATGGATAGCTGCGGCGCGTCATCCTCGATTACCTTGGCAGGGTACAATTAATGCTGACTTCGAGAAAGATCCTTGGGAACTATACAACATTGAGGAAGATTTCAGCGAAGCGAATAACTTAGCATCTGAGAATCCAGAAAAACTGGAAAAACTACAAAATTTATTTTTATCAGAAGCGCGTAAACACAAAGTTTTACCATTAGATGATCGCCTTTCTGAACGTTTTGATGTCCAAAGTCGTCCTTCCCCAGCCGCAGGGCGCACAACTTTTACTTACTATTCTAGTGGAGTCAGGATTCCCGAAGGTAGCGCCCCAAGTCTGAAAAATAGATCTTTTAGCATTACGGCTGATGTGGAAATTCCCGAAAGTGGTGCTGAAGGTGTTCTCTTAACTCAAGGAGGACGTTTTGCTGGTTGGGGTTTTTTCCTAGAAGATAGTAAACCAACCTACGTTTATAACTTTGCTAATTCCGAACGCTATATTATTCAATCTCCTGAAAAATTAGCATCAGGTAAATCAACAATCAAATTTAATTTTGATTATGACGGTGGTGAAGTTGGTGCTGGTGGAAATGGGAAGTTATTCATTAATGATCAACAGGTGGCTGAGGGTCGAATTGAAAAAACTTTACCCTACCGTTTGGCTTTAAATGAAACTTTTGATGTGGGTCGAGATACAGGTACTCCGATTGTGGAAACTTATCAAGTACCGTTTGCGTTCACAGGTAATTTACAGAAAGTTACTTTGAATTTGAAGTAATTGTTTTCTCTCGCAGAGGCGCAGAGAGCAACACAGAGTATATTTTAAAAATCATACTCAATTATTTTCTTCTCTCTGTGTCCTCTGTGCCTCTGTGGTTCGTTTTAACAAAGATTTTGAGGCTTAACAGAATCATATTGAATATTCTCTTCTTCTTTGCCTGTTGGCGCGAAATAAGAAATTTATGAATGAAATTATCCCCATTCTTGACAAAATTGCATTTCTGGCTTTTGTTGTTGCCACTATGTTTGGTACAGGTTTAAAGTTAACTGTTCAACAGATTTGGCAACCTCTTCGTAATATTCGTTTGGTTGTTTTGTCGCTATTAACAAATTTTGTTTTAGTGCCACTTTTTGTATATTTGCTGCTGCAAGTAATACCTGTTAATGAACCTGTGAAAGATGGTTTGATCATTATGGCATTAGCATCTGGTCCGCCAGCTTTACCTAAACTTGCCCAAATAGTTAAGGGGGATTTAGCTTTTGCTACAGGGTTGATGATGATGTTAATGTTCGGCACTGTTTTTTATATGCCAATTGTATTACCATTAGTTTTGCAAGGTGTAGAAGTCAATTCTTGGGATATTGCTAAACCTTTAATATTAATGATGCTAACACCATTAGGAATTGGGTTATTAATTAAGGCAACATATCAGGATATCGCTTTAAATCTCCAAACAATTACTTTCAAAATATCTAATTTTGGATTGCTTTTAGGTTTAGGAGTGAGATTGATAGTACACTTTAATGAAATTCTTGTTTTATTGAAAACTGGAGTGATCTTTATTTGTGCTATTTTTATTATCTTCTCTTTTACTGTAGGTTATTTATTGGGTGGTCCTGGTATTGATACTCAAAGAGTTTTAGGAGTAGGAACTGCACAACGTAATTTTGCCGCAGCATTGTTAATAGGTACGAGCAATTTTGATAATCCGAATGTGATCAGTGTGATTATGGTGACGAGTTTATTAATGATGGTATCTGTTCTGATTTTGGGTAAAAAATTACCAGAATTAGATCAAGGACTGGGTGTAGATTTAGAAAAGGTAGAGGTTTCGTGATGACATAATTGCTGGTTATGGAGTTGGTTTTTTTGGCTGATGATATGTATGACGATGCTTACAGCACATTTCGCTCTAATGAGGTACTTATGTAGCGGGCAAGATGCCCGCACTACAAGAGTTTCATGATTCAAGTGGGTTTTGTCTGTGTAGCCGAGATTTATAATCGTCAGGACTTAATATTACATCCTTTCTAAAACCTTAATTCCTAACAAAGATAATCCCAACTTGAGAGTTTTTGCAGTTAAATCACATAACATTAACCGCGAAGTTCTAGCAGGTTCTTCAGATTTGAGAACAGGACAATTTTCATAGAACTTATTAAACTTATCGCTGAGTTGATACAAATAATCACACAAACGATTTGGTAATAAATCCTGTTCTACTTCCTTAATTACTTCATCAAGTTGCAGCAGATGTTTAGCTAAAGTTAATTCTGCATCTTCTTTCAGCAAGATTTGGCGATTTATTCCTAAGTTGGTAAAATCAATATTCCCTTGACGACTAATTCCTTGAATTCTCACATAAGCATAGAGAAGATAAGGGGCTGTATTGCCTTTGAGAGATAACATTTTGTCATAACTAAAGACATAACTACTGGTGCGATTTTGGCTTAAATCTGCATATTTAACCGCACTAATCCCCACAACTTCCGCAACATTTTGCATAAATTCTTCTGTTTCTGTGCGTTCATCTTCTTGTAATCTATTTTCTATGTCTGCACGAGCGCGGTTAATGGCTTCATCTAACAAATCTCGTAACCGCACAGTATCACCAGAACGAGTTTTGAATTTTTTGCCATCTTCACCTAACACTAACCCAAAAGGAACATGAACTAATTCCACATCTTCAGGAATCCAATTTGCTTTTCTTGCTACTTGGAAAAATTGGGCAAAGTGGTTAGATTGTCCTTCGTCTGTCACATAAACAATCCGCTTGGCTTCATCTTCTTGAATGCGATAACCTAAAGCTGCTAAATCTGTGGTTGCATAGTTATAACCACCGTCAGTTTTTTGCACAATTAAAGGTAAAGGATTACCTTCTCTATTTGTAAAACCATCTAAGAAAACACATTTTGCCCCTTGACTTGATTCTAATAATCCCGTTGTTGCTAGATTTTCTACGACTTTTGGTAATAATGGATTATAAAAAGATTCACCTCTTTCTATTAATTCAACATTGAGTAAATCATAAATAATTTGAAATTCTTGTCGAGATTGTTCACATAACAATTTCCAAGCATGAAACGTATCTTCCGCACCAGCTTGTAATCTCACAACTTCTTGACGGGAAGTTTCTTGAAAAACTGGATCTTCATCAAATCGCTGTTTGGCTTTGCGGTAAAAATTAACTAAATCTCCAATATCTAAAGCGTTGGCTGTGGTAAGTGCGTCTGGATAAACTTCCCGCAAATAGGTAATTAACATCCCAAATTGTGTACCCCAATCACCAACATGATTTAAGCGCAAGACATCATGACCACAAAATTCTAAAATTCGGGCAATGGAATCACCAATAATAGTCGAACGTAAATGGCCGACGTGCATTTCTTTGGCAATATTCGGACTAGAAAAATCAACAATTTGCTTTTGTGGATTTGTTGCTGTGGGTATTCCCAATCTAGAATCTAATTGAATGGCGTTAAGTTGTGCTTCTAAATAAGATGTTTGTAATTTGAGGTTAATAAAACCAGGACCTGCGATTTCTGGAGGTTCACAAATATCAGATACATCTAGTTTACTGACAATTTCCCCAGCGATAATTCTCGGTTGCTTTCCTAACTTTTTACTTAAAGATAAAGCCACATTAGCCTGATAATCACCAAATTTAGGATTACTGGCAGAAACCAAAATTGGATCTGTATTGGTATAATCTGTACCAAAAGCAGCTACTAAAGCCTGTGTTAATTTTAGTTTTAGTTGTTCTTGTGTAGCGTTCATTATGTAAATTCTATCTGTGTCAAAGGTGCTGTAATGCTTGATTTTAACTTGAAAATATAATCAATCAAAGAAAATTATCTAGGATAGATGGCAGCATTCAGCCAACGTCACCGTTTTTGTGACAACAAAACCTAAAAATTTTATCCTTGAAGATTTAGTCTGATGGCGGCTAAAATTGTTACGATAACTTCAGATTAGTTGTTGAAACCTTGATTCAATCTGAAACCTTAGAATTACTAGAGTGGCCTCGCTTGTGCCAGCACCTTTCCACCTTTGCGGCAACTAAGCTAGGGGCAATAGTTGCGCGTGACTTGCCGATTCCTGAAACCCAGGTAGAAAGTGAACAGTTATTAGCGCAAACCAAAGAAGTTTACGAACTGGAAAGTCGTTTACATCCAGGATTATCCTTTGAAGGAATCCAAGATATCGGTGATTCCCTAGAACGGGCAATACTTCAAAGTATTTTACCTGGAGAGGAACTATTAGCGATCGCTACCACCCTGGCAGGGACAAGAAATTTACGCCGTGTCATTGATAATCAAGAAAATGTCCCAGTTTTAAACGATTTAGTTTCCCAATTACGGACGTACCCAGAATTAGAACAGGAAATCCACCGTTGTATTGATGAACGGGGAGAAGTAACTGATCGCGCTAGTCAGAAAATGGGGGAAATTCGGGTAGAATTGCGGAAAATCCGCAGCCAAATTACTCAAAAACTCCAAAATATTATCCAAGCAAAATCGGGAGCAATTCAAGAACAGTTAATTACCCAAAGAAGCGATCGCTTTGTCATCCCCGTCAAAGCCCCCCAAAAGGACGCAATTCCCGGCATTGTTCATGACACCTCCACCAGTGGCGCAACCCTGTATATAGAGCCTAGCAGTGTCGTTCCCTTGGGTAATCAACTGCGGCAAATCTTCAGAAAAGAGCAAACCGAAGCCGAAGCCATTCGTCGGACTTTGACGGAGAAAGTAGCCGCAGTTACCCCAGATTTAGAAAGGTTATTAGCCATTGTCACCACCTTAGATCTAGCAGTTGCGAAAGCTCGTTATAGTCTGTGGATAGGTTCTAACCCCCCGCGCTTTATCAATCGCCAAGACAATGAAATTATCACCTTGCGAAATCTGCGCCACCCGTTATTAGTATGGCAACAGCAGCACGAACAAGGAAATCCCGTCATTCCGGTAGATTTGCTGATCAGTCCCCAAATTCGGGTAGTCACCATCACCGGACCAAATACAGGTGGAAAAACGGTAACTTTAAAAACCTTGGGATTAGCGGCTATCATGGCGAAAGTGGGTTTATTTGTTCCTGCCCGTGAACCCGTAGAAATGCCGTGGTTTTCGCAAGTTTTAGCAGATATTGGCGATGAACAATCTTTACAACAGAGTTTATCCACGTTTTCAGGACATATTCGCCGCATTAGTCGAATATTAGAAGCATTGGCGGAGAAAGGAGTCAGGAGTCAGGAGTCAGGAGTCAGGAGAAAGAAAGAAGAAGAGGAAGAAGTCAGGAGAAAGGAAGAGGAAGAGGAAGAAAAAGAAAAAATAAAACTACCAGTCCCCAGTCCCCAGTCCCTCGTATTACTGGATGAAGTTGGTGCAGGCACAGATCCGGTTGAGGGTAGTGCATTAGCGATCGCTTTACTTAAATATCTCGCCAATCATACCCAGCTAACAATGGCTAGTACCCACTTTGGCGAACTCAAAGCCTTAAAATATGAAAATCCTCAGTTTGAAAATGCTTCCGTAGAATTTAACGAAACCACCCTTTCACCCACTTATCGGCTATTGTGGGGGATTCCTGGACGTTCCAACGCCTTGAGTATTGCCTTGCGTTTAGGGTTAAAACCAGAAGTAGTAGCAGCAGCTAAAACTCAGGTTGGAGAAGCCACAGACGAGGTAAATCAAGTCATTGCAGGTTTAGAAGCCCAACGTCGCCACCAAGAAACCAAAGCCGCAGAAGCCCAAAAATTATTACGTCAAGCCGAACGATTATATAAAGAAGTTTCTGACAAAGCCGCTGCTTTAGAAGCCAGAGAAAAAGATTTACGGGCTTCCCAAGAAATTGCCGTTCAACAAGCAATTACCCAAGCCAAAGGCGAAATTGCCCAAGTTATCCGCCGCTTGCAAAAAGGCACACCTAACGCCCAAGATGCCCAACAAGCTACCGCATCCCTAAGTCAAATTGCTCAAAAATATGAGCCAGCCCCGCCACCTAAACCTAAAGCTGGGTTTATGCCCAAAGTCGGCGATCGCGTGCGAATTCCCAAATTAGGGCAAACCGCCGAAGTCTTAACAATTCCTGATGCTGACGGCAATTTCGCCATCCGTTTTGGCATCATGAAAATGACAGTCCAACTCCAAGATATAGAATCATTAGATGGACAAAAACCCGAACCCATAGTTAAAGCAAAACCAGCCCCAGCCGTAGTTACACCACCACCAGCCCCAGCCATTCGCACCTCTCAAAATACTGTAGATTTGCGCGGAAAACGCGTAGCTGATGGCGAATATATCTTAGACAAAGCCATTTCTGAAGCCGCTGGACCCCTATGGATTATTCATGGACACGGTACTGGCAAACTAAAGCAAGGAGTTCACGCTTTCTTACAACAACATCCCAGAATTACCCATTACGAACCAGCAGCACAAGCCGATGGTGGTAGTGGTGTCACTATTGCTCATATCTAAAGGGAACAGGGAACAGGCAAAATTATTACAACTAACAACTGTACGGGCGAAGCATTTGGAGAACTATTTTTGGCAATGACCGATAATTTATCTTCCCAATGCTTCGCCCCTACTAACAAATCTCGTTTCCAAATAGGTAACAACACCAGCGTCTTTCAGCCTAATCATCTATGCTAAAAGTTATGCACTCAACCGCTAATTCCACTATACCAAAATCAGCTTGGGAGGATTTAAGTCAACTCCCAGCCTCGAATACAATTCAATGGGAAAATATCAAAACTCAGTTAGATTTAGTGCTATTAGCCCTAGAGACCTTAACTGGCATTGGTTCAGAGGCAATGCTATCAGCCGCAGTTAGTCTGGATTTAGAATCAAAAGTACCAGATCGGGTAGCCCTGTGGCGATTGCGGCAATCGAATCCCCTTCGCAAAAGTCAAGGAGGACGAAAAAAATTAGATGTAGAAGAAGCGCGATCGCTAGTTTTAATTATCTGTTATCTCGCCAAGCAGCACCAGGAATTAATTCGCCGGGCTGTCGGTTTATTAGAGCAGATGACAGCAAATAAGCAACAACCTCACCAAACTGCGTTATTGGGAGATTATATAGATAGTTTTTGTAATACTTACCAAGAACGCATGGAAGAGGAAGAAGCCACTCCTGGGGATATACTTACCCACCTAGCCCTAAAACTGTTAATAAATTTACTCTTTTATAGTGCCGCCGGTGGACACCGTCGTTTGTGGTTAGCACTCATAGACCTTTCCACAAAATAATTTGTGATTTGCGATTTTCACTCCCAATCTAAAATCCAAAGTTCCCTATTTTTTTCGTTGAAATTGTTGTTATGTCTCTATCAAATCCTGTCATTCGTCGCTATACCCCCCCCACTTGCACACTAGAAATCTGGGCGGAAAACTCCCCTTTGTCCCGGTGGACAGACAAAACTATTATTAATGATCCTAGTTTTCGTCTGCAATTTGATGATCCACAACTACCAGAAGCACAGAAAATTATCATCCAGGGTGATCACCAGCAGCTAGAAGTTTTATGTAATATTGTTACTACTTACGTTCAAAAGCTGCTGCAACAATCTGCCGAAGATTTTAGTATCACTTTAGCAGGTAATGATTATCCCCATACAGGATCAGAAGCAGCTCCAGAATCGCCCGATATTCCCCCGTCTGCCTTTCCTACCCAAAATTTACGATCCTTTAACACTCAAATTCCCCAAACGAAAGTTTATTTAGAATCTAGTAGTAATTTAACTCACAAACTCTTTTTTGGTGATCTTGCTAACCAGACATCTGGACAGGTAATTAAACTGAGTTTACTACAACTATTTGATTTAGCAACAGCTTTAGATGAATACACATCTGATATGATTGTTTTACCAACTACTAGTAGTCAAACTGTCAGGCAGAATCTACCTAAGTGGGCCCCTATAGCCGCAGTTTTGGTATTAGCAGCCGGTTTAACACCATTTACCTGGCAATATGCCAACAATATTCAGAAAAATCGGCAGAGAATAGCTAAAAATAGTTCTGAGTCCGTCAAACCAGTGGACATAGAACCTTCTGTACAAGACACTACAGCAACGCCGCCACTTCCTTTAATCACGCCTCAACCCCAACTGATACCACCACTTACTAACTTTAGTACGCCCTTACCGCCGCTTTCCGTTCCTAATACAACTATCCCTGGGACACCAACCACAACATCTCAGCCGGCATTAACCAAACCATCCAATACTTCTTCCTATCCTATTCCTCGACAAATTCTTGATAGCCCGAAAGTAGCAAAAGCCATACCAAATTCTTCAAGTATTCTGGCTAAAAAAGGCATGAATACCCCTAAATCTCAGAATTTGCCATCTAATATTTCCCCACCATCTCAGTCTGTTGCCACTATCCCCAACAATAGTTTTAGTAATCTTCCTAACATAATTCCCACTCCTTTTGCTCCGGAATTACCGCAGGATACTGTAGGTATCGCTACGCCAGATCAGCGATCTCCAGAGGAAAATAAAGAGAATTTAATTAGGAAATTAAGAACTGCAACTAAAACTACGTCAGGTACACAAGTTACTAATAATAAGACTTTATTTGATACACCTCAAGTAGCAGAAGCGAGAGAATACCTCAACAAACGTTGGCAACCACCAACTGGACTCTCTCAAGCCTTAGAATATAGTTTAACATTGGGTATTGATGGTACAATTGAAAAGATTTTGCCCTTAAATAAAGTTGCCAGAGAATACATTGATAGTAGTGGCATTCCCCAAATTGGGAAACCTTTTGTTTCTACTAATAAATCTGGGCAAAACTTGAGAATACGAGTTATTCTCAATCCTGATAGTAAAGTGCAAACATTTCCAGAAACACCATAGGAATTAAAAATTACAAAAAAAGGGAACAGGGAAGAGATAAGAAACTAAAGTTTCACCAGTTTAAAGCTCAGTTAAAAAAAGATGTTTTTAAAAGATGCGTAGCCCGAAAAAAACAGTGTCATTATTTCAATCTTATGTTTTTAAACATGAGTTTTTTCCATTCCCTGTTGCCCGTTCCCTGTTCCCTCTGAACTAATAATTTTGCTTCGATTGCTCTTTGCTAAATTATAAAATCTAAATAGGTTAATTAGAAGAGGACATTTTATCTAGGAAAATCTTGGTGGTACTATCTTCTACTCTCGTATAAATATAAGTTTCCGGCTCTTTGATTTTGTGAGTTTTGAAGATTTTTTCGGCACGCTCCCATAAATCTGCATCCTCGCCATAGGGAATATTATTAAATCCCTTTAATTCAAAAAACATCGGTCTTTTTCCAAAAAATGTAGCACCGACAACGCATTCTCTAATATTAATTGTTTGATCAGGTTGAAAATAATCAGGAACAGAAAATTCCTCCTCAATTTCACATCCACCTTCAATCAAATCAATCTCTGGATTAGCTTGCATAAATTCCAGCCGCGACTCTAGATGATGGGGTTTATAGGTATCGTCACTGTCAATAAACGTGATATAGTTACCAAAGGATGCTTGAATACCCGCATTTCTGGCGTAAGCGGCTTTCCGATTTTGATGTTTAAGATAACGGATATTATTAAATTTTTGTAAGTAACTATTGACAATTTCAAAAGTATGATCTTGGCTACCATCATCCACTACAATTAATTCAAAATCCTGAAAAGTTTGTTGAAGGACGCTATTTATGCAGTCGTTTAAGTATTTTGCTCGATTGTAGGTACATAAAATAATCGAGATTGTCGGCTTAGGGTCAAAATTTATACTAGGCATTTTTTTGAGGTTGAACAAAAGTTCCCTGAAATTAGGTATAACTCGCATATTATACGTTATTTATGGATTACTATAAAAATCACCCATTTGTTCAAAATCATTAAATATTATGAATCAAAATCAGCTTATTCAACAAGAGTTAAATCCTCAAATTACAGTTGTCATGCCAGTGTATAATGGCGAGAAATATCTTGATACAGCAATAAAAAGTATTTTAAATCAAACGTTTACGAATTTTGAATTTGTCATTGTAGATGATGCTTCAACAGATAGCAGCGTAAGAATCATTAATTCCTATAAAGACAAACGCATCAAATTAATTCAAAACAATGTTAATTTGGGGATACCCACAACTAGAAATAAATGTTTGCAAGAATCATCAGGTGAATACATTGCTGTTTTAGATTGTGATGATTATGCTTATCCATCAAGATTAGCAGAACAATTTGAGTTTATGGAAAATAACCCAGATTTTGGTATGGTTGGATCTTGGGTTGAATTAATGGATGATCATGATAATTTGACGGGTGAAGTATGGAATGAGGAAGAACCCGATCAAAAAATTCCTTGTAGGCTGTTATTCCATAACTATTTTGCTCATTCAGCGGTTTTGATGAGAAGAAGTGCAATCAACGCAGTTGAGATAAATGGAGAGGTTTATAGAAAAGATTATCCAAATGCTCAAGACTATGATCTATGGGTAAGAATATCAAAAAAATTCAAAGTTTGGAATCTTCCCAAAGTTTTAATTAAATATCGTGTACATTCTCATTGTATAAGTCTAAAAGCCGCAAATTTAGTTGAAAAATTGACCTGTAAAATAGTTACTGATCAAATCAATGATTTAGGTATTCAACCCACGGATAAAGAATTAGCATTACATAGACAAATAGGATCTTATAATCCCCAGGAAATTGATACATCTATAGAGTACATGAAAGAAGTAGCAAATTGGTTGACAATACTCAGAAATGCTAATAATAAAACAGGTTTATACAATCATCATGATTTTAATCAAGTTCTAGCAGATTTACAGTTATTTATATTTTGTCATTGTCTTAAACAACAAGAAATGGAACTACACAGATTAGAATTGATTACCTCATAGCAATACCTTGTCCAAATTGGAAAAAGCCTTGATTTGTAGGTTGGGTTAAGCGATAGCGCAACCCAACACCCCATCACAAAAAGGCCTATGTCTATGGGGAAAAATGCAATATTCCTTGTTCAGCATCTAATATTGCTTTTACCCCCACAGGTAAAGCAGCATTGGGGCTATCATGACCAAAGGGGAGATTGGAAACTATGGGAATACCCAAATCACCCAAACAATCGCGCAAAACTTCCTCTATAGTAAAACTAGGTATGTGAGGTGGGGCTTCACACTTGGTAAACCCTCCCAAAGCAATACCACGAACTTTAGATAAAGCCCCGCTCAAACGCCACTGTGTCAACATCCTATCAATGCGATAAGGTGTTTCTGTCACATCTTCCCAGGCTAATATTACACCATCGAGGTCGGGTAAAATCGGTGTTCCTAAAAGATGGGTTGCTACTGTGAGATTACCAGGAAGCAAGATTCCCGTCACTGTACCACCACCCCAACCACAACCTTTTAAAGGTGCGAGGGGACGACCTTCTACTATGTCCAATAACCGCTTGATTGACCATTCTGACTCATTGGCTAGGGTAGTCATGACGGGACCATGTACACTGGCAATCCCGGCGTTATAGAGACTCCAAAGCATGGCTGTAATGTCAGAAAACCCGATTAACCATTTAGGGGTAATGGTATTTTCTTGCCAAGTCCAATCTTCTAAAATCCGGCTACTACCAAAACCACCTCTCGCGCAGAGAATACCCTGGCATTCTGAATCTTGCCATGCTGTGGCTAATTGCTGACGACGGTGGGCATCTGTACCAGCTAGATAACCATGTCTATTATCTATGTTATCGCTGATTTTGATGCGGTAGCCGTGCGACTTCCAAATTTCCACACCTTGATTAAAAGCCTCAACTTCTCGTAATGCACCACTGGGGGCAATGACGCGCAGTAAATCACCGGGTTTGAGGGGTGGGGGTAGGAGGGTAGATTTGAGATTTTGAATGTTAGACATCGAGAGAATTACTGGCGGTTGTTAAATTTAAATTAGATAAAGAATCCACGGTAAAAGCCATACTGTAAGAGACTCTTAACTCTTAACTCCTGACTCCTGACTCCTGACTCCTGACTTCTGTGATAGTAGGTTTCTGATTTCCGCCGATATTTTCCCGTTGGTTAATTAAATAAATACTGATTAAGGTCAGAAAAACCCCAAACCATTGAATAGTAGTCAGGACTTCATTGAGAAAAATATAACCAAATATTAAAGCAAAAACGGGTGTGAGAAAAGTCAGAGAACTTAAACTGGTGAGATTACCACTAGAGGCAAAGTAGAAAAATAATCCGTAAGCGATCGCACTGCCAAATACAGTAGCATAACTTAATGCCAACCAATCTAATAGGACAAGATTTTCCCACTGTTGAGATTCTAATACTGAAGAAATTCCCCACAAAGGCAAGCCACCGATAATCATGTGCCATCCTGTAGCTGTTACTGGATCTACATATCGGCACACAAAGCGAATCATCACTGTTCCCACAGCCATTGATAAAGCAGCGAGTAACATTAATAACTCACCGCGATTAAATAACTCTTGCCAGTTATCTATGGAAATGGTGATTCCTGAGTCAAAAAGATGAAAAATCCACTCTTGGGGTAAACCAATCAGACTAATTCCTGTAATTCCCAAACCTAACCCCAACCATCCCCATAATCCAATATGTTCTTGAAATAACCACAGGGAAAGTAAAGCGACTGCTAGGGGTTGGGAGTCTATCATTACCGAACCTAAACCAGCATTGGTTCTGACTAAACCTTCGGCTAAAAAGCCTTGAAATAATGTACCATCAACCAAAGCAAATATAATAATCCACAACCATCCTAACCAACTTTGAGGTTGAGGTTTACCCATAAATGCAGCCACCATGAGAATTAACACCCCCGCAGGTATTAATCTGACTCCAGCCATAAATAGGGGTGTGGTGTGAGGAATTACGCCTTTCATTGCCACCATTGCTGTACCCCAAAGGAAAAAAGGAGCAATTAATAGTAGATACGCGAGGGGATTTTTAGATCCACTGAGTTGCACTTGCATGAGATGATTGTGGTTTTTATGAATAGATGAAAAAATTAGTTTAACTGATTTTACGGTTTTTGAAGTCTTGGTGAGTGGAAATAAGATTCTAATAATTATTAACCGCAGATGAACGCAGATGAACGCAGATAAAGATGGATGAATTAAGGGATTTTAGGATGCTGTTAGGAGAATGTAAATGATCACAACTAAACCCAGGGTTGAAGATAGTTTTGGGATGACATTAGCACCATTGTCTGTGGAAGAAATCTACAGTCAGGCAGATAATCCTGCTAATGGTGCGGTGGTAGTAATGAGTGGTATGGTTCGTAATCAAACTGATGGTAAGTCTGTGGTAGCTTTGGAATATCAAGCTTATGAACCAATGGCTTTGCAGGTATTTTATCAAATTGCTGATGATATTCGTGATCAATGGCCTGATGTGAGTCGGGTGGTGATATATCATCGCATTGGTAGATTGTCTGTGGGGGAAATTAGTGTGGTTGTGGCTATCGGTTGTCCTCATCGTGGTGAGGCTTTTGCCGCTTGTGAGTATGCTATTAATACATTAAAACACAATGCGCCGATTTGGAAAAAGGAACACTATAGCTTGCTGGGTGAAGATGGTTCTCCAATAGCAGAGTCTAGTTGGGTATCTATTAAAGATTGTAAACACTGAGAGGATGTTTGAAAAGTTTTTAATGTATAAATTGACCCCTCTCCAAACCTCTCCCCGACGCGGGGAGAGGCTCTGAAAACCCCATTCCCTGGTAGGGAAGGGGGGCAGGGGGGTTAGGTTTTTGGAGATTATGGGTTTCATCTGATACTTTTCAAACAACCTCTAAGAAACCAAGAAAAATACATTGGTTATTGATTTTAATATAGGTTGGTTTGTTCGCGTCAACGTTGCGAAGCAATGGAACTAAACCCCATATTAACCGTAAGATACCAATAAATGGTGTTGGGTTTCCTTGGGTCAACCCAACCTACTTACTAGGTGAACACAATAAAACCAAACTGTGTAAAGAAATGTAAAATCGCTGAAAACTTCTTTACTCTTGCCTCTTGCCTAGTGCTATGACGACAATTTTCAACGCCAACCTACTAATACTACTTAACGGGGATAGAATCAACATCCACAGTTTCGCCAGCCGCAGGGGCATGATTAGCCGGATTGCTGGTACTATTTTCTACAGTTCCTTTTTTGGCCTTCCAACCATCAAGAACTAAGGAAGAAACTTCGGAAACGAATAAACTTAACAATAAAACATCATCAATTTGGCCAATAATAGGAATAAAATCTGGAGAAATATCTAAAGGACTAATTAAATAGGCTACCGTGCCGATAATTATCCACCAACGGTATTTAGGATTGCGTAGAGTGTTCCGATACCATGTGTACAGGGATTGAATTGAGAAGTTCATGTTCTTAACCTCCAGTGATTTTTTTATTTTGGCAAATAATCCTCTAAACTCCCGGTGGGAATAACCGTCATATTGTGTATAGAAGATGTTACTCCTGAGTAATTAGTTAGAAAAGTTTGTGAGTAATGCAAAACTCTCTAAAATGAAAATGCTTTGACTACTAGGAATGGAGAGAGGAAACCCACACAGTGGATATTTTAGATTTATTCAAGAAAGGCGGGCCCTCCATGTGGCCTTTGCTAGTTTTATCAGTCCTATCAGTAAGTGTGATTTTTGAACGGCTGTGGTTCTGGTTACGGATTCTTGCTCAGGAAAAAGAAATAGTCAATCGGGTTCTGGATGCTGCTGGTGAGGATTGGGGCATCGCTGAAGCAATAGCTGAACAAGCCAAAAATCAGCCCATTGGCAGATTTTTATACGCACCTTTAAGCTTACAAAAAAGTGATCCAGAAACCTTTAGATTAGCCCTAGAATCCACCGCAGCGGACGAAATAGCCGGAATGCGCCGGGGTGAAAAACTTTTAGAAGCGGTGATTGCCCTTTCGCCACTGTTAGGATTATTGGGTACAGTTCTGGGTTTGATTCGTTCTTTAGGTGCAATTCGCATTGGTGATTTGGGAACTGAATCTACAGCCGGTGTCACCACGGGGATTGGGGAATCATTAATTAGTACAGCAGCGGGATTAATAGTAGCGATCGCCAGTTTAGTATTTTACCGCCTATTTCAGAGTTTTGTTGTTAACCAAGTTAAAATTTTCAACAAAGCTGGTAATGAAATGGAACTGCTTTACCGTCAATATCCTCCCGAACCTAAAACAATTAACACAGAAAGATTCTCAAAACGCACCTCTAAAAATTTCGATTCATCTTCTCAGTTAGAATCAAAAACATTTATCCAAGAACCGGAAAATGAGCCAGATGATCCAATTGATAATTACAGTTTAAATCTTGGAAATTCGGTAATTGAACCAGATCACACAGTTGATCATTCCAATTTGAAATCTGGAGAAAAACAAGAAGATGAAAGTTAAGCTAGATACTCCCAGTGAAGACCTTCAGATTCAAATTATCCCCTTAATTGATGTTGTTTTTTGTATTCTGACATTCTTTCTCTTAGCAGCTTTACAATTTACTCGTCAACAAGCAATTAATGTTGACTTACCCAAAGCTAGTACAGGCGAAAATTCTGCGGCTAATTCCCAAATTAAAAGCAAAATATTACCTGTAACAATTGATGCTATTGGATTGACTTACATCGAAAAAGAACCTGTGAAACAGGAAGAATTAGAAGCACGTTTAAAACAATATATCCAAGCCAATCCAGATGGAATTTTAGTATTGAATGCGTCGCGGACAGCTACTTATAACGACGTGATTCAAACATTAGACGTGCTGAGAAAAGTAGGAGGGAATCGTGTATCTTTGGGAATTATTCCCGGTTCATCTCAACCAGTGACAAATTCACCCAATTTTCCCACTCCTCCCATAAATAATAATCCCACCATTCCAGGAATTAACTCACCTGACAATTTGAGGTCTTTACCACCGGTTAACCCAAATCCCCTTCCCACAGCCGGGAACGGAATTAATCCCGGTACTTTACCTCAAGCGCCTGTAACACCAGAAACAAATAATGCTTCTCCTCAAAATTAAACCCATTTTGTGAGAAATTTTGGATATTTCTTCCCCATATTTTCCTCAATAATTAGGAATTTATGGGGATATTTTTAGGTAAATTTAAATAAGTGCATTTAGGAGAAAAAACCATGAAAGCGATATTAATGACAGCAGCGGGTAAACCGGAAGTTTTAGAATTACAAGAAGTTCCCCAACCCATACCCACAAATAAAGAAATTTTAGTGAGAATTTTAGCGGCTGGTGTTAATCCCATTGACACAAAATTACGTCAACGGGGGACATTTTACCCTGAACAAATGCCAGCTATCTTAGGATGTGATGGTGCAGGTATAGTGGAAGCTGTGGGTAATGATGTCCAAAAATTTGGCGTTGGTGACGAAGTATATTTTTGTTATGGTGGTTTGGGTGCAAAATCTGGAAATTATGCAGAATATACCATTGTTGATGAAAGATTTGTAGCCTTTAAACCCAAATCGGTTTCTTTCACCGCAGCAGCAGCAGCACCTCTGGTTTTAATCACTGCTTGGGAAGCTTTATATGAACGGGGAAGACTTGAACCAGGAGAAAAGGTATTAGTTCATGCTGGTGCAGGTGGTGTTGGTCATGTGGCTATTCAATTGGCTAAACTCAAAGGTACAGAGGTAGCGACTACGGTTAGTTCTCTAGAAAAGGCTAATTTTGTCACTCAACTTGGTGCGGATAAAATCATTTTTTACAAAGAAACTGATTTTGTCGCATCTGTATTAGAGTGGACTAATGGTGAAGGTGTAGATTTAGTTTTTGATACTGTTGGTGGTGATACTTTTGAAAAATCTTTTCCCGCAGTGCGACTTTATGGGGATATTGTGACTATTCTTGAACCGAAAGCTAACACTGTTTGGAAAGTTGCTAGAAATAGAAATCTCCGCATTGGTTTAGAATTAATGTTAACACCGATGTTGTTAGGAAATGTGGAAGCGTTAATACATCATGGAGATATTTTACAAGAATGTGCTAATTGGATAGATGAAGGGAAGTTAAAAATTGAAGTTAGTCAGACGTTCCCTTTAGCGTCAGCAGCAAAAGCACACGCTTTAGTGGAAACTGGTTCTGTGCTGGGTAAGGTTGTTTTATTAAATTAATCATTAAGTAGGGAATTTGTTGAGATTGTTTTGTCACTTTAGTTATTTACAAAGATGGGATTTTTCTCAACTTTGGCAAATAAAAAACACCGTTAAAAAAATAAACTTATTATCTGCGAAATTAGGAAAAATCATCATATCTAATTCCGCAGTAATATTGTTTATTTGTATATTTGCTATATTTTTATTTCCTATTCCTACTTTTGCAGTCCCAAATGAACCCATAACTTTAACTTGGGAATTATTACAAGAACGAGTTAAAACACCAATTTTGCGAGATGGTAATTTAACTGTAGATTTAAGGAAAATGGTAATTGATTTACGTCCAGAAAATGGTATTTTCCGGGATGATTTTTACCAATTACTCAGAAAAGAATTACAAAAAACTGGTGCGACGGCTTTAGGTTTAGATTTGAGTAATTCTGTAATTGAAGGTGATTTTTATGGGAGTGATTTGGGTTTAAGAACTCCTGTTTATGCTCAAGGTATAGCCCAAATTTTCACACCTATGGAACGGGAACAGTTAGAAAGTTTACGTTCTGTATGTTTGCAATCTTTAACAAGGGCTTTTCCTAATTCTAAAGATTGTAAATCTTTGTTGAATAATCAGTCAAATAATTCTAGTAGTATTTCTGTGTTTCGTGGGGCTTTAATCATGGTAGAAAGTCGTTTTAATGGTGAGGTAAAATTTCCGAATACGTTCTTTCTGCAATCTGTAAATGTTCAAGGGGCAAATTTTTTAAAACCTGCTAATTGGGAGGAATCAAGATTTAGTAGAACTGTGAGTCTTAATGGGGCTATTTTTCACGCCCTTAGTAGTTTTCAAGGTAGCATTTTCTTTGACAAAGCTAATTTTCAAAATATCAAATTTCTAGATGCTGCTAATTTCCAAGGTGATGTATTTTGTGATGATGCAAAATTTAATCAAGGAAAATTTCAACAAATAGTTAGGTTTAATAGTAGTTATTGGCAAAAAAATGCTGATTTTTCTAGTGTGATTTTTAATAATCAAGTAAACTTTAATAGAGCTAATTTTCATCAATTTCTATTCATGAAAGATGCTATTTTTAAACAAGGACTAATTTTTCGAGAATCTGAGTTTAATCAATCTGTGGATTTGCAAAGTGCAAGTATTCTTAATCAAGCTGATTTTAGTGATGTTAACTTTGCAGAAACAGCATTTTTAAATGTTTCTGATTTGGTGTTTAATTCTAATCAAGCGAAAATTTTAGGTAATGTTGGAGAAATTGGCAAAAAGTTGATTGTCCCCACTTTACGCGGTAATCAAAATATTTTGCGGAATTTAAGTCAAAATTTCCGGTTACAACAGCAGGTTAGTGATGCAAATCAGTTAGAATATACAAAACAACGGTTAAGGTTAATTGAATTAAGTCATCAGTTGATAGCTATTAATATTAATACTGCTGCTGTGAATAGGTTGATAAATTTAGGTTTTTCCGCAACCCAAGCGGCTGAAATTCATCAATATCGTCAAATCAAACATTTTCGGAATATTAGCGAGTTACTAGTTTTAGCAGATGTGGATTTAGAAATATATAATCAGTTAAGTGATAGAATTATTGCCACTGAACCTCTGGTTTTTAGTGGGTGGGTAGTTAGATCTTTAAGTTGGTTGTTATTGAGTTTATTATTGTTGTTAAGTGGTTATGGGACAAACTTTTGGTTAGTATTTGGTGTGGGTGGTGTAGTTATTTCCTGTTTTGGTGTATTATTTTGGTTAGTTGATCGCTATCGTCGTTTGTCTCCTGTAGCAATTGTTCCTAGATATTATGAAACTGTTTGCATATTATTGAGTTTTATTTGTTTAATATCTGGTAGTTTATTAGCAATTTTTCGGAATTCTGGGAATCCTTGGTTAACTCTACTGTGTTTATTTTTCATTATTTTTCCCTTACCTGGAATTTTATTATGGCGACTTTATCAACAAGGACGTTATCATGATTTAATGGATATTTCCTATTTTCGAGAAGATGGAACATTAAGACAATTGAGATTATTAATTGGGAGATTACCAGTTATTCCTAGAAATCCTAGTTTCCGGGAAAGATATATGCCACTATTATGGGATAAACGTTGGAATTGGCTGAATTATTATGATTTTAGTTTGAATAATTTGGTGAGATTAGGATTTAATGATATCCGTTTACGTGATGAACATTTACCAGGAATTATCTCTACTCTGGCTTGGTATCAATGGAGTTTAGGATTACTTTATATTATTCTCGCTGGTTGGACTCTCTCGCGGACAATTCCCGGCTTGAATTTATTGATTTATCTCAAATAGATTGAAAATTTTTCAACTTTTAGAAAAACAAGAACTTTATTTTTTACCGAATATTCTTGTACAATATACAGACGGTAAAATTACTTATTAGTCCCATTCATCACAAGGTTGATAATTTATGACAGTAGCTAAAATCGGCATCATTGGTGGCAGTGGGTTGTATAAGATGGAAGCACTGAAAGATGTGGAGGAAATAGAAATTTCTACACCTTTTGGTTCACCCTCAGATGCGATTATTCTCGGAACTTTAGAAGGAACAAGAGTGGCTTTTTTAGCGCGTCATGGTCGTAATCATACGTTGTTACCTTCGGAGTTGCCATTTCGGGCTAATATTTACGCTATGAAGCAATTGGGTGTAGAATACCTGATTTCTGCAAGTGCTGTGGGTTCTTTGAAGGCTGAAGCTAAACCCCTAGATATGGTAATTCCCGATCAATTTATTGACAGGACGAAAAACCGGATTTCGACGTTTTTTGGTGAGGGAATTGTGGCGCATATTGCTTTTGGTGAGCCGATTTGCCATAATTTAGCTAGTATTTTAGCTGAGGCGATCGCTTCTTTAAGTTTACCAGATGTCACATTACATAATGGTGGTACGTACGTATGTATGGAGGGACCGGCTTTTTCTACTAAGGCTGAATCTCATCTTTATCGGAGTTGGGATGCTACAGTCATCGGGATGACAAATTTACCCGAAGCGAAGTTAGCCAGGGAAGCAGAAATCGCCTATGCAACCTTGGCGCTGGTGACGGATTATGATTGTTGGCATCCTGATCATGATAGTGTGACGGTGGAAATGGTGATTGGGAATTTACATAAAAATGCAGCAAATGCACAAAAGGTAATTCAAGAAACTGTGAAGCGGTTGAGTGCAAATCCCCCTGCTAGTGAGGCGCATTCGGCTTTGAAGTATGCGATTTTGACGAATTTGGAGAAAGCACCAGCAACAACTAAGGAGAAGTTGGCTTTGTTGTTAGAGAAGTATTTGTAAGGGAATAGGGGATGAGAACTGACTGACTAAATCGGTCTATTCTCTCGCCCATGATAGACATTCCCGCACTCGTTAATGTTCCACTCCTGAACCAGTGCGACGGCAACTGATTATCTGACTAAACCCTTTACAGTTCAAAAATTGCTAATGCTGATAGAGCAATATCTCAATTTAGATTATTGTTCAGGTGTACAAACAGGATACAAGACTTGCTGATTGGGTGCAAGATGGGCTAAAAGATGTTATCACAAGAATAAAATAGTTGTCTAACCAACTTCCATCTACGGTAAGGTAGTGAAACAATAGACTTAATTTATACAGTTAATCTTTGTCATGAGAGCAAATTATTTTCCTCAAGGGAAAGTCTAAATCAGGAGGTAAATAGACATTTATGAGCACAATTCTAATTGTTGAGGACAGTATCGTCCAAAGAGAGATGATCACAGACCTTCTGAAAGCTAGTGGCTTAAAAGTTACTCATGCAAGCGATGGCGCAGAAGCTTTAGAAGCCATTCACAAAGCACCTCCCGATTTGGTGGTTTTGGATATTGTCATGCCCCGCATGAATGGCTATGAACTCTGTCGGCGCTTAAAATCTGATCCTAAAACCCAAAATGTTCCTGTAGTCATGTGTTCTTCTAAAGGTGAAGAATTCGATCGCTATTGGGGGATGAAACAAGGGGCAGATGCCTATATAGCTAAACCCTTTCAACCAATCGAGTTGGTAGGAACAGTCAAACAACTGCTGCGAGGACAAGGATGAAAATAATATGGTTAACAAACCAGATTTTTTAAATGGAAGTGGGCAAGATCAATTCTGTCCCGAATTACAATTAGAAAGTCCCCAAGGTGAGTTGCATTTGCGGTTTTATCTGCCCTCACGTCAGGAATTTGCATTACAAGCTATGGGAATTCGGGAAGTAATTGAACTTAGTCCTGATCGGATTACACCAATTCCTAATACATCTCCCTTACTTTTAGGGACGCTAAATTTACGGGGACGCTTGATTTGGGTGGCTGATTTGGGGCAATTTCTCGGGGAAACAACCCCATTAAACACGGATTGCTCAGAAATCCCTGTCATTGCCATTGAAGATCAAGATACGATAGTAGGCTTAGGAGTAGAAGAAATTTGTGGGATGGACTGGCTTGATGTACAGTATCTAAAGCCACAAAATAACGTACCAGATGCTATGGCTCCGTTTTTGCGGGGAGAGTGGTTATTTGATACAGAAAAAGAAAAAAAATATTTACGACTACTGGATCAAATAGCAATTTTGCGAAGTGCGCGGTGGGCAGAATGAACTAGGGAGGGAGGATATGGAAGCACGTATAGATAATCAAGAGCTAACTTATGATCGGGCAAGAATAGCTTATGAGCAACAAGACTATAAATTAGCCGCGGTATTAATTGATAAGTTGGTGCAAAATTCACCAACTGACCCTAACTTACATTTGTTAAAGGGACATACATACTATATGTTGCAACAGTACGATGTGGCTAAAGATAGCTACCAAAGCGTATTGTATTTAACAAGCGAAGAAGAAGTTATTGGTCTTGTTAATAACTGTCTTGCAACTATAGATCAGTATATAGAGCCTTTTAGTGATTATGAATCTCCATCTCATGCTCTGGTGACAACTGGAGAATCTTTGGATTTGGGGATGATGGGGAATTTGCATAGCCGCAGTGTGGAAATGAACTCCTTTGCAGAATATGAACCACCCCTAGATCCTCTAGAACATAATCCGTTCACAAGTCATCCAGATAGTATGGAATTTGACAGCAATGCATTAGATGGTGTCATGAGTGATGATCCCTTTGGTGTACCTACCGAATATCTCACCAGTGATCCAATATCAGGTCAATTAGAGTTACCACCTTTTTGGCAAGAAGATATTTCTGGCGGTGATAATCAGGCTGTTATTAATGACAATTTAGCTAATGGAACTTCAGCAATTAGTGATGATTCCAGCAGCTATTCACCTTTTGCCGCAACTACATTATCCCTTGATTATGACTCTGAAAATCAGACTGAGATATTGATGGGTGAAGATATAGACGACTTAATGGATGATAACTTTGGAGACTTAACCCTCAGCCAAAACGATACATATTTAGAGATTAACGAACAGGCAATCAACAACAATCAGGATCAATCAATATCGGCATCATTTACCAACAATTCTGCGCCACCACAACGGCAGTTTAATTTCAACTCTTCATCAGCAAAAAATAACTTTGATGATGATAGTTTTGACTTAGATGCATTTGAAGCTGCTTTTGGGGCAGAGAATGAAGCAGATTTAGGTGCTGAAACCTTTATTTCCACTAAAGATACTAGTAATATCTCCAGTGGAGGCAGTAATAAGAATAATATAGAGTTTTTAAACGACTTTAATGAATTCGATGATCTCGGTGATATACCAGGATTTGATCTCACTGAAGATAGCAGTTTTGGCGATGGGGGAATGCTGTCAGAATCTCTAGATAGTCGGGGAAATTCGCTAAATCAATTTGTTGATGACTCATTCAATGATCAAGAAAGCGATGCTTATCAAGATCGCAGTTATCGTGATCAAGAACTATTCACAATTACTGGCGCTCAAGAAGCAGTTCCTGTTTTTACCCAATCAGAGGTGGCGAAGACAGAACCCAATGTAGCCTTTGACCAAGGCCTATTTGGACCCTTTGAAAACGCCTCCCTAGAGAAAAAACAATGGTGGATAGCGGGAACTGTCGGCTTAGTATCACTAGTGGGTGTAGCTATTGTGAGCGCGGTGGCAATTTCAATTTCACCGGCTCAACAACGGGAATCCGTGAAAAATACGGGTTTGTTAATGGCCTTAGCTGCAGGAGCTACAGGTGCAGCTACCGCTGGGTTTATGAGTAATCTCACTCTCAAACAAATTCGCCGGACTACTAAGGATCTGCAAAGTCAGTTTGATTCTGTCCGTCAAGGCAATATGAATGTGGAAGCAACAGTCTATTCACAAGATGAATTAGGCTATTTAGCCACTGGCTTTAATGATATGGCTAGGGTAATTTTCACAACTACGAATGAAGCCCAACGCAAAGCCATGGAGATGGAAGAAGCTAAAGAAAACCTGCAACGTCAGGTAATTCGCCTTCTGGATGACGTAGAAGGAGCAGCCAGAGGAGATTTGACAGTTCAAGCCGAAGTCACAGCCGACGGACTGGGAGCGGTTGCTGATGCCTTTAACCTGACAATTCAAAACCTGCGAGATATTGTTCAACAGGTAAAAGTGGCGGCACGGGATGTGACCAAAGGTTCAACTAATTCAGAAACCTTTGCGAGAGCCTTAGCTGGGGATGCTTTACGACAAGCAGAAGAGTTAGCTGTGACTTTGAATTCTGTACAGGTAATGACATATTCCATCCAGCGGGTAGCAGAAGCAGCCAAGGAAGCGGAAACTGTAGCCCGTGAAGCCAGTAAAATCGCTCAGAAAGGGGGAGAAGCGGTAGAAAATACGGTGGTAGGGATTTTGGAAATTCGGGAAACAGTGGCAGAAACTAGCCGAAAGGTGAAACGATTGGCGGAATCTTCCCAAGAAATTAACTCTATTGTTGCCATAGTTTCACAAATTGCTTCCCGTACCAATTTGTTAGCTCTTAATGCCAGTATTGAAGCGGCAAGAGCGGGAGAAGCAGGTAGAGGATTCGCTATTGTAGCTGATGAGGTGCGACAGTTGGCAGATCGATCTGCTAAGTCCTTAAAAGAAATTGAGCAAATCGTGATGCAAATTCAAAGCGAAACTAGCTCAGTTATGACAGCGATGGAAGAAGGAACACAACAGGTAATTCATCAAACTACATTAGCAGAAGAAGCCAAGCGATCGCTAGACAATATTATCCAAGTAGCCGATCATATTGATATTTTGGTAAGATCAATTACCAGTGATACCGTAGAACAAACGGAAACTTCTCGTGCTGTGGCACAAGTAATGCAATCTGTGGAACTAACGGCACAAGAAACCTCTCAAGAAGCACAGCGGGTTTCTGGAGCATTGCAACATTTAGTGGGAGTATCCCGCGACTTGATTGCCTCTGTGGAACGCTTCCGAGTAGAAACCACTGAATCAAGGTGAAAGGGATTATGGAACAGGGAATAGGTAATTGGTAATTGGTAATTGGTAATTGGTAATTGGTAATTGGTAATACAGAATCTTAGCTCTGACAACTGACAACTGACAACTGACAACCGACAACTGACAACTGACAACTGACAACTAACAACCCTATTTAACTAACTATGCAGCCGGAACAACAACAACGGATTTTAGGTTACTTTCTCGAAGAAGCCAGGGAACACCTAAACACTATTGAACAGGGATTGCTGAATCTCCAAAGTACCCTGGAAGATTCAGAAATGATTAATGAAGTCTTCCGTGCTGCCCACTCTATCAAAGGTAGTGCGACCATGTTGGGTCTAAGTAGTATTCAGCAAACATCCCACCGACTTGAGGATTGCTTCAAGATTCTGAAAGAGCATCCTATTCAAGTAGACCAAAGGTTAGAATCTTTACTACTGGATGTCTGTGATACATTAAAAGCGCTGATAGACAGTCTTGGCAATCCCTTTGGTTTATCAGCAGAAAAAGCTCAAGCTTTGATGCTTAAAACTGAACCAGTCATGCAATGGCTGAATGAGCATATAGAAACACTTTTAAAGCAAGGAAATAATGGAGTAAACAACCTTAATCACAATCATCTCCAACCACCAATATCTGTGATTCCACAGATCCAGAAATCACCTGTAACAACCAGACAAAATCAGGATTGGACAGAGTTTCAAGGGCAGGTATTAGAAATTCTGCGGGAAATGCTGCAACAGTTTAAACAAACTAACTTAGGGCGTTCCCGCGAAAATTTGCAAGAATGCTGTCATCAATTAGTAAAAATTGGTAGAGACTTAAATTTATCAAATTGGTGTAGTTTGTGTGAATCGGCAGCCCTTGCCATATCCAATCCTGATCATAGTTATCTGACTTTAGCCAAAATTATTATTACTGAAATTAAACAGGCTCAAGAATTAGTTCTTCAAAATCAAGATGCAAAAATTGCGATTAGTCAACAGCTAGAAACTCTGTTTCCTCTTCCACAACTGGACTTATTGGAATTTGAGGAAACGGAAGCTGAGGAAACTTTATTTACAGACACAACAGAACTAAATACCACTAACACAACTGGATTTATTAATCAATCGTTGTTTAATCATCATCAGTCAATCTTTACTCACAATCCTCCAGAGATAGGACTTTCTGAGTTAAACAGTCTTGCTGATTTATTTGAAAGTGATACACCTGATTTAGATGATAATTGGCAACAAGAAGAAATATTAGAAGATATCACTAACTATCAACTACTAATTACTAATAGTGAAGTTGAAGAGAATCATCACGATTTAGCTGATTTACTCTTCTTTGAAAATGACGATAAACATGAAACAACTGCCAACAATGGAGATGATTTAACTCTCTTATTTGATGACAATTTATTAGAAACAGACAATATCTCTTTGTTAAATCTGCAATCGGAAACAGTTGATTCTCAACCGATAGAATTTGGTAATCTGTTGGACAATAGTCCAGATTTACAATTCCCATCAGATGATGTTCTCACAGAATTAATCTCAATTTCTAGAAAATCTCGCCAGCTTGATCCTGAAAATGAGGCAACTAACACTAATAAGTTAGAAGAATTATTGACATTCACTGAAGACGATGAATTGTCGGTTATATTTGAAATAACTGAAGCAGAAAATATTGCCCTCTCAGAAATAGCCAGTGCCTCTGAAATCAGTTTTGATAATTTGTTATTAGAGGAGGATAAATACGCAAAAAATCAGGCAGATGAAAATGCTAATTCTTCCGGAAAAATTATTCATACAACCATAAAAACATCAAAAATAAAACCATCAGCACCAGAAAGTTTATCATTAGATAATCTGTTTGTAGAAGTAGCAAAAAATTCACCACCGCCAACAAATGAAATTGATGACTTATTTGGGACATCAGAAATTACAACTAATCTTGCTAATTCAATAGATAATTTAGATAACTTCTGGGATGATCTGGACACAACAGACTCAAAAATTACTACTTCAGTTAATCAAGATATAGCTAAAGAATTAGAGGAAAGTTTATTTAGGGCATCAGTTGAGATTGTTCCCAAAAATCAGCATTCAGCTACAAATAATAGTTTAGATAGAAAAGAGTTTGATCTGATTTCCCAAGCACAAGAACAATCTTTTGATTTATTTTTCACATCAGATACTGATAGCCAGCCGCAAGAGCCAGATAATTTATTTGGTGATTTTGGAGATGTCACCTATAGCACTGTTCCCATCGTTGAGTTTAACGAATTATTTTGGACAGAAGTTAATGATTTTCCTCAATCTCCAGAAGAACTAAATTCAATCCCAGAATTTACTCATCAACCTCCAAAAATAACGGCAAATCTCCAAATAGTTGAGAATGTTGAAGATGAAAATGATCACAATTTAATCTTGTTTACAGAGGAAATAACAGATTCTTTAAATACTGTTTCTGAAGAATTAATTGCGAACATTGATATTAGTGATTTAACAACATTTATAGAAAGAGAAACAATATTATCTGAATCTGAAGTAGAAGCTAACTTAAATTTCAATGCTAACTTGGCTGATTCCAACTTAGAATTATCTTCACTAGATGAATTTGCGGCAATAGAAGCATTTTTATCCGCATTCCCAGAAGAAAGTCCCCGTCAGGAATCTATTCAAGATGAAGATTTTGCAGCATTAGAAGCATTGCTGAGTGAGAACGAAGATAATGGACTAAAGATTAGTTCACAGCCACCAATAATTATTCAACCTACTGTAGTTAAGTCTCAAAATACTTTTTTGACCCTTCGACAAGTTCAGGACAACGTCTTGGGACTAGAAGATGAATTTAGTGAATTAGAAAACTTGTTAGAACAGGCTGATCAAAAAATATCTAACTCATCAGCAACATCAAGAAAAACTTCTACAGGTAAAATCCCCCGTCCCATGACTCGACGGACGATAAAAGAAGAAAACATGAAAATTCCAGTTAAACAACTGGATGATATGAGTAACTTGGTTGGGGAGTTGGTGGTAAATCGCAACACCTTAGAGCAGGATCATGAACGTCTGCGACAGGCACTAGATAGCCTATTGCTTCAGGTGCAGCACCTCTCCGATGTGGGAATGAGGATGCAGGAATACTACGAGCGATCGCTCTTAGAATCCTCTCTTCTCTCCACTCGCCGCTCTAGAGAATATGATAATTCATCTGACAATTCCCATAATCGTGGGTTCAGCGACATCGAAATGGATCGATTTACGCCTTTTCATATCCTGGCGCAAGAAATGATTGAGTTCATCGTGGGAGTCCGGGAGTCAGCCAGTGATATTGACTTTATTACCGAAGAAACAGAACAGGTATCCCGACAGTTACGCCAAGCAACTAACCAGCTACAAGCAGGACTAACAAAAGCCCGAATGGTGCCATTTGCCCAAGCTGTTGATCGCTTACGGCGAGGAGTGCGGGATAATGCCATTAGATATGGCAAACAGGTAGAGTTAGTCACAGAAGGTGTTGATACCCTGGTTGACAAGATGATTTTAGATCATCTGACAGATCCTTTGACTCACATGGTCAATAATGCGATCGCCCACGGCATTGAAACCCCAGAAATCCGGCAAGCAGCGGGTAAATCACCCACAGGTATCATTAATATTCGCGCCTTACAACAAGGAAACCAAACCATTATTTCTGTCAGTGACGATGGCGCTGGTATTGATCATCAAAAAGTTAAGAACAAGGCAGTTAAAAAAGGTATCCTGACCCCTGAACAGGCACAAACCATGTCTCGGATAGATGCCTATGAACTTTTATTCCTCTCTAGCTTCAGTACCGCTGATGAAGTAGACGATATCAAAGGCAGGGGTATGGGCATGAACGTCGTCCAAAACGATATCAGCGAAATTCGCGGGACAGTTGGGACTGACTCCACACTAGGTAAAGGAACTAGCTTTACAATTCGTCTGCCACTGACTCTGAGTATTTGTAAAGCCCTATTCTGCATCTGTGATCGCACCAGAATCGCTTTTCCCATGGATGGTGTAGAGGATACTCTAAGTATCGCAGCCAAAAACATTCAGCAAGATGCTCAGGGACAATCATTTATTGTTTGGAGAGATATTAACCTCCCCTTCCAACCTTTAAAAGACATCTTAGTTTTTAATCGTCAGCTTACCTGTGGGAACGTCTATGGGACTAAAAAAGATGATGATCTGATTTCTGTAATCATTGTCCGCGCAGGGAATACAATGATTGCTTTACAAATTGATCAAATTCTGAGTGAACAGGAAATCGTAATTAAGCAATTTGAAGGTCCAGCACCTAAACCCAGTGGTATAGCTGGTGCTACAGTTCTCGGCGATGGTATGATTATGCCTATCGCTGACGTGTTGGAAATTATTGATATCTTCCAAGGTAAGATGTCTAAACATATCGGTGGCAATTGGCAGCACTCAGGTTTATCCTCAATAGACATCTCACTCGCTGATAAGGTAGAAATAACAGTATTAATTGTTGATGACTCGATCACAGTTAGAGAACTTTTATCTCTGACCTTTACAAAAGCTGGTTATCGTGTAGAACAAGCCCGTGATGGACAAGAAGCCTGGGATAAACTTCGTTCCGGTTTACCTTGCGATATCGTTTTCTGTGACATCGAAATGCCTCGTTGTGATGGGCTAGAATTTCTCTCACGGGTTCAAAAAGATAGTTCTTTTGACCAGCTACCTATTGCTATGCTTACCTCTCGTGGTGCTGATAAACATAGACAAATGGCGCTACAACTTGGGGCTAGTGGCTACTTTACTAAACCCTATTTAGAAGAAGCACTTTTAGAAGCAGCTTCGCGGATGCTCAAAGGAGAAAAACTCGTAATTGCTTAACCCTTTTTCCTAGATTTCTCGCAAGAGGTATTTTGTCAATAAGATTTAGATGCGTTTCCCCTGCATATATAGCGGGCAAGATGCCCGCACTACATAAGTTTTCTGTTCCCTCTGAGATACACAAGTAACGTAGTTAACCGAGGTCAAACAGCGTTAATTGCTTATAGTTCGCTCTCTGATTGACCTTACTCCTAAGTTTGCTTTTAGGTTCTAGAGTCTGGGGCTTATCCTTGCCCGTTTTCGCTTCAGATTCCATTACTATGGAGTCCCGAAACTTCTGCGTCCGTTCTAGCAAGATTACTTTTACATCGGAATGTTTCATGTATCGAGTGATTTCAACATCACTCATTCTTGCTAGAATGTTGTCAGCAGCATTAGTATCTGAGTGCATTACGACCCCATCATGTCCGGTAAACTTGTCACCATTTCTACTACCAGTTAAGGTAGCAAATCTGGAGTCAAGTTGTGACGTATATGCACAATTCACACTAACAACCGTGCAACCTACACGGGTTGAAACTTGTTTGAGAGCATCCGCAATTATCCCCTTGCACCATGAAGAAACATTTCTCTTCATGCGCTTTCTCATGGGCTTTTTGCTTTTTATTGCTTCCGTCAAATCTTCAAAAGCTACCTTGATTGCATTTAACATCAAGTCATGGGTGGCTGTAAAAACGATTGTTTTAATCCTACCTTTAAAGGATGTTTCCCGATTATTCCACTTGATTTTACCAAGGTTATTCCGTTTAATCCTATCAGCTTTAGCACTGTTTCCCTTGGCGATAGATTTATTAAAAACTGACCTGATTTTGTTGCGTTTAACTTGTTTCGCTGTTCTATAATCAGTCTCTTCTGTTTGGATTTTACCGAAATTATTGCCTAAAAATCTAGCACCATCGTTAGAAGATGTGGCATACACTTCTGTGTAGCCTCTGTCACATCCAATTATTTTACCTTGAGTCTTTTTTTCAGCTTTTTCAATGTCAGTCGTGTAATGTATTTCCCATCTGCAATTACGCTTGATTAGCCTTAACTGACATTTTACTTCCGTCGGTAAAGTCGTTGGTAACTTGAGGGTTTTACATGGAGTTAACCCTCCGAAACGCAACCACACTAAGCCTTTGCTATCTAATTTAGTATCAAAAGCCCTAAGAATAATTTGGTTACAAACTTTTGTGTGACCTCGATCCCAAAACTTTCTCATCAATGTGCAAAGTTTGGGGTGTTCCAACCATTCACGACTTTCTAATGTAAGTTGTAAAACCCCTTTTCTAGATGGGAATGATTGGAACGATTGACCCAAATATTTCATCACCTTTTCGACACAAGCAGCCTGAACCAAGTGGATATCATCAATTACATCGTAGAGGGTTGAATCCCATAACTTAGCAGGTAATTGATACTTGTCTTTCGATGTGCGTAGCTGTTTGTCAATCTCAAATTTAGACACACCCCAGGCTTTCAACGACCCGAACTCATTCCACAAGTCAGAGCGTAGTTGTCCCAAACGCAAGGCAATTAAATCAAGTTCGTTAGATTTCCAAGTATTTAGTTTTTCAGTCCCTAAAATAGCGATTCTCGTAACGGTTAACTGATTTTTAACTTTGAGTTTCATATTCTAGACTTACTACGTCTTTTATTATTATACTCCCATTGACAGCCTATTCTGCGGTTGTCTTGGGGTAATCACCAAATTGTTTGTAAACTTGTTCTGGGGTTAGGTATTTCATCTTGGGTTTAAATACGATTAACCCCAGTATACTACGTTATCTCGAGATTAGAGAGTTAGACTGAATAGCAACTTCAAAAATTCACAATAATTTCACCGTAACTTCATATTTATGGATATACAACAATTTGCTCAATTAATTATCAACGGTATTGCTGTAGGCAGCATTATCGCCCTAGCAGCAGTTGGACTGACCTTAACCTATGGGATTTTGCGGTTGTCTAATTTTGCCCACGGTGATTTTCTCACTTTGGGAGCTTATTTAACCCTCATGGTCAATGGTATGGGTCTAAATATTTGGCTGTCAATGATTGTGGCTACCGTGGGAACTGTGGGAGGAATGTTACTAGCAGAAAAGTTGCTGTGGTCAAAAATGCGGTCTATCGGTGCTAGTTCGACAACTCTGATTATTATCTCTATCGGTCTGGCTTTATTTCTCCGCAATGGGATTATTTTTCTCTGGGGAGGTAAAAACCAAAACTATAATTTGCCGGTTATCCCTGCTTTAGAATTTAAATTTGCGACTTTAAAAGTACCACAAGATGAATACTATAAGTTCCCAGTTATCCCTGCTTTAGAATCTGTGACTTTAAAAGTACCACAAAATCAATTATTGGTACTGGGATTAGCTATTTTGGCGATTTTATCGCTTCACTACTTGCTGCAAAATACTAAAATTGGGAAAGCAATGCGGGCAGTAGCTGATGATTTAGATTTAGCTAGAGTTTCTGGTATTAATGTTGATCGAGTAATTTTGTGGACTTGGGTAATTGCTGGGACATTTACTTCTTTAGGTGGCAGTATGTACGGGCTAATTACCGCCGTGCGTCCGAATATGGGTTGGTTTTTGATTTTACCTTTGTTTGCTTCAGTGATTTTGGGCGGAATTGGCAATCCTTACGGAGCGATCGCCGCAGCGTTTATTATTGGTATTGCCCAAGAAGTTAGCACCCCCTGGCTAGGTTCACAGTATAAGCAAGGTGTAGCCCTATTAATCATGATTTTGGTGCTGCTTATTCGCCCCAAGGGTTTATTTAAAGGCACGATCTAAGCAGCACCAGCCTACTTCTAACTAGTCAATGATGTGGAAGTAGTAAGCTGCTACTAAAAAGTTAATAGCCAAAAGTAGCAATGCCCAACCAGTACGGAAAACGTAGGAAGGTTTAGCAGCAGGTTTGCTCTTAGCAGTCATAAGCGGTTCTCCTAATTTAGTGACTTTATGAACTACCCCATCTTACTTCGTTGAAGATGGGGTTTCTACGTCCCCCATCAGTAAGTTGAGATTTTTGACGTTTCACTCGACCCAGTTGCTTCATACTTCCAGCATTCTTGCGTTTGCTGGTATTTGAAGTAGAGCTAGAATCATCCACGTCTAAGAGGCTAGTTCCTAACCCCTGTAGATTATTTGAGTACCAAAGTAGCATTACTTCTGCGGCGGCGATATCGCGCTGTTGGGTATACCCGCAGTTATGGCAAACATGAGTCCGTTGGTCTAAAGTTTTCTTTTCTTGATGCCCACATTTTGGACAGGTTTGAGATGGTCTTACCTTCCTTGTAGGAACTTCTACAAATAAGCCACCAACATCTGATAATTTCGCTTTTAGAGCGGACTTTATCATCCCCATTCCCACATCAAGAATTGATTTATTTAACCCAGATTTTTGCCTTTTACGTCTACCTTTTTTAGCTTTGGCACTCATTTTTTTGACTTCTAATTTTTCAGTAACTACCGTGCTATTACCGCTGATTATTCGTGTAGTTTCTTGGTGAACAAAGTTCTGTCTTTGGTTAGCAACTTTTCTCGAAAGTTTACTAACTAACTTCTGAACTTTCTTCCACCTTCTAGAAGCCTTAACTTTCTTTTTGAAATTGGGAGAACGTTTTCGACGTTTTGATTTACCCAACTCTTGATTTTTTTGTTCTGCTTTTCGGAAAAACCGAGGTGCAGCCACTAAACCATTTTCTTCACCATTTGTCCAAGCAATTGCATCATTACAACCTAAATCAATTGCCATAACACCATTATCAGTTTTGCGGCTATTCTTTAACAAAATATCATCAATTTCTAAGACGATGGAAGCATACCATTTACCATTGCGGTTAACGATATCTAAAGCTTTAGGATGCCCCCAAAGTCTAGCCTTACCACGCATTTGGATTTGACCAATCTTTGATAATTCTAAATAGCCGTTATCCCCTGTGCTATGTACTTTCCAACCCGTAAAAGATGGGTAAGTCCAACCGGAATAATGGCGAGGCGATTTGAATCTAGGATACTTTCCTAGTCCCTTGAAAAACCTTCCAAAAGCAAAATCAACCCGTTTTAATGTGGCTTGTAATGCTTGGGAATTAATTTCTTTATATTCTATCCAGACTTCTTTGAAATCCGGTAAACAGTTCTGTTGCTCAAAGTAAGAAACAGATTTACCAAACTTTTTATATGAAGTAATGCGGTTAGATACAGCAGCATTATACAAATCTTTATGAAGTTGGCGGTGGTAGTGCAACATTTCACTGACTTGTTTATTAGGATATAGTCGGAAAGTCGCTCTCCGTAACGCCATTGATGTTTTTACCTCTTGTTTCTGTTTACTTCAAATACTATTATATATCTATCTACATAGATATGTCAACTCATGAAAAAACCAAGAACACAAACTGAATGGCAACAGAGAAACAAAGACAAAGTTAACAAGTATAATGCTAGATATAGAAAGAGTAAAATTCGGATTGGGCTAACGATAGATAAAGAAGTTGCTGAAAGGATATCGGCAATAAAAGACCCAAGTCAAAGTTATGGTGAATGGTTGCGTCAGATAATAGATAATTTACTTGCGAACCAATGCTAATATTTTGTCAAAAACTCAACTGTCCTCAAAATTCTTTTACTTGCAATAAAAAACATTTTAAGAACGTTTCGTTTTTGACTTGCTTACATCCCCACACTAGGAGTACATTGAGGGTGGGGAATTACGCAAAACTGTTAAAAATATTTTTGTAAGGTTGGTCAGTTGTCAGTGGTCAGTTGTCCGTTGTCCGTTGTCAGTGGACAATTTTCTTCTGCCCCCTGCCCCCTACAACCTCATTCCTCTCCAGCGTGATAGGAACTACGAACCAGGGGACCGGAACGGACGTGATTAAATCCCATTTCCTGGGCTATATTGGTCAGTTCGGTAAATTCGGCTGGAGTCCAATATTTTTGGACGGGTAGATGTTCTAAAGAAGGACGCATATACTGGCCAATGGTGAGGCGATCGCATTTTACAGATCGTAAATCCGCCATTGTCTCAATTAATTCCTCTATTGTTTCTCCATGTCCCACCATCACACCTGACTTTGTGGGAATCTGATGATTCAATTCTTTAACTGTCGCTAATACAGCCAAGGAGCGGTCATATTTTGCCCCTCGGCGCACGGTTGGGGTTAACCTGCGGACTGTTTCAACATTATGGTTAAAACAAGCTGGTTGAGCCTGAATAATCATCGCTAGGCTGTGACGTTGAACTTCTGCACCCCCACTACCCCAAAAATCTGATGTCAGCACTTCAATTTGAGCTTCAGGGTTCAGGTGGCGGATAGTTTCCATTGTTTTCACAAAATGACCTGCTCCGCCGTCAGCTAAGTCATCACGAGCTACAGAAGTCAATACCACATACCGCAACCCTAAAAGTTGTACTGATTCTGCCACCTTTTGGGGTTCTTGTTCATCCAAAGCCATTGGGGCATGACCTTTATCTACTTGACAAAAAGCACAGGCGCGAGTGCAAGTTGGACCCATTAATAAAAAAGTTGCTGTTTTTTGGGCGTAGCATTCACCCCGATTTGGACAACGCCCCTCTTCACAAATTGTGTGGATTTCTCGTTGCTTAATGATACGTTGGACAGTAGAGATTTCACTAGCTTTGCCAAGAGGGCGACGCAACCAGCTAGGCATAGTCATAATTTCTGACTTGATATCAACTTGTTGTGGAGAATTCATAAGACCTCACGGTAGGTGGGAAACTCAGCGTCTTTAGACCTGAGAGGGAAGCGACGCGGGCGGTTTTAACCGCCGTGTCCTTCCTAATCTAGTTTGTATTCTCTAATCAGTCTTTGTGTAGCCGATGACTGAGATACCCCCCAGTTTGCGGCAATCTTTTCTAGCTTTGCCTTGTCTTCTTCCGACAAATAAATAACAGTACCTTTTTTCCTAGACATGATGACAATTGAATATTAGTATGCTATGATAATAATATCATAACATTGCAGCCCGAACAATGCCTAAAGTTCAGAAGTTCATGGGGGTACAACAGGTTTTGTTGTCTCCCGATTATGAGATAAAGGCAATTTTAGAATATCTTTGTCAACAGTCGGGTAAGCTCTATAACAGTGGTGTTTATTTTGCTAGACAAACATTTTTTAAAACTGGAAAACTTTTAACGGGTAAGTTTGATTTAGCTTATGAACCTTCAGTAGCTAAAACTATGGTCGCTCAATCAATGCCATCTACACCCGCACAACAAACTTTATTGTCTGTGATTGAGGCTTTTAAATCTTTCAAAGGATTACGTTCTTTATTCCTTAACGGACAATTACCTTTTAAACCGAAAGCTCCCGGCTATCTAACAGGTTCTAAACTTTTCAAAGTTGCCTATCCTAATAGCGGTGGACAAAGACCAACTCTAATTAATGGACAACTTAGATTTTCGTTAGGACTAACTGTAAAAAGATGGTTTGGAATTTCTGAATTTTTCCTACCAATGCCGTTAAACATAGATATATCAAAGGTTAAAGAGTTCACCATCCTACCTAAGAACGGGGCTTTTTATCTGGAAATGTCTTATGAAGTCGAGAAGCAAAACCACGTTTTAGACATCAATCAAGCTCTGTCTATTGACTTGGGAACGGCTGATAATTTAGCTGCTTGTGTTGATACATTGGGTAATTCACTATTGATTGATGCCCGGGCGATGAAGGCAATGAATCAATTATGGAACAAGAAAGTATCTACCCGCAAGGACGGAAAACCGGAGGCTTATTGGGATAATTGGTTAAACCGTGTGACCCGTAAACGCAACCACCAAATGCGTGACGGCATTAATAAAGCTGCAAAACTAATTATTGATCATTGCTTAAAATACGGCATTGGTACATTAGTTATTGGCTGGAATGATGGGTTTAAATCTAACGCTAATATGGGGAGAATTAATAATCAAAAGTTTGTCCAAATGCCGTTAGGTAAACTCAAAACCCGGCTAATGCAACTTTGTGATTTACACGGTATTAGATTTCAAGAAACCGAAGAAGCATACACATCAAAAGCTAGTTTTCTAGATGGAGACTCCCTACCTAAGTTTGGTGTTAGCGAAGCGGGGCGAAGCCCAAAACCAGACGGGTGGAAAGCATCTGGAAAGCGTGTTAAGCGTGGTTTGTACAAATCTGGTAATGGTTCATTAATAAATGCAGATTTAAATGGCGCGGCCAACATTCTGCAAAAAGTAGCCAGCAATTTAGGCATAGACCTAAGCTTACTGGGTAGGCGTTGTTTGACGAACGCAGCGAGAATTAGGGTTTGGGTTTTACCTAAATCTATTCTGTCAGTAGAATCTCAGTCCCTTTAGGGCTGAGAGTGTCAAATAGTAGCGAATAGGGAATAGGGGAGGAGAAAGTCCAAAAATGTGTAGTTTAGACAACTATGGTGCAAATTGATCAAAACGTCAGTAAAAGTTTCATCCAACACTTGCATTTTGAGAATTTGTGTTAGAAAATACTCTTCCCCAATCTACATAAATTTTGGATACAGCGAGAGAATTCTTAAAAGCAGTGGGCAACCAGCCATCTAAACAGAAAATTAAGTAGTTTTGTATTTGGTAATAATTCTTGTCATCTGAAATACTTAGTATTAATAACAAGAATAGTCACCTCGAACTTGAAAAAGCTATTATCAGCATTGAGTTTAGGAGCGAGATACTCAGGATGAGATTTCGATCTGTACTCTTTGCGATCAGTTTTATCGCAAGCCTGTCATGGCACATTCAAAATACAACTCAACTTGCAAAAGACAATGAAAGCTCTGTTAAATCTGGGCAAAATTATCTTATTTTTCGACAACGTTCTGCGACAACATCAAAACTGATTTATGTACAGAAAGTAGGGTTTGAGCTAAATTCTGCTATATCTGAATTTTAGCTTAAAAAAGTAGAAGCCCCTCACCTGCCCGATAAGGAAATGAGAGGCTTCTAGCTTCTAAGAGGATGTTTGAAAAGTTTTTAATGTATAAATAAACCCCTCTCCAAACCTCTCCCCGACGCGGGGAGAGGCTTTGAAACCCCCATTCCCTTGTAGGGAAGGGGGGAAGGGGGGTTAGGTTTCTGGAGATTATCGGTTTCATCTAATACTTTTCAAACAACCTCTAAGTTAAACGATAGCAATGTAAGGATTGCCAATAATACCATCACCATTGGCATCTATGCCAAAATTAGTTTCTTGAGTGAAAGCTGCCGCAGAATTTAATCCAAATTGTCCTTCGGAAGAAACGCGATTCCAGCTATTATCCAAATGCCAAATATGCAAGTAGTTTCCAGCAGTATTTTTCCAGAGAACTTGGTTATCCCCATTCACAGTTTCCACTGCTAAAGTTTGCCATCCTGGATAGATATCTGGGAAGATTTGGACTCCACTATTTTGAATAGCAATTGGGGTGGCTGTTCCCACTTGGACAAAGTATTTATTAGCTGTATCTTTGACCAGTTTAGTATTGCCGGCTGATTCAATTACTGTGTAAGGATTGCCAATAATACCATCACCATTAGCATCTATGCCGAAATTAGTTTCTTGAGTGAAAGCATCAGCCGAATTTAATCCAAATTGTCCTTCTGAAGAAACAAAATTCCAGTTACTATCTAAACTCCAGATATGCAGATAGTTTCCAGAAACGTTTTTCCAGAGAACTTGATTATCTCCATTAACCGTTTCTGCGGCTATCGTTTGCCATCCTGAACCGTAGATATCTTGGTAGATTTGTTGTCCACCATTTTTGATGGCAGTTGGGTTATTTGTTCCGATTTGGGAAAAGTATTTGTTTGTTGGATCTTTAACTAGTTTAGTATTACCTGCTGCTTCAATGAGAATGTAAGGATTGCTGGCAGGATTACCAATAACGCCATCACTATTAGCATCTATGCCAAAATTAGTTTCCTGGGTGAAAGCATCAGCCGAATTTAATCCAAATTGTCCTTCAGAAGAAACCCAATTCCAGTTACTATCTAAATGCCAAATATGCAGATAGTTTCCAGTAATATTTTTCCAGAGAACTTGATTAACTCCATTCACGGTTTCTGCGGCTATCGTTTGCCATCCTGAACCGTAGATATCTTGGTAGATTTGTTGTCCACCATTTTTAATAGCAGTTGGGGTATTTGTTCCGATTTGGGTAAAGTATTTGTTGGTGGCATCTTTGACTAGTTTGGTGTTTCCTGCCGATTCAATTGCAGTATAAGGATTGCCAATAACACCATCACCATTAGCATCTATGCTAAAGTTAGTTTCTTGAGTGAAAGATGCCGCAGAATTTAATCCAAATTGTCCTTCAGAAGAAACCCAATTCCAGTTACTATCTAAACGCCAAATATGCAAGTAGTTTCCAGCAGTATTTTTCCAAAGAACTTGGTTATCTCCATTCACAGTTTCCACTGCTAAAGTTTGCCATCCTGGATAGATATCTGGGAAGATTTGGACTCCACTATTTTGAATAGCAATTGGGGTGGCTGTTCCCACTTGGACAAAGTATTTATTAGCTGTATCTTTGACCAGTTTAGTATTACCTGCTGATTCAATTAAGCCGTAAGGATTGCCAATAATACCATCACCATTGGTATCTATCCCAAAGTTAGTTTCTTGAGTGAAAGCATCAGCCGAATTTAATCCAAATTGTCCTTCAGAAGAAACCCAATTCCAGTTACTATCTAAACGCCAAATATGCAGATAGTTTCCAGTAATATTTTTCCAGAGAACTTGATTAACTCCATTCACGGTTTCTGCGGCTATCGTTTGCCATCCTGAACCGTAGATATCTTGGTAGATTTGTTGTCCACCATTTTTAATAGCAATTGGTGTATTTGTTCCAACTTGGGTAAAGTATTTATTGGCTGTATCTTTAACTAATTTTGTATTACCTGCTGATTCAATTGGAGTAAAAACATCATCATTAGTAATAGTTCCGGTAACGGCTGCGGTTGTCACAATAGTGTAACCAGCACTGGGAGCTAAGGTTAAAGCAACGGTTTCATCACTTTCAACGGTGGTATCTGCTGTGGGGTCTATGGTTAAAGTTGCCGTACTTGCACCCGCAGCAAAGGTAATGCTTCCGGCTGTGCTTGTAAAGGTTGCTGCTCCGGTTTGAACATAGTCAGTGTTAAGTGTAGCTGTACCAGATACTCCATAGTTTACAGTTAAGGCTGTAGAAGTATTTCCACTTCTAGTGAAAGTGTAAACTAAATTTGGTGTTCCGTCTTCTGCCACAGTAGTGGGATTAAGACTTAAAGCAATAACAGGAGTGTCATCATCAATAATTGTACCTGTGACAGTGGTGGCTGTACCGATAGTGTAATTTGTGCCAGAAGCTAGTGTTAAAGCAACAGTTTCATTACCTTCAAGGTTGGTATCTGCTTTAGGAGCAATGGTTAGAGTGGCTGTACTTGCTCCTGTCGCAAAGGTAATTGTTCCTGTTGTAGAACCAAAGCTGGCTGCACCCGTTTGAGTATAGTCTGTATTGAATGTGGCAGATCCGCCAACATTATAGTTAACGATTAAAGGACTCGTCGTAGCCCCCTGACGAGTGAAAGTATAAACTAGATTAGTTGCCCCATCTTCAATGACACTGGCAGGAGCAACAGCAAGATTAATAATGGTATTATTAGCCTCATCATCAGCAATGATCACTGTTGCGCTATTCGCTGTTCCCAAATCGTAATCCGCAGTATCAATTAATGAAAGGATTACAGTCTCATTTCCTTCTACTAGAGTATCGTTAACTGGAGTCACGGTAACGGTGGTTGAAGCCTGACCAGCAGGAATAATTACCGTAGAAGCAATGCTATTGTAGTCGGAGCTAGATGCAGTTCCCGAAATTGTGTAATTGACGGTGAGAGCGTTGGTTGTGCTTCCTGTGCGAGTGATTGTAAATACACCAGTATTAGCTGTTGTTCCTTCTCCAGCATCACTATCTGTAGCTGCGACAGTGACAATAGTAGAATTTCCAAAACTCCCTGCTTGAATAAACACTGCTGAATCCAGAATGGAGTCACTGGTATCTGCGATCGCCAGCTTTATATTATTAGTAACACCTGGAACAAGACCTGTTGCATTCGCACTTAATACAGTAGTAAAACCATCGAACTGCGTATTATAAGTAGTTCCATAGTTGGGAATGAAAAATGACGAATTCGTTCCTGCTAATGGTGTAGATGAATCACCAGCGTTGACAGTATCGATAGAAACAGGAGTTGTTGTCCCAGGTATCAGGGCAATGTTTTGACCATTTAAGTAAAAGGCAAAAACATCGTTATACGATGAATTTACATACTCATAATATTCTTCAGAGGCAAATACATAGGAGAAACTCAGAGTGGTAGTAGATGGAATAAAGTCAAACTCTAATACTGCTGCATCATTTGTGGTAAGAGGACTGACTATGGCATCCAGATTACTGTCACCTGGTCTATCATTATCCAAGCCTCGACCAGTTGAGTTGTTTGGACCTTGGGCAAAAGCAATATTTCCAGTGCTAAGAATAATACCGTTCTCTATGCCTATACCTGCTCCTATTCCTCCACTAAAAACACCCCCAGCAACATTCGCACCTGTAAAAGTTATATTGCTGGCTGTAATACCAGATCCCAGTAAAGTGTTAACAAGTTGTGTCGCAGTAACTGTATTTAAATCCGTTGTACTGACTGTACTTTGCTCGACTATCAGTTCTTCCCCATTCACGGTAATAGTTGCGTAGTCATTTTCTGCTCTTAAATTTGTTAATGACTGAGCATTCAAACTATAACCCTGTACTAATGTGGCAAAAATTGCCCCTTCATCACCAGCACTATCGGTTTGATTGATTTGAGCATCAACAAAATGCCCAATTTCTTCTAACAGAACTGCACTAATGGCTTCTGTTGTAGCATTTGCTAAAAAGCTATTTGACAGATAAATCTTATTTGTACTACTAGCATAAGCCCCGTTAGCACCGACAAGAATGCTACTATCAAGAATTTCAATTTGGGGAACTTGACTAAAATCACCAGATAGCCACTGTAAACGCAGAATTTCCGCACCGCTGCGGTTGTATTGTGTACCAAAAGCGGTATCGAAAACCTGCCAGAAATTGTCTAAACCTGAAAAGTCGCTCAGTTGATTGTATGTCAGCGTCAGGGCAGAGTTGAGTATGGTATTCATGGATTTAATTAATTATTGATATTAAAATGATGTTTGAAGGCAATAGGATGTGTCACAACTTGTAACACTTTTTAGTTAAAGACTATACAGGAAGGAGTTTTACATAAATACTTGTAAGTGTCAAGTCCTATGTCTATGCGACAAGTTAGGATATTTCTTACTTAGTATCAGTATCAATTTTTGACAACTTATATTATTCCCATCAAATATGCAATTACAGCGGTTTCCGCTCTTATGAGGTACAAAGTTGAATCATGAAACTTTTGTAGTGCGGGCATCTTGCCCGCTAGATATGTACCTCATAACACCGGGAAGTGCTGTAAAATGAAGCTGTATAGAATCAAATTTCAAGAATTATTAACCGCAGATAAAGACGGATGAATTAATGAATTTCATGATTCTGTGAAGTTTAACATAAGTTTAGTATTATTGCTGTTTAATCATAAAAATGGGTAATTGAATATTGAAGATTCAGCTTCATTACCAATTACCCATTACCGATTATTTAGGAATAACTTACAATTCCTGTAACTCCTTATTTGTAATCACACTAACTTGTGTACTCGCAACTTTTGCTGCTTGTAACATGGGAGTGTTAGTGACAGAATTATTAGCCAAAGTAAACAAGGGATTGGATAAAATTCCAGAGATAGTAGTAGCTATTAAAGTTACTATCAAACCCACTTGTAAAGGTCTCAGTCCTGGTAAATCCCAACGAACTTGGGGATAATTCTTCACCACGTCGGACATTTCTTGGGGTTCTTTGACTACCATCATCTTAACTACGCGAATGTAGTAATAGATGGAAACCACGCTGGTAACTAAACCGAGTAAAACTAACCAGTAAAGACCAGCTTGCCAACCTGCCCAAAATAGGTAAATCTTCCCGAAAAACCCAGCTAATGGCGGAATACCACCCAAGGATAAGAGAGAAATACTCAAACCCAGTGTTAAAAGTGGGTCTTTTTGATACAAACCGGAGTATTCAGAAATTTGGTCTGTTCCTGTTCGCAGAGAGAACAATACCACACAGGTAAAGCCGCAGAGGTTCATAAACAGGTATACCAGTAGATAGAAAATCATACTGGAATAGCCGGCATCAGTTCCCGCAATTAAGCCAATCATCACAAACCCAGCTTGGGCAATAGATGAGTAAGCTAACATCCGTTTCATGCTAGTTTGGGCTAGGGCGACAACGTTACCCAATACCATACTCAGCACCGCGAGGGCAGTGAAAACAAATCTCCACTCATCTGCCACGACAGGGAAAACGGTGGTTAAGAGACGGATAGCCAGGGCAAATCCTGCGGCTTTAGAACCAACGGATAAAAAGGCGATAACTGGAGTTGGCGCGCCTTCATAAACATCTGGTGTCCATTGGTGGAAGGGGGCAGCGGAAATCTTGAAGCCAATACCCGCAATTACGAAAACCAGAGCAATTACTAAACCCAGGGATTGACCAACATTTGCTGTGGCGATACCATTGGCGATCGCACTTAGTTCTGTTTGTCCACCGGATAACCCATACAGCAGGGAGACACCGTACAAAAATACCGCTGTACTGGAAGCACCAATTAACAGGTATTTCAACGCTGCTTCATTGGAACGGGGGTCACGTTTTGTATAACCTGTCAACAAATAAGAGGAAATACTCAAGGCTTCTAAGGAGATGAAAATCATCACCAATTCATTAGCGCCGGATAAAAACATTCCTCCCAAAGTCGCAGTCATCAAAATGGCAATAAATTCGGCTAAAGGCGTACCACTTTGTTCGACGTAGCGAATTGACATTAATATTGTTGACATTGCTGACAGGGCGATAATCCCCCGAAAGACAATACTCAGGTCGTCACCATTAAAGCTACCAGTAAAGGCAATGGGGTTAGTAGTATCCCATTGGAAGTATAGAGCAATAATCGCGGCTGTTAAACCGAGGGTAGCTAGATATGCAATCCAGCGCGCAGATGTCCGTCCCAAAATCAAATCAACAATCAAAACCCCCAAGAGGGTAATCATGACGATTCCCTCTGGTAAAATCGTTCCAGCATTTAACTGGGATGCAAAATTAGCAAAATCCATGAGATGTATAGGTTTTAGCGATTAAACATTAGGGATAACACAAGTTTATTCTATCTATACTTCTTGACTAAAATTGCATTGATCTTTCTATCTTTAACAGTTGGAAATTCGTATATTTAATTTTAGCTATCGGTAAATGTACCGCAATAACTCAAAATAAACAGTCGAGTACATAACTGAACTGTTCAGTGTAGGGCGATTTTCGGGAAAGAGTTAACACCGTAGAGAGTAAGGATCTTGGATTTAATAAGATATCAAACTTTGTTTTAGGTTTCTTGTCCTACACCAAAACAATAACCGAAAATTACAGGTTATTTGATCCACGATCCTAAGCATCACCTTCTGAATAACTACCTTTTTTATCTTGTTGTCAATGTTTATTAACCTTTATAACGCACTTTGCCTTCATTTAGAACCATTTAGGGCTTGAATGGCTGCATCTTTTGCCTGAATTGACTTAATCAAGAATCTATATCCTCAAAGCGATCGCTTCGCTAGTACTGTGAGTCGTGATTTCTAGGCGATCGCATTAATAAAGAAAAAAGATAGGCAAGTATCAAGTATTTAATCACAAAAATTGGTGTTTTATGAGGCAATTACTTATATTCATTGATTTCATTATCAGTAACATAAGCCACCACTGGACTTGTCTTTTGACCATCAGCAGTAACAAGATCCTTCAAAACGTCTTCTAATGGGTTGTTGAGATTATCCTGAGAGAAGACAAGACCGTTGGCGAGAGACTTTAGTGAAATGTTTGCGAGCTTATTGTCTGGCGGCGCGGCCGAAACTAAATCACTTCTGACTTGCTGAAATACAGTCGCATTTCGATCAGTAGTACTTGAAGCGGCCTCAAAGGCATTGCGCGAAAAATAAAATGCCAGAATCGTGCCTACCCAAGTTCCGTATAAAGGTAGCGTTGAATCCATTACCCGTTGTGAGACCAGCGACCTTTCTTTAGCATCTGTCGTATATTTTGCTACTAGACAATAACACCCCTAACAATCCAAGAAAGGAAAGTATAAAAAATGTTTACATTTTCAAAATTCTCTATTTCAGTGATCGCGGTTTTGCAGATGATAAAGGGCGATCGCTTTTCGTGGGAATGAGATTGGAGGGGCGATCGCTATTCCTGTGAGTTGTGATTTTCAGGCGATCGCTTAATAATTATTGGTCTTTGCATAGGCGCAAACCATCACAGTCATCGCCAATAACTTTTCATAAGCAAACGATTTCAAAACAGCAGATCGTGCTCAGATTCTGGCGGAAACTGGGTTAACTTTTCAAGATCCAGCAACGCATAGCCCGTGGCGCAATTATTCTCGTATTTTGAAGATTTGTCTTCTTGTCAGTGAAGTTAATGGAGTAGCTCAACCGACTCCCGTCGCCGATGTGTTGTCTCAATCTGGACTGGTAATTTCAGGTCCCCGTGCAAACGATAGGGAAGCAGAGATACGAAGATTAGCAGCGTTGTTTAGAGACGGTAGTACGAACATCACTTTCGATTATCCAAATACGATTGTCGAAGAAGTTGTGGAGAGTGGCTTTCGGGAAGGTAGTAAAGTCAAAAAAACACACGTTACAATTGAGCGTAATAGCCGACTTCGGAAAGAATTTTCCTTGGTGCGCCCAACGGCAATTTGTGATGTCTGCACTCTCGACACAGCAAAGACTTATCCCTAGCTATGGCTATATCTAATGGGAATGATCTAGCTTGTACTCTGGATTTCGGTGAAAATGATTTTGCTATTATAAGTGGTATTGCTGCTTGGGGTGGCTTAAGTTTGGGATCAATAGTACTAAGGGAAACAACAAGTCATGTTCCAAGAGACGGCTTTTTGGGTTGGCTTGGAATGACTACAGAAATAACCACAACAGTTACAGCACCAGTGGGTGCGATTATTGCAGTTGGTGGTCTACTTGTATATGGAGGTTCTAAAATAGTAACCTATACAAATTGCGTTTAATAGCGGGAAAATACAAAGATTGATAATACCAGGATTATTCCATTCTAGATTTCATCAACAAATTTAGGCGTTCTTAGCCGTCTTCAGATAAAACCCCTAAAACCTAAAACAACGTATTCTCGTAAATACATTAAAGTTCAAAATTTAGAATGAAATATCCCTGTTGATAATACTATTTCTTATCAATCTTGAAAATATTAGGGAGTGAAATAAATTGTTGGATCTTTATTAATAACCCTTCGGTTAATTTATCGAGGGTTTTTTGCTGTTAATATACATCTTCCATTATCCCACAAAACCGCCTGAGAATTAATTCTCAGTCTCATAGCGAAAGTCTGTTAAAACAGACTGAATAAATATCAATCTTGATTCAGTTTTAGCTGAATTTTGCTATTAGCGTAATTTCTTGGCGGTAGTGATATCATTTAAAAAATGTATTAAAATAAAAGAAACAACATGAAATGGCCTCAGTATTTTCCTGAAAATTGCCCTCCTGAAGCTGCTCAACCAATTTCAGGAACTATTTACCGTCTAATAGATAATAACCCTCCTACATCTGATGATTTCAGATCATGGCGTGAACAAAATATAGATCAACTTTGTCCTAAAAACATCACAGAATGTCAAACTTGTGGACTCTCAGTTTTTACCTCAGAAGCAGGAGTTTGTAATGCTCGTAGTAAAATTCCTGCACTTCGCAAAAAACAAGTAGCATTAGGATATGGAAATTCTGATTTAGGAGTAATGTTAAACACACCTTCCAGAAAAACAGGTAATGATCATCATACTTGGTGGTTTCCAGCTAATCAAGAACCTTGGAAAAATTTTGAAATTGTTAATATTACTTCTCCTGACTAAACATGAGGTTTATCTATGAAATTACTACCACAATACCCACCGCTAGTAAACCTAGAAATTATTGAAATCTATGAATATTATGATTTTCCCTGTTTATTTAGCTGTCAAAATGCTTCAGGACAGATTTTTTTAGCTGTTTGGATAGATGAAACACCAGATCATAAAACTTGGCTTTATTCTCCCATGTCGAAAAGCAGATTAAAAAATATTCGTTCTGGTAATATTGATTTATATGATGCTTTTAAAAAATCAGAAGATGGTTTTATTTATCAAGCTATAATTTCTGGAAATGATAATTTGGATGTTGTAGAAATTATATTTTGTGAATATCTCAATGATGAATATTTACCCATGGCTGGCGAAACTATTGATTTTTCCGATGCAGTTTTTCCTCTGGAAAATAAGGAAAAAATCAGGATTTAATTGTAAATTAGGGAAGATTTTAGATAAAAGAGCGATCGCTCACCCAAAATACTCTAAATTGATTTATATACCCAACTTATTTAATAAATTGGGTATTTCCGAGTTCACAAATTATTTAAACTGGCTATAAATCAAATAGGAAACTGATAGATAAGCACCTTACCTTGCCAATTCTCTTCGACAAATACGAGATATTCATCATTAGCACGACGGAAAGCCCGGATACCATAGGGAATATCAACCCAGCCACTTTCTTTACCAACTTCTGCACCTGGAGTCATCTTTTTCACGAGTTCTCCGGTAGCAGTTTTATAAACAGATACTTCTGCGGTTTTTACACCCACTGCAAATACATAATCACCAGCTACACTCATGGCTGCGGTGGCAATTTTTCCTTTACCTGTGGTGTCGTAGGGAACGACGGTTCGCCATTTGGGAGTACGATTTCCCTTACTCCAATGATCAAAGCGAACAATTTCTGATCCTATGACTTTGGCATCATCAGCAAATGCCGGATGTTCAATGGTAAAACCTGATAAATACATAGTATCTGTTTCGGGAAAATACTCAATCCTTCGCAAGTCTTTGAATGTGCTAGGAGTTTTAAGTTTTTTCATCGAACTATAGGTATAGATGGGATTTCCTTTAGCATCTAATCCCTGTAAAGGATAATGACGAATACCATCTTCTGTTCGCAAAGTTTTCCAAACATCTCCTTTGCTATCTACCCACCACCCTCCGATATAGGGATAGTCTTGACTGCTATCATATTCATTTTTTTCAAATGCACCATTGCCATTACTATCACGCCAAATCCATTCTCCGTTTGCGGGTTGATTGGGTGGCCAGTTGCCATTAATAGATTGTTTATTCTGATCATTAGTACCAACAAACATCCCGGCAGGAATTGCAATTTTACCATCTGTTTTTGGTTGAAAACGATAAATTTGCAAAAAGCTATTGTACATATCTGTCAGGAATACAAAAGGTTTTCCTTGAATTCGGCGGACAAAAGTTCCATCTGGTGATGTATGCAGCCGTGGATCTTGAGCATATTTAAAGGGATTGACTGTGTAGGCTTTATATGTCCACTGTTTACCAGCAGGCTTGCTATAATCCATGACATATTGTTCTTGTTTGGTGAATATATTTACACCATCTGTTTTTGGATCTGTATCTGCATTATCTACAAATATTAATCCTAGTAATTGCCATTGTATTTTTCCTGCTGGCGAAAATTTTCTTAAATCTGTTCCTGATTTATTGAAGCCATTACTATTTACATAAATATTACCTTTTGCATCTGTACCAACTCCTGTAATGCCGTAGAGTTTGGATGTTTTTATTTCTCCAGGTACACCACCAAAAATACCTTTTTTATCCCCAAAAGTATCTACACGAACCGGCTGATTATTAATATTGTAAATTACCAATTGTTGATTAATCCCATTTTCTGCTACTAACAGTCTGCCGAGATTATCAATGGCTAATGCTGATGGTTTATCAACATCTATTATTTCTTTTGGTAATTTTTTTCCGTCTTGAGAATAATTGACAATTTTTCCAAATTTAGCACCTTTTTGATTTTGAATAATCCACAAACTGCCTTTTTTATCAATGGTAATTTTTTCGGGACTATTAACCTTAAATTTGTTTATTTCTGCCATTGTTTCGGTATTATAAACCCGAACAATATTCTCCCCAGCATTGCTAACAAATAGGTGATTATTTATTGTTGCTATTCCTGTGACTTCATGACTTTTGCTGGTAATTAACATACTTTTATCCCAGCCATTCCCTTTCTCAAAAGGTGCAGGTTTTCCTGTTAAGTCATAACGTCTGACGCAGTACCAAGTTTGTCCTTGGGGAGGATAATCTTCTTTAGTTTGATCTACTCCACCTTGAGTCATAGAAATATAAATATATTTGCTATTTACTGTTATTGCTTTACCCCCTAAACGATTCCAACCATGTGTATCTTGGAGGATAAAAATTGGTTTACCATCTTTATATATTCCTGCTTCACTACCAGCTTCATCCCAAGCACTATTTGTGTAAATTGTCCCATCATCTTTGACATACATTCCTTCTATATTATTTTGTACTCGCAATTTACCATTACCAATGGTATTTCCTAACCAAGAAGTAATATATGTAATTTCAGGAGTTTTGACTGCTTTGGATTTTTTAGTTGTGGCTAAATCCATTGTCATTCCGGCAAATGTTATAAGTAGTCCACAGGTTAAACCAAGTAAAATATTGAAAGTTATTTTTTTTCGCCAATATCTCCTCGAAAATAAGTTATGAAGATATTGATAAAGTTTGTAGCAAGTTTTACTAATCTGCATAAATAATTCGGTTGCTGTAATATGCTTTTTGAATTTTTAATTTATCCCTGTGGGATAGGCTTTTAAATTCTTACTCATAAATTAACAAATAAATTTTATCTTGCAGTTAATTTCATCAAAACTTTATCAACAATATATATTTTCAAAATAAATAAATAAATTATACTTGATACTGTTGATATTTTTACGAGTATCTATTATTTGTTATGTAAATATATTTTTTTGATGTATTTTGTTTGTGGAAATAGAATAACTTTTATATTTAAACCGATTTTGATTCTCAGCGTCGTATTAAAAGATTATGCTGAAAATAAATTATCTTGGCATTGACAAAATAAATAAAAGCATAAATCAAAATAACTCATCTCAATTTATCTATCAAAGGGGAGATAAGTAAGTGGCAGGTAAAGATATAGAATTAAGTTTGGCATCGGCATCTATTCTAACTTTAGGTACGGGTTGGTTTCCTAACAATCCTGGAGGCTTAGAACGGTATATTTATGAACTAATTCATAAATTAGCAGCATCTCAAGACCAAGTAGAATTATGTGGAGTGGGTTTACCTCTAGATGCTAAAAATACACAGATTAAGTTGACTAATTTAGCTTGTCCAGATAGTAAAATTAGTTCTCGGTTATGGTCAATTCGTGATAATTTTCAGAAAACAAGATTAGGTAAACCTGATGCAATTAATCTCCATTTTGCATTATATAGTTTTCCAATTTTAGATATTTTACCTAAGGGAGTACCGGTTACTTTTAACTTTCATGGGCCTTGGGCTTCAGAAAGTCAGGAGGAAGTTGTTAATAAAAAGTTGAGTGTTTGGCTAAAGGAAAAAATAATAGAACAAAGCACTTATAATCGGTGCGATCGCTTTATTGTCCTTAGTAAAGCTTTTGGTCAGATTCTCCATCAAAAATACCAAGTTCCCTGGCAGAAAATTCACATCATTCCTGGTGGAGTTGATATTAATCATTTTCAGAATAATCTCTCGCGTCAAGAGGCTAGAATAAAACTAGGTTGGCCAACTAATCGGCCGATATTATTTACTTCCCGTCGCTTAGTTCACCGCATGGGAATTGATAAGTTATTGCAAGCTATAGCTATGATTAAAGTGGGAATTCCTGATATTTGGTTAGCTATAGCTGGTCGTGGTCATATTCAAGCTTTACTTCAACAACAAGCTAGAGAATTAGGTTTAGAAAATAATGTGCAATTCTTAGGTTTTGTACCTGAAAATGATTTACCTGTGGCTTATCAAGCGGCTGATTTAACTGTGATGCCAAGTCAATCTTTTGAAGGTTTTGGATTAGCTATTTTGGAATCTCTAGCCTGTGGTACTCCTGTTTTATGTACTCCTGTGGGGGGAATGCCAGAAATTTTGCAGAAATTTTCTCCAGATTTAATTACTGAGGCGATTACTGTTGAAAGTATTGCTGATAAATTAGCACAAGTTATGTTAGGAAAACTGCCTTTACCTTCTAGGGAAGAATGTCGTAATTACACAATTAAAAATTATGATTGGACTAATATTGCTCAACAAGTTCGGCAAGTTCTCCTAGCTTAAATTGATGATAAAAATTGTATGAAAATTCTATTCTTAGACCAAAGTGGTAAACCTGGTGGTGCTGAATTATGTTTAGTTGATATTGCTAAACCTTATGGTCAAAATTCCCTGGTTGGTTTATTCGCAGATGGTGATTTTCGTAAGTTACTCGAAGAAAACCAAATTCCTGTGGAGGTTTTGACAACTCAAGCTATTAAAGTTGGTAAACAAAGTGGTTTATTTCCAGCATTAGCTAGTTTAGGGCAAATAATTCCTTTAATTAATCAGGTTGTGCAACGGGCAAAGAAATATGATTTAATTTATGCTAATACTCAAAAGGCTTTAGTTGTCGCGGCAATAGCTAGTTTTTTCGCTCGTCGTCCTTTGGTTTATCATTTACATGATATTCTTTCTTTAGAACATTTTAGTAAAACTAATTTGCGAGTTGCTGTTAATTTAATTAATCGTTGTGCTGCTTTGGTAATTGCTAATTCTCAAGCTAGTAAAACGGCATTTTTACAAGCTGGAGGAAAACCGGATATAGTTGAAGTTGTTTATAATGGTTTTGCTATAGAAAATTATCAAGTTGATGAATTAGAAGTTAGAAAAATCCGAGCTAATTTAGAATTAGAAGGTAAATTTGTTGTTGGACATTTTAGCCGGCTTTCTCCCTGGAAAGGACAGCATATTTTAATTGATGCTCTTTCCCAATGTCCAGAAAATGTGGTAGTAATTTTAGTTGGTGATGCTTTATTTGGTGAACAGGAATATATTCAGGATTTACACCAAAAAGTAACTGCATTAGGGTTAGAAAATCGAGTCAATTTTTTAGGTTTTCGCTCAGATATTCCCAAATTAATGGCAATGTGTGATTTAATTACTCATACTTCCACTGCACCTGAACCTTTTGGAAGAGTTATTGTTGAAGCTATGCTGTGTGGTAAACCTGTGGTTGCGGCTCAAGCTGGTGGTGCAATAGAATTAGTGGAAGATGGAATTAATGGTTTTTTAGTCACACCTGGAGAACCTCAAGAATTAGCAAAGGTGATTCATAATTGTCTGCAAGAATCTGTAAAAACTGCGAATATTGCCAATAATGCCAGAATTAGTGCCGGTCAACGTTTTGATGTCAAAATTATTAATCAGCAGATTCAAGAATTGCTAGAATCAATAAGATCCCCGACTTCTTGAAGAAGTCGGGGATCTGGAAGTCGGGGATCTGGGTCTTGGGAAACAATGTATAATATGTAATGTATGGGTGGAGAAATCCCACCTTTACAAATTAATAAATTTTAAAGTGAATTCTCGTGGCACAAGTTGTATTAGAAAACGTTTATAAAAGTTTTCCCTCTCGCGGTGGGGAAGGTGCAAAAACGCAACCAGACGGTACTGATGGTGTAAGTGTCTTGAGACGGATTAATTTAACCATTGCTGATGGTGAATTTATGGTGCTGGTGGGACCATCTGGCTGCGGTAAAAGTACCCTGCTGAGGTTAATCGCTGGGCTGGAGGTAATGACTGGTGGTAACATTTCGGTAGGAGATAGCGCTAGTGCGCCCGCAGGGCTTCGCTTGATTAATGACTTACCTCCCAAGGACAGGGATATCGCTATGGTGTTTCAAAGTTATGCACTCTATCCCCACATGACTGTATATGACAACATTGCTTTTGGCTTACGTCGTCAGTTTCCAGATCAGGAAGTTGGCAAAAAAAGACTGACTCAATGGGGCGAAAATCTACTTGTAGGGTTAACAAAAAAGTTACCTAGTGGATTACGGTATATTTCCCCAAAAGAAAGAATTGTTAATGAACGAGTCCAAAAAGTTGCGGGTTTATTACAAATTGAAACTCTGTTAAATCGTTTACCGAAACAACTTTCCGGGGGACAAAGACAACGGGTAGCATTAGGACGAGCGATCGCCCGCAATCCCCAAGTATTCTTAATGGATGAACCATTATCTAATTTGGACGCTAAACTACGAGCTGAAACCCGCAGCCAAATTGTTAAATTACAACGTCAATTGGGAATAACGACGATTTATGTTACCCATGATCAAACTGAAGCGATGACAATGGGCGATCGCATTGCCATTATGTCAGAAGGTAAAATACAGCAAGTTGCAGCACCTTTAGAACTATATAATCGTCCTGCTAATCGCTTCGTCGCGGAATTTATCGGTTCTCCACCCATGAATTTTATCCCTGTGGAGTTTCACGCACCTTTATTAATTACCCATACTAACTTTCGCTTTACCCTTCCAGATGTGTGGGGAAGTGCGTTACAAAACTACGACGGACAAACTTTAATATTGGGTATTCGTCCAGAACATCTCAGTTTGGGTGTACCTGCTACTAAAAATTTACCAGTCAAAGTAGACTTAGCAGAAAACTTAGGAAATGACACTTTTTTAGCTGTAAAAATTTCTGATCCTGATTTACAAAATGTAGATGGACAAACTTTACAAGTTCGAGTTCCCCCAGATAGATTTATAAAGATAAATGACCAACTTTGGTTATCATTTGTGCCTGATAAACTGCATTTTTTTGACCCCAAAACCGAGTTAGCAATATTCCAAAAATAAGGGAAGAGGTAAGAGGAAATATATTTTTATTTACCAATTCTCTATTCCCTGTTCCCTATTTTAATGATATAAAGCACTATGGGGTAATACTCTAAAAACTTCTTCTATAGTTGTTACTCCATTCATCACTTTTTCAGCAGCAGCCATACTAAAAGAAGTAAAATTAATCGTTTTTAAAATATCTTGTCAGGATTATATCATCTTGTTACAGACTCGATTGCGAGATTAATGATATTTTATTTTTGCACAAACTCTTTTATCCCCATCCTCATCCAAACTATGACACTCAATTTATATTTACTGCGACATGGTGAAACAACTTTTAGTCAAACTGGTAATTTCTGCGGTGAAACTAATGCAGAATTGACACAAGAAGGAATGCAAATGGCATCCAGTTTTGCTGATGTTTATCAAAAATTGAACTGGTCAGCGGTTTATGTTAGTCCGATGAAGCGCACCATTGCCACTGCCAAGCCATTTTGTGATGCTATTGGGATGGAGATGCAGGTGCGGGAAGGACTCAGAGAAGGTAGTTATGGACAATGGGAAACCAAGAGTAAATCCTTTGTTCAGGAAAATTACCCAGAAAACTATGTGAACTGGTTGACAGAACCCGCTTGGAATGCACCCATTGGTGGAGAAACTGCGGTAGATATTGCTAACCGTTCTCTGCCTGTAATTGCGGAAATTCAAGAAAAATATCCCCAAGGTAATGTTTTAGTAGTTTCCCATAAAGCCACGATTCGGATTATGCTTTGCAGTTTGCTGGGAATTGATTTGGGACGCTATCGTTATCGGGTAAATATTTTGGTTGCTTCGGTAAGTATGGTTAAATTTGATGTTAATGGTCCTTTGTTGGAAACATTAGGCGATCGCCATCATATACCAGATCATATTCGTTCTCGTCCAGGAACTTAAATTGACACTCCCTGGCGGTAAATTTCCTGAGCGTAGTCTGTCCAAGTCCCTTGTCCCCAATAACGAAAACAGCTAGTTTGTAATAAGAGATTATGTAATAGCAGTTGGCGGTATTGACTATCTTGAGTCAGATTTACACTGGATTGATCAGATAATAAATTGTCGAATTTCCCATGAAATAAATTGCTAAGTTTGTACATGGGAGATAAAACATTTTCGTATCCTTGCACCCAACTAATATGATTTGTCCATGATGCCCCATCAATCTGAAAATTGGGGTGATTTTTCTTCAGTTCTTGAATCGCATTTTCTACAGCATCTGGTTGATAATTAGTTTCGGGAATTTGCGCCCAGATTTGATGTTGTCCACTTGCTTGACAGCTAGGAAAGTCTTCGGGTTGACAACCTGCGGCTGCTAATAATTCTAAATATTCTGTACCGCAAACACCAACAACACCAGTTTTACCTCCTCCATTTTGCACCATATCCCCCCAAGCTTGTTGAAAACCGCCGGGAAATTCGTTCATCATCACACCACCATTTTCACCATCACCTATTTGACTAACTATGGGAGGTACGACAACATCACCTAATTTTTGTTTAGATAAAGTTTTGGCTTCATAGTATGGCTGCATTTGGGCGACTAATTTAGTGTCTGAACCTTGGGTTTTTATCAATGCAGTAATACTAATTTCTTCTCCTTGGGAATTGCGAGCTATTAACCGATGTGGTAAATGTTTATAATTTAAAGGCTGACCATTAATTGTTTCTACGGTATGTTCTTGCACTAATAACCAACGATAACCACATTCTTTCAAGGCTTTGATAAATGCAAACAAGGTATCTGGATGGTTTGGTAAGTGCATTTCTGGAGGGGAAAATCCTTTGATTCTTGCTAATGCTTCCCAACCAAAAATTGCCGCAAAATAATGTTGCCAAGCGATAATGTGGAGTTTAATATCTGCTATGGGGGTGGAAGGGATGACAGCATGACTCCACATAGTCCCCAACCATTCTACATAGGGCTGGTAGGTAGGATTGCAGGTGATGCGTTTAAGATTATCTAGAATATCACTTCTGCCCATTTGTACCAGTCCCCACAAAAGATTACCAGAATAATCCAACATCACACGGGGATTACAGCCTTGTGCAACTAATTCAGGAATAAAATCTCCCATGCGACTATAACAATTAGCAAAAGGGGCAGCATTGTGATTATCTCCTTCTTGCTGGTGGGCAAACATATATTGTAAATTGCTGATCAATAAACCATTATTTCCCGCTGGGATAGTGGGTTGGTGCATATGTAGAGCGATTGTAAATACTGCATTAATATCTGCTAATTTCAGATTAGTAGTTGGTAAAAAAATAGGCTCATTGTGGTTAACTACAGTCAACACTTCTTTTTCCCAACCGCAGATATTTGGCAAATTATCAATAATTTCGGGTAACGTAGGGAGATTATCTGGTAATTTAAACATTTATAGCACCTCAAAAATAATGTACAACTAACAATCTTGCCCCAAAATTGAAAAATTTTGTGTTTAACTTCAATTTAAATTTAAACGAATCATAACCATACAACAAATGTTTTCATGGAAATTTCTTCTTCATTAGCTCGTACTACTGCTTTAATTTAGAATTTCTATCATTTATGTTACAACATAATTTAAGCATTATACAAAATTTTCGGGATATATACCTAATTTTGCCGCAAATTACAGGCTTTTGAATCTATTCCTCCCCAATAGCCAGAGCCAGAATTTCTATACATAAACTCAGTCTAAAATAAAACCTGTAGTTTCCCCGCAAGCGATCGCGAAGCGCTGTTGTGGATGGAAGCCAAGACGATTAATCCTCTACTTCTGGCTCACCGATTGTCTTCTGTGCTGCATGACGAATGTGGAGAATTCTCACCGTGGGAATAGTCTGGTCTTCAAGAACCGTGAATAGAATGCGATAGGTTTGTTTTCCTTGACGGTAAAGAAGCTGGCGAATTTCTTGGGTAAAGAAGGCATCCTCACGGGCAATTGGACAGCGTTGAGGCATTTTTTGCAAGGAGACGATTGCATTAATCAGTCCTTGATACCAGGTCTGGGCGCGTTCTCCTGTCGTAAACTGAGAAAGAATTAAGAAGGCAGCATCCGCTTCAGCTTTCGCAACACTAGAGAAATCAATATGGTACGTCATGCTTCCAGAGACAGTCCATATTTTTGGTTTTGTTCGACAATAAAATCCTCTAAACTCGAAAATTGCCCTCTTTCAAAATCATCAAGCCCGCGTTGGATTCCCTTTAAAGCCTCAAAAAAATCATTATCATCCAAACTCAGCCCCAAAGTCAGAACTGCGATCGCCATTTGCGAAATATCTTGTCCGGTGCTTTCAGCCCGCTGTCGCAGCAACCCCTCAATTTTCGGTGGCAGATCGAGTGTAATGGACATTGTTGATTTTTCCTCAGTGATACTGGTTTTATTATAGCGATCAGCTTCTTTAGGTGTTTTAAATGGAATATATTGCAGATTAAGTTAATTAACGTAAAGTTAAATCAATAATTATTGACAAAATTAATAGATAGTGCTTGGTGTTATATTCCAAATTACTTGAGAATATTGGCGATCGCCCAATAAAACCCCAACAATAGAAACCCTTGCAAAGCGTTCCATCAATAGTTACACTTTTTAGAATATTCTCATTTTTGTTTAGCAATTACCCAAACACTCAAACAGCTAGTTCTTGACAAAGAACTCAAACTATGGTAGTGCGTCAGTATTGCCAAACTCAAAATCAGCAATAAAAAACTCAGAGATTCTTCTGATTGACGGTTTCCGTCATGCAGAACCTCAGTAAGAAAATTGCTTTGTAAACATAACTATCCTGGAGGCTTGTAGTCAATGGGACTACCTTGGTATCGGGTACATACAGTCGTTCTGAATGATCCAGGCCGGCTGATTTCTGTACACTTAATGCACACAGCTTTAGTAGCTGGCTGGGCAGGTTCAATGGCATTGTACGAACTAGCCGTTTATAACCCTAGTGATCCAGTTCTTAACCCCATGTGGCGACAAGGGATGTTCGTACTTCCCTTCATGGCACGTTTAGGTGTAACCGAATCTTGGGGCGGTTGGAGCGTAACTGGTGGCACAGCAGTAGACCCCGGTTTCTGGTCATTTGAAGGCGTTGCTGCGGCTCACATCGTTCTTTCTGGTTTATTATTCTTGGCTGCCGTTTGGCACTGGGTTTTCTGGGATTTGGAACTCTTTCGAGATCCTCGCACTGGTGAACCTGCGCTAGATTTGCCAAAAATGTTTGGTATTCACCTGTTCTTATCCGGTTTACTTTGTTTTGGTTTTGGTGCATTCCACCAAACTGGATTATTTGGTCCGGGAATGTGGGTATCTGATGCCTATGGCATCACTGGCAGTATTCAGCCAGTAGCACCAGAATGGGGTCCGGCTGGATTTAACCCCTATAACCCCGGTGGCATTGTCGCTCACCACATTGCGGCTGGTGTAGTTGGTATTATCGCGGGTTTATTCCACCTGACAGTTAGACCTCCAGAAAGGCTCTACAAAGCCCTACGGATGGGGAATATTGAAACCGTACTTTCTAGCAGTATCGCTGCTGTCTTCTTCGCTGCTTTCGTAGTAGCCGGAACTATGTGGTACGGTAACGCTGCTACCCCAATTGAACTGTTTGGACCTACCCGCTATCAGTGGGATCAAGACTACTTCCGTCAAGAAATTCAGCGTCGTGTGCAAACCAGTGTTGCTGAAGGTGATTCTTTGACCGTAGCCTGGGCAAAGATTCCTGAAAAACTGGCTTTCTACGATTATGTTGGTAATAGCCCCGCTAAAGGTGGTTTATTCCGTACAGGTCCAATGGTGAAGGGTGATGGTATTGCTGAATCTTGGCAAGGTCACGCTGTATTCACAGATGCCGAAGGACGGGAATTAACAGTTCGTCGTCTACCTAACTTCTTTGAAACCTTCCCAGTCATTTTGACCGATAAAGATGGTGTTGTCCGGGCTGACATCCCCTTCCGTCGGGCAGAATCTAGATATAGCTTTGAACAAACTGGCGTAACTGTCAGTTTCTACGGTGGTAATCTGAATGGTAAAACCTTTACAGATCCCGCTGATGTCAAGAAGTATGCCCGCAAAGCTCAAGGTGGAGAGATCTTTGAATTTGACAAAGAAACCTTGAACTCTGACGGTGTATTCCGCACATCCCCCAGAGGTTGGTTTACCTTTGGTCATGCTGTATTCGCTCTATTATTCTTCTTTGGTCACCTGTGGCATGGTTCACGGACAATTTACCGTGATGTATTTGCCGGTGTGGAAATTGAAGAAGAACAAGTTGAATGGGGTCTTTTCCAGAAGCTGGGTGACAAGACAACTCGCCGGAGAACGGAAGCTTAAAACTTGGATCAGGTGTGAAGTAGATTTTTCTACTTCATGCTTTTTCCCCGGTTTGGTAAACTAAAATTACTGGCTCAACAGGCAGGATCTGAAAAATATGGAAAGTGTTGCTTACATCTTGATTTTAGCCCTAGCAATAGGTGTACTCTTTTTTTCAATCGCCTTCCGCGAACCCCCTCGGTTTGAGAAAAAAGATAAGTAGTTAGTTATTCCCGATTTGTGAGGTAATATATCTAAAATATCCGTTGTTACTAATTATGGTAGCACCGGATATTTTCGTTTAGGTAATAAACCAGAATGTCAGAATCAGGATTAACAGGATTAGAGGATTAACAGGATTTTGTATGAAAAGTTATCTGGTAAGATTTCATATTTTGAATATTAGTGGTTTTTCTTGATCCTGTATCCCTCGCGGGAGCGTTAGCCATACATAAATCTTTAAATCCTGATTCTGACTACCTGAATTATTAAATCTAGTTAATAACAAATATTCTTCATATGTCAACTTTTACAGCACTTTTAGACATTTATTGATACATTTTTTAATATTGTTTAATGAATATAAATAATAGTTTGGCATAACAAGTACCTAAGAGCCTTAATTCAACAAGTCCAAAAATTACCTTTTGAACAACTGGAGGAATTAGGAGAAGCTTTGTTAGATTTTACTTCAGTTACAGATTTACAAACTTGGTTACAATCTACTAATTAATATCACTTTGTTTAGTTTGAGCGATCGCATTTCTAGTAGCGATCGCCATTACCCCAAAAATGTTAAATTAATATATGTATTAGCAAAAGTCGAATAAATGACGAGATTTATACATGACCAATTCGCCAAAGATTATTTAGAAGAACTACTAAAACCTTATGGAAAAGTAGAAGCACCTAGTCATGTATCTGGAGAAGTACGAGAAATAGATGTGTTATTTACACCATTTCCTGAACAAAAAGCCGATATAGCATCATTAGGGTTATTAGGTAAACTAGCCACCACACCTGCCATATTTGAACCATTTCGCAACCCAGCCTCAACAGAAGAAATATGTGATTGTCTATTAAAATTATTAGAAGTTAGAGGTGCATTAAAACGAGAAGCAAAACGTAATGCAACCAAAATAGCAGAAAGTAATTTTCGTGAACTACCTACACTTCCCTTGCGGGTAAGTATAGGCTTCCTACCCAGTTAACAGCTTTTTGCTTGCTCTTCGAGAACAACAAGACTGATGTTAAGGCGATAGGCTGACCCCTCGTTCCAAAGGCAAAATCAAGGTTAATCAACAAAAATGATCATGTATCTAGCTTGGTTATCGCTATTCTCTCGCCTTGCCGAGATATTCAATTCATAACACAAATTTTGTGAATTGTCTCCATGTTTTCCTTCCTTGCTGTCGCGTTGGTCGGAAAACCGTCGTCAATTCACGCGCAATTCATCCCCCGCTGCCCTATCGGGTCAGACGTGGGGCTTCTGTCGGTTAAGCTAAATTATGGATTCTCACACCCACAGCGTCTCAGAAACTGCTATCAGGATTTCATGGTACATTGGAATCAGATTCTTTACCAGGAATATACTATTTACCAGAGTCTTTCCGCGCAGCAATTATTGTCATTCATCAATTACCACCTATTCCAGAAACATTGTGGTTAAGACTTTTGGGAAGAGGAACGGTACAAAAACGAGCAATTGATGAATTAGCTGCGTTACCATCAAATCAGCCTTATGTGAAAATCACATTAGAATTACTTTACAACCTGCAACAGAACTTGAGAATAAATCAAAGTCCAGAAATAGAAGCAGAAGATAGGGAGTTGATTATGAGATTAGCACCACTTTACCAACAAGAGCGAGAACTCGCTAGACAAGAAGGACTACAAGAAGGACTGCAACAAGGAGAACAACGAGGACTACAACAAGGAGAACAACTTCTGATTATCCGTCAGTTAAATCGCCGCATTGGTACAATGGACTCATCATTGATTCAACAAGTCCAAAAATTACCTGTTGCACAACTAGAGGAATTAGGAGAAGCCTTGTTAGATTTTACCTCAGTTACAGATTTACAAACTTGGTTACAATCTGTTAGCTAATCTTTTTCAAAAGACCGTTTATGATGTTTTCATGACTTTATGAAGAATGGCTCTACCCTTCCCTTTATGTACAACAACATTTATTGTAGGTTGGGTTGACGCTCATGTTACCCAACATTGGCGGTAGAACATAAAGAATTGAAAACTTTTTGATTTTGTCCCGCGAAAATGGGTATCGGGGGGGTTGACAATTGATTTCAAATTTGTTATCATAAACTTGATAAGGAAGAACTATCTTAAAATTATATTCCAAAAAATCCCGCAAGGTGTAAGATAAACTTTTCTGCCTTGACCGTATGTTGCGTTGCTTTGCCCAACATAGGAATCTGCGTCCTAATTCCCTCGCCAAAGGTACAAGATATGGGTAAGATAAATTAGTTGCTATTTACCAAACCCCTGGGAGTTAGTTCTATGTTGAGTTTAAAAATCGCTGTTTATATTGTGGTCGGCTTCTTTGTCAGCCTTTTCATATTCGGGTTTTTGTCCAATGACCCAGCCCGCAACCCTGGCCGTCGGGACGCAGAATAAATATCCAACAAATCACCCCTAGTGGCTGGAAGGTAGAAAGAGGCTAATATGTAATTCAACCTTCCGGCTATTTTTTGCTTTTTGGTCAGCTTGAACATATGTTTCATCCAGTATTGTCGCCTCAGCTACCTCCAAGTCTTGAATCTTTAAAACCTATTGATCATCTCGCTTCTGCTACTGTTGTCAAGATTAAAACTGATAGACGAAAACTGATAATTGTCGGTAAAAATCAGGATAATAAGTATCAATTAAATATCAGCCTAGTCAAGAAAGATGTTGTTACGAAAGCTTCTTCATCTTCACCAGAAAACTTAGCGCCCCAGTCTTTACCCACCTATCCTCAAGTCAACGGTGAAGTTAGTCATAAAAATCAATTATTTCTTGATAAATCGGTAGTTTTAGCAGCCACACCAATTCCCCCAACTGAGTCCGGTAATGTGAATTTACAGGAATCTGGAGGAAAATTTGATCTGTCTGTTGGTGACAAGAAACCTGCGGCTGCACCAGTCCAAAATCTGATTGAATTCAAGCTGAGAAATCCCGAAAATCGAGAGTCAACACCGACTACTGTGGAATTTCCGCCGTCACCCCAACTCCCACAAGTAGAGAAGATTCCCGCGGGGAAAGGCAGAGTTGTGGAGGTAATTGCCGATCGCCAGGAGTATGATGAGCAAAGGCGAATTGTCACGGCTGATGGTAATGTCGTGGTCAGATTTGATGGAGCAGTGATTGATGCCGATAGTTTGCACATCAATTTGGATAATTTGATTGCGGTGGGGGAAGGTAATGTAGCTTTGACTAGAGGTAATCAGGTACTGCAAGGAAAACGTTTTACTTATAATTTTATTCAAGATAATGGGGAGTTGGAAAACGGTAAAGGTGAACTTTATATCCCCACCACAGGTACAGATTTTGCTTTTTCACCGTCGCTTCCTACAGATATTACAGCGGGTGGTGTCCCTAGTCGCCCTTTAAGTAATCGAATCCGCGCCAACCAGCCTGTAACTGGTGTCAGCAGTCCAGGGGGCATAGAATTTGGTGCTAGTGGTCAATCTGATGCCCGAAATGTGGCCTCACCTAAATTTGGTGGTGTTGTCAAGCGGTTACGTTTTGAAGCCCAACGGATTGAATTTTATCCGCGAGGTTTTCAAGCGCAAGATGTCAGAATTACGAATGATCCTTTTTCACCACCGGAACTAGAAGTTAGGGCGGAACAGGTGACGGTGACGCGAGAAGCACCTTTAATAGACCGGATTGTTACCCAGCGTCAACGGTTGGTTTTTGATCAAAAAGTTGTTGTTCCTATTCCTATTAATAGTCGGAAAATAGATCGTCGCCCGCGACAGGTAAATACTACTATTGTCTCTCCGGGTTTTGATAATGGTAAACGGGGTGGTTTGTATGTAGAACGCAGTTTTGAACCGATTAATACTGATCAAAAACGCTGGACTATTATCCCCCAGTTCTATGTGCAAAGGGCGTTTAAAGATAGTGGGAATGTGGCCAGTTTATTTGGTGTCAAGAGCAAGCTGAATGCTGTTCTTGGTCCCAAAACTGTTCTGGAAGGTACGGGAGAGTTAACTAGTTTTGATTTCGATCAGGTGGAAGATAGTTTGCGTGGAAGTTTGCGGTTACGCCAAATATTGGGTAATGTCAATCCTTATACATTGAGTTTAGAATCTAGTTACCGCGATCGCTTGTATAATGGTAGTCTTGGCTATCAAACTGTACAAAGTAGTATCGGTGGAATTATCTCTTCTCCCATTATTCCTTTAGGCAAAAGCGGCATCAATCTTAGCTATCAAGGTGGCGCTCAATATATAGATGCAAACACGGATCGTCAAGATTTACTCTCCCCAGTGCGGAAAAATGATCGGATTTCGCTGAGTCGTTTACAAGGAAGTGTGGCTTTGAGTGGTGGTATCAATTTGTGGCAAGGGAAACCATTGGCAGCTACAGCGACTGAGGGACTAAAATATACATCTAATCCTGTTGTACCGTATTTGCAAGCGATCGCAGGTATCACGGGAACTACTAGCTATTATGGTAGCAGCGACAACCAAAGCACTTTAACTGGGACTATGGGTTTAGTAGGACAGATTGGGAATTTTTCTCGCCCTTACTTAGATTATACCGCCTTTAATCTCACCTATTCCCAGGGAACTAACAGCGGTTTATCACCTTTTCTCTTTGACCGTTTAGTTGATAATAAAGTCCTGAATGCGGGTCTTTCTCAGCAACTTTATGGATCGTTCCGGCTAGGTTTGCAAACATCCATTAACCTAGATACAGGTAAAGCTACTAGCACTGATTATATTATGGAATATAGCCGTCGCACCTATGGTATTAGCCTGCGTTACAATCCTGTTCTCCAGTTAGGTGGCTTTAGTATTCGTATTAGTGACTTTAATTGGACAGGTGGTACAGATCCATTTTCTAATGGAGAAGTTAAACCCGTTGTTGGTGGTGTAGTCAGTCAGGATAATTAAAAATCAGGAGTTAGGTCCATCATTTTTATCTTGACAAGCTACTAGATCAACTAGATCCCCGACTTCTTGGAGAAGTCGGGGATCTAAACTCCTATCTAGGTTTTCCTAATGTCGTAATGTAGATAACTGCTTCATCCGTAGGGATACCCAATACTTCATTTACTTGGTCATCAAAAAAGCCAGCGATACCACTCACACCTAAGTTCAGACGAATAGCTGCTAAATTCAGCCTTTGTCCGAAAATACCTGCATCTAGGTGTAAATAACGGTAAACACGATCTCCATATTGAGCGATCGCATTTTTCAAATCAGCAGTATGAAATAATACTGCCCCTGCATCTCTCCCTAATTCCTGTTGCAAACAGAGAAAATATAACTCCCGACGGCAATTTTTAAAGCGAATTTGCCGTAATTCTTGGGCTTTAGGTGCGTAATAATAACAGCCTGGATCTAATCCTTGCACTCCAGAAACAACAACAAATGTTTCTATTAAATTCAAGTCAAAATAATCAGGTTGGGGATCTAAATCTTGGTCAATGTAATTTTGTGGTTGATAAGTAAAATCAAGTAAAGCTTTCAGTTCATCAAAACTTAAATCATCACCAGTATAAGCACGAGTAGAACGGCGTTTATAGATAGTATTTGATAATTCTGATAAATTTTCTCCCCAAAAAATTGGTGTAGTTCGAGTCGAAAATTTTTCACAAAAAGGAAAATTGTATTTGTCTTCTAAAGATTTTTCTGATGGCACAGTTGGTAAATTTAACTTACCACCGGTACTAGCTGGAATTTGGGTGTTTAAATGAAAATATTTCAGTAGTTCACCATCAGGAATAGATGGATAATTAGTTGCAGTCGTAGAGGGTAAAGCCGTGCGTCCTAAAGGTAAATTTTGGCTCACATCTAACAAATCTGCCAAAGCTAAAACAGCAGTTGTTCCTTCTTGTTCATGATCAATATAAAGTAATTCATTAACAGCTTCATCAGCAAAACCGCCAATTAAATGAGAGCGATAATCGGCAATATTACAAGCTAATTGAATATTACTTAAAAGATGCCCAGTGTCGAGAAAAATTCGCCGATAAGCCCTGTCTTCATAACGCCAAGCGGAACGATAAAAGACCGCAGTGGTAATAATAGCTAATTGGGTATTTTCTAGGGAAGGATGCCAAAAACAAGCTGCTTGTAAAGTTTGCCAAACATCACTTTCCCAAAAGTGCATTAAAGAATGAGTTCGACATTGATAATTATAAAGTCCTGGTGGTAATAATGGCGTACCGCGAGAAACTAAATATACTTCAGCCGGATATAACCCTCCCGCACTGGGCGCAGAACGTAAGTATACTGTATTACCCAAAGAAGGCATTTTTGCCGTGAGTCCATAACTGTGAAATAATAGTTGAGAAAGTCGCCACCACCATTTGGTATCTTGTTTATTAGCAACAGTTGCCGCTGTTTCTTGCAGATAGGGTTTGAGGTCTATATCAGAGCCAATTTTGTACTCTTTGAACGGTACTGGTTGTTTATTCCAGTCTAAATTACGACCTTTACCAGCCAGGGTTTCTGGGTGGTACTTAGTCCGGTCGTGATAGTGTTGGGAAATGGATTGTTCTATTTCTGGCATAGTAATTTTAATATCCTTGTAGTCCTACTCTTGATTTTGACATTTATTAGTTCCATTAATTCGTGCTAATCAGTACAATCATCAAAATTAAAAATTAACCCCAAAAAAGTTATCTTTCTGTTAGAATCCCGAATCACCTATCCTGGAGAAGATTGACCAAATGATGCCTGTACGTCAAACTTTATCAACATCTGATATTCAACTTTCTTATTTAGAATGGAGTCAAGGTCAAGAACCATTACTGTTATTACATGGTATGGCTGATCATGCTTTGGTTTGGTCTAGTTTGGGAGATTATTTAGCAGCAGATTATCATATAGTTGCGCCAGATATGCGTGGTCATGGTGAAAGTAGTAAGCCAGAACAAGATTATACCTTTGCCAGTGCAATTTCCGATCTAGAAGCATTAATGGATAAACTAGGATGGTCTGCGGCTCATATTGTCAGTCATTCCTGGACAGGAAAATTAGCCGCTATTTGGGCTAGAGAGAACCCAGCTAGGTTAAAAAGTATCACATTAGTAGATCCCATTTTCATCTGGAAAATGCCTAGTTTCCTAAAAATCACATTTCCCCTGTTGTATCGTGTTTTACCCTTTCTGAAAAGCATGGGACCATTTGCAAGTTACGAGGAAGCTGAACAAAAAATTAAACAACTCAGTCAATATCAAAATTGGAGTTCTTTGCAACAGCAAGTTTTTCAAGCCGCAATTGAAGAAAAACCCAACGGTACTTGGGGTAGCAAATTTACCATAGCAGCCCGTGATGGCATTTTCGACGCAGTCATGGAAATACCAGGTTTTATTCACCCAGTTGACACACCTGCCCTCTTTATACAACCAGAAAAAGGTGTAAACCGCCAAAATTGGCAAATTCAACCTTACAAAACCAACCTTAAAAACTTAAATTTGTGTCAAGTTCCCGGAAATCATTGGCCATTTCTAACCAACCCCACAGAATTTAATCAAACAGTTGCCACTTTTTTAGCAGCACAAACATGAGATAATTTCTAACTTTCACCAATCACCAATTACCAATTACCAATTACCAATCACCAATTACCAATCACCAATCACCAATCACCAAATTATGAGCCTTTGCATTAATCCAGTTTGTTCTCAACCTAATCATCCAGATAATGACGAAAACCGTTTTTGTCAAAGTTGTGGTTCTCAATTGGAATTGATAGGACGTTATCGAGTATTACGTTTATTAAGTGATAAAACTGGATTTGGCAAAATTTACGAAGCCTATCAACAAGACACCCCAAAAATCCTCAAAGTTCTCAAAGAAGAATTAACAAATGATAGTAAAGCCTTAGCACTATTTCAACAAGAAGCCAAGGTTTTACAACAACTAAATCATCCTGGTATTCCGCAAACAGAAGGTTATTTTCCCTATCAAACCAGAAATAATCTCATATTGCATTGTCTGGTGATGGAAAAAATTGCAGGACCTAATTTAGAACAATGGTTAAAGCAACAACAAAACCGCCCCATTTCTGAAGCTCAAGCCATAGTCTGGTTAAAACAATTATTAGAAATTTTAGATTTAGTTCATAACCAACAATATTTACATAGAGATATTAAACCATCAAATATCATGATTCGTCCAGATGGACAATTAGTATTAATTGACTTTGGTACAGCCAGAGAAATTACCAGAACCTATTTAGCAAATAGTGGAGGAATGACAGCAATTTCATCATCAGGTTATAGTCCTCCAGAACAAATGCGAGGACAAGCCATACCTTCATCAGATTTCTTTGCTTTAGGACGGACATTTGTATTTTTATTAACGGGATTTCCCCCCGAACAATTATATGATCCTCATTTAGATATCTTACAATGGCGACATCATGCCAATCATGTTTCTCCATTATTATTAGATTTCATTGATTGGTTAATATCAACAGAAGTCAGTAAACGCCCTAGCAATGCTGAAGAGATTTCTAGAAGATTAGCAGCAATTGAACATCAACTTACAGAAAATACATCCGCAACTGTGAATATTGGCGGGTCAGGAAAAACAGAAATAATTAATAAACCAACTACTAATAATACCGTTATTCCTCCACAAAGACAACCCGAAAAATTACCATTATTATCCTGGTTTGCAGCTTTAATAGTTTCTTTATTACTACTTTGGTGGGTATCATTAGCATTTAGAAATACTAAATTTGCGGCTTTACCTCCTGACTATGGACAAACACCAGTTAAAAAAGGCAAAGTTGATTATTTTCCCTATGAAGAAGGGAAAGATAGTCAAGGGAGAGTTGCAGAATTTAATATTGCAGTTTTATCAGTAGAATATAAATGGCAATTAGGTAGCACATATCAGATTAAATATAATGATCAAACTATTACCCTTGATTCCTTAAAATCTAATTTAGAACAAGAAGGAATCCAGAAAATTATGGAAAATCCCAGCGAGATTATTTCTGTGGGAACAGCTTCTTGTGAAGGTAATATTACCGCCGAACAAAGTCGCGCTTTAGAACGTTCTCAACAAATTCAATTATTAGGAAAAAAGATATTTAGTAATACACCCAGTGTTAAAGGTTATCGGTTATTAAATTTGGGACAATTTCAGAGAAAAGATTGTCAAGCCAACCAAGACTCAACAGCCTATCAACGCAGTATTATTATCATTGGGGTGAAAAAACAAGCCCAAGGGGTAATATTAGATGAAGCTTTAAGAGATAGATTAGAGAAAAAACCATTTGCTGATTTTAAATTAGAGGATTATTCTCTGGGTTCACCAGATAAATTTAAAACCATACCCAGTAATTTATAGTAGTTCCCTATGGTCAAAAAAGCCGATATCAGCACCAAAAAAATAATCAGCCTCGCTGCTGAAATACATTAAATTATGAATTATTTAAGCCCCCATACCTGAATACTTTTTTAAACCCATACGCCATAAAAAACGATTGATTCCTAAAAATATGAGAAACCAACCGGCAATTGATAAAAATCCTCTGGTTAAATCTACAGGTAGTCCTACCAAAATACTCGCTGGAAAATTAATCATGTAGGGAAAAGGTGTCCACATAACTATGTTTCTGACGTTTTCTGGAAAAACATCTAAAGGTGCTATCAAACCTGATAAAAATACAAAAAACAACAACCATAAATTTTCTAAAGCTGCGGCTCTTTCTGTCCAAAATGCAACCATAGCAAAGGTATATTGAATTATAAATCTTAAAGCAAAAGCCATAATTACCGCTAATATAAATAGTAATAAATTAGCTATACTTGGCAACCAAAAAGCTTGGGGATATAAAACAAAAAAGAATATTGATAGAATTAATACAAAAGGCATTCGAGCAAATCTTTCACCAATATGATTCGCAATATGATGCCAAACTGGATCTAAAGGCTGTAATAATTTTGGTGAGAGTTTACCTGTTAATACTTCCCTTTCAAAGTCATAAATTACCCAAACAATGGTGATTTGTCTAGCCAGAAAAACTGCGAAAAAATATCGAGTAAAATCTACAGATCTAAAAGCAAATTTACCACTTTCAGCAGCTTGTACCCATATACCCATCATAATAATTGGTAAAGAACCAGCTAAAACCCAGAATATTAATTCTGACCTATATTCCAACATATAAGTATAGTATACTGATAGTAAAGTCCAGAATTTTTTAATATTTTTTTTCATGATTATCAATGGTTAAATCCTTTTTGAAAAACTCTACCAATTACTTCTTCTACTGGTGGTTCTGTGACTGTTAAATCTACCACTTCCAAATCGGCTAAAATTTGGGAAACAGTGCGAGTCATGGCTGCTTGTGGCACAATAAATCTAACTGCTCTTCCTTCTAGCATTTGTACATCACCATAGGGCATAAGTTGTTCTAGTGATAATGGTTGAACTAACTCTACATAAATTTCTCGATAAGGGGCAAAACTTGCTAATAACCCATCTAATCTACCATCATACATTAATTTTCCTTCGTGAATTAATAACACCCGTTCACACAAAGCTGTAATATCAGCCATGTAATGACTCGTTAATAATATGGTTGCTTGATATAGCTGATTATATTCTTTTAAAAAGTTACGTACTCCTGCTTGAGCATTAACATCTAATCCTAAAGTTGGTTCATCTAGAAATAAAACTTGGGGACGGTGTAAAAGTGCTGCTAACAGTTCAGCCTTCATTCTTTCACCTAATGATAATTTTCGCACTGGTTGGGTTAATTTACCTGCTAAAGCCAGCATTTCTGTTAATTCCCCAACTCGACGCTGAAATTCTTTGTCAGAAATATTATAAACAGCAGCGTTAATTCTCAGAGAATCTAGGGCTGGTAAATCCCAAATTAATTGCTGTTTTTGTCCCATCACTAAAGTGATTTTTTGTAAAAATGCTTCTTGACGATTAAAGGGAACAAATCCACCAACTTTAACTGTACCTTGAGAGGGATGAATTAATCCTGTGAGCATTTTCAAAGTTGTAGTTTTACCTGCGCCATTGGGTCCCAAAAAACCGACAATTTCCCCAGGCTCAATGCTAAAAGAAACATCCTGAACAGCGTTAATATTGCGATAAGTCCGGCGAAAAAAGTGGCTAATTGTTCCCCCTATCCCTGGGTCTTTAATCGCTACTGGATAGGATTTATTCAGGTTTTCTGCAATGATAATTGACATAAAAAATTTATTTCCTTCTGCCTGATAACGTTGATTTTCTCCCCTCTACTAATGATCGCACAAATGACGAGTAGAAAGCTTGTCCCCAGAAGAATTATTTTCTTCTGAATTTTCTAGTTCCTGATTATTTTGTAAATAATCTTTTACCCAGTTACAAGCATAATCTAAGTCGTTAGTAGCAAAGATTTGGGGTAAATTCCAGATAATGGCAGTGCGATCGCCACTAACGGATACTAAACTTTTACCATCAGCACTAAAGGTTAAGGAAGAAACCACTCCTCGATGACCAAATAAGGTAATGATTGGCTTACCATCAAGATCCCAAAGGTTGATGGTGTTATCTTCACTAGCAGCAGAGATCATTCTTCCGTCTGGACTAAATTTTATCTTGTTCAATCCCGCTTTTGAAGTTATCAATATTTTTAATAACTTGCCATTGGCTTGCCATAATTTGATAGTATGATCGTCACTTAACGATGCAATTAATTTACCATCAGGACTAAAGGTGACATCAAAAACTTGGCCGTTATGTCCTTTTAAGGTGTGGAGGAGTTGACCCTCTCTATTCCATAGACGGACTGTTTTATCATAACTGCCAGTTGCTAACACTTGACCATCAGGACTAAATTCTACACTAACAATAGGTTCTTTATGTGCTTGGATAGTTTTTTGCCAACGAAAGCTAAATGGTTTTTTGTAATCTCGTTGCCAAAGCCGTAGAGTTTGATCAAAACTAACAGAAGCGAGAAGTTTACCATCAGGACTCAAGGCAATATTGTCAATGCTCGCAGTATGCCCTGAAAGAGTATCTATGAGAGTACCATCTATGTTCCAGATTTTGATGGTTTTATCATAACTACCAGTTGCTAAATACTGGCCATCTGGACTAAAGACAACGGAGGTAATACCATTTTGATGTCCTTTTAAACTTTTGAGTAATTTGCCATTACGTTGCCAAATATTGATGACATAATCCCAACCTGTGGTAGCAATGATTTTCCCATTAGGACTGATGGCAGCTTGTGTTAAGTTGAGTTGATGACCTCTTAAAACTGTGAGTAAGGGATTTTGTAATTGCCAAAGTTTAACGCTATTATCTAAACTGCCTGTAGCTAGAATTTTACCATCTGGACTCCAAGCGATCGCCCAAATTGCTTGTTGATGTCCTTCTAAAGTTAGTAAGTCTTTACCGTCTATACTCCATATTTTCACTACTTTATCCCAACTGGCAGCAGCAATAGTTTGACTATCGGCACTAAAGGCGATCGCAATTACTGAATATTGTCCCTCAAAATTACTGATTTTTTTACCATCGAGACTCCAAATTTCTATCTTTTTATTATTACCACCTGTAGCTAACCGCTTACCATCAGGAGAAATGGCTAAACCACGCACAGCATCTTTACCACGATTAAAGCTAACTAATTTTTTCCCGTCTTGACTCCAAAGAATTGCTGTACCATCAAAACTACCTGTTACTAATTTTTTTCCATCGGGAGTAAATAGAACTTTATAAATAGTTAGTTTATGAGCCTTAATTATAGTTAGTTTTTCCGCTGCTAAATTCCACAATCCTAAATTACCATTATTCATGCCAATTGCTAAGAGTTGACCATCAGGACTAAAAGCTATACTTTTAACTTCCCCATTCACAGAAATAGTTTTCAACTTTTGCCCATTCACAGACCAAAGTTTGACAGTTTTATCCAGACTACCGGAAGCAATAACTTTCCCATCAGGACTAAAAGCAACTGTGGAAACTATAGCATGATGACCTTTAAATGTGCGGAGTAATTTGCCATTTTTCTGCCACAATGACACTTCATCTCGATTGGTAACTGCCATCTTTTGGCTATCAGGACTCCAAGCTAAATCCCAAACTAAACCAAGATTATGACCTGATAAGCGATTCCGTTCTTGCGCTCCATAACTAGCTTGACGGACAACATTATCAGTTAGGTGATCCAGTTCAGGATTATTAATATTTAATTTTTTTAATTTTCTTTTTGCTTTAATAGCATCCCTTACTGCTTCTAATTCTTGATGGGATTTAAAGTTCCCATTAGAAGAGGATATCAGGGCTTTAATTTCACTAATTTTTGCTAATCTTTCACTTTGAAGAGATTGACGATATAACCAGAAAGATATCCCCCCTAAGCTGACAGCAGTTAACAAAGCTGTACTAATTACTCCCAAGATGAGTTTTTGTAAACGAGCATTTTTTTGTTGTTCAAGCAGTTGAATTTCCATATTTTTGGATTTTTCTGCTCCTAAAATAAGCTGTTGTTCTCGTCGTTCTAATTCTGCACTTTTAGCTAGAAATTGATTATCTAAATTTGTTAGACTTTTATCCCAAGCCCAAGCTTGAGCATCCGCTAATGCTTGTCCTCTTAGTAAGCGAGATTCATCAGTTTGTTGGGAAGTTAACCACGCATTAAAAGTTTGCGAGTAGGGACGTAAATTAGCTAATTGTTTTTCTACCCAATCTAAGTTAAATACTTCGGCATAAATACGGTTTTTAACAATTAATAATCCTACTTGTTTAACTACTAAACCTGATAGCAATAATTCTACTTGTTCTCGACTATCATCACTTTTTACTTCTACACCTTGCAAAATTTGCTGATAAATTCCTAATAATCTACTTACAAGCTGTTGATTATAAAGTAATCGATCTCGAATAGTTCTTAAATGTTCTGGTTCGTCTTGAGATTCCCAATTTTTAATAATATAGTCATTGACAATATTATCTAACCAAAACTCTTCATAACCTTTATCAAAATCTAAGTAATCACCACTTACTTGAAAATTAGTGATGAGACTACATAACTTTTGGGTTAAAAAAGGCTGCCCTCCTGTCCAATCTAAAATTTGTTTCATGACTGGGTAAGGATTTGGTATGACTAACTCTAATCCTCTAATTAAAGAATCAACTTCTGCTATTTGAAATCCTTTTAAATCAATGGCTTGACCAATATTAAAAGGTGTTCTTTTCGCATCTTGAATTAAATCTGATGGAGTTGCTACTCCAAAAATTGCAAATGTCAACCGCTGATATTCTGGATCTATGGCTCTTTGATTATAGCAGTATCTAATTAAGGCAAAAAAATCATCTACGGGAAAATCCAAGCTGAGGATACTATCAATTTCATCTATAAAAATAATTAGCCTTTCTTCTGGAAATTGGGTTAATAATTCCGCAATAAACTGACTTAATTTATGGACTAAAGAAATATCATCTCCTGTTTGCCACCATGATTTTAAATTGAATTTTCCTAAAAGTTTAAATCCTCTACATAAATCGGCGATTATGCCCTTATACCATTGACTTGCAGTGATATTTTCACTACCAATATTCGTTATATCAATTGATGTACATTTGAATCCTTCTTGTTCTAAATGATGTTTAGTTCTCACTAACAGGGACGATTTACCCATTTGACGACAGTTAAGAACATAACAAAATTCACTCTTTTTTAAAGCGTTATATATTTCTATATCTGTTTGTCTTTCTACGTAACTAGGCGCATTATTTATGAGACTACCACCGACTTGATATGTATGAGTATTCATATTAGTGATATTTATTATTCATCATAGCCAAAGTTAAATTTAGAACTCAAAATAGTGCGATCGCGCCCTAATTTCTTAGCTTGATACATTGCTTGATCAGCCGCTTCAAAAAATTCTCTTAAGGAAAAATCTCCTGAAGGAATGATACAGGCAATTCCTAAGCTTATGGTTAAGCTAATCATGTTTGTTAATTGATTTTTTTTGGTTAATTCAGGAATTTTAATTCTCAATGATTTTACTGTTTCTCTGATTTCTTCAGCAATGAATATAGCTGCTTCTGCGTCAACTTGTGGCAAAATTAATACAAACTCTTCACCACCATAACGAGCAACTAAATGATCTGGATTTTTAATTACTGAATTAATTGCTTGAGCAATTTTATGTAAACAATTATCACCACTCTGATGTCCATAGGTGTCATTATGAAATTTAAAGTTATCCAAATCTGCTAATATTAAAGATAGAGGTTCTTGGATGTATGTCATTCTTTCCCATTCTATTTCCAAAGTTTCATCAAAACATTTACGATTAGCAACTTGAGTTAGTTGATCAATATTAACTAACAATTGCAATTTTTCATTTTCTTTTTTTAATTTATCCCACGGAATAGCATTACTTTCTATTAGTAAACTTTTTTGAAAAAATAAACGATACAGTTCGCAAAAAGGTTCATAATTATAGCCACTTAATTTAATTAACCCTAAACTATCTAATTTATAAACCAAATTGTCCGACAAAAATATATTGTTACCTGTAGAATTCACAACTTGATTATATGCTTGAGACAATTCTGCATCTTGTAGCAATATATTGAGTAAATTTCTTAAATATCCGCTGTAAATATATTTACCCTTTGTACAATTATCTAATAGTTCTGGTAAAGAAATTTTCTGCTGGTAGAGATCATATAAAGCCTGATGAATTAAATATGGCTGTCCTCCCACCCAATACATTAAGTTTTTCACAGCTTGACTATCACACCAATCCAATTCATACCGTCTAGCTAATTCTGTTACTTGCTCGACTGTAAATTCTGGTAATTTCAATGACAAACCAACATTAAAGGGAGATTGATTGATATTTAAAGGGATATAAACTTCAGTGGAGTGCAATAATACTAACCGAACCTTTTGCCAAATCGGAGTTTGTTTAGCTTGTTCATGCCAATTGCGGAGGAGAAGTAGAAAATCTTGAGCAATTTGTTGATATTGAAAAGCATAATCTACTTCATTTAAAATTAAAACCAATGGACTTTTAATTTGCTCTAATAAATAACTCTCGAAATAAATTGAAGCACTAACTTTACTACCAATTTCCTCATCCCAATAATCATCCAAATCCGATGCAAGTGACAACTGCCGAGCCACATTCATACAAAACCAGCGTAAAAAATTATTCAGGCTCAAAAAAGTTTGGGTATCTACTAGTTTAAAGTCTATAGTAACTACGGAATATTCATGTATTTGAGCTTGGTGAATTAGCTGTAACATTAAAGAACTTTTGCCCATGTGCCGAGGTGCTTTAATCCGAATTAAACTCCCTGGTTTGAGTAATTCTGCATAAGCATCGCTTTCAACAGGAGGGCGTTCAATATAAAAGCAGGAATTGAATGGTAGTGGATCACCTGGTAAAGTAATATTTTTCTTCATTCACTTGAGGGCGAAATATTTTGTTTCTGATCAGAAATAATAAAGTTTGATTGCGATCCCCAAAAAAAGAGGCTCAAATCTCTTAATTAACATATACTGTCACCAAATACTATCAAAAGTCTAGTTAAGTAGGTGAACGGAAAAAAACCGTAGACGCGAAGCGGCTTCTCGAAGAGTAATATGTAACGAAAAGTAAAGTTGCCCAAACCCTCTTCCCTCTTGCCTCTTCACTCTTGCCTCTTGCCTCTTGCCTCAAGCCATAACGACGATTTTTAACGCCAACCTACTTATAATGAGTGACAGGACTTTGAGCCATCTACCAAGGGTTTTAACTTTTACAATAGGCCAGTAAAGCGGCTATCGGTTTGCAGAATTTTGAGGATCTGCTTAATTTCTTGGGTACGGTCTTTTTTAACTACTAGGGTAACATTGCGATCGCGCACAATTACCACATCTTCTAAACCAATAGTCACAATTACATCATCAGGATTGGAGGCATAAACAATTGCTCCTTGGGTATCTAAGCCCACATGAGTAGCAAGTTCTACATTAGGATTATCAGACTGCTTCAGTAAACGTTCAATAGCATTCCAATCACCCAGATCATCCCAACCAAATGCTACAGGCAAAACATAAGCTAGACTGGTTTTTTCCATCAGCGCGTAATCTATACTTTTCTTAGGTAACTGGGGATAAATATCAGGTCCATGTTGTTCTAAAGGTTTAATAATTTCTGGTGCATGGGTGCGTAATTCTTCTAAAACCACACTGGCTCGAAAAACGAACATACCACTATTCCAGCTAAACCGTCCCGTTGATAAAAAAGTTTCTGCCGTTTCTCGGTCGGGCTTTTCAGTAAATCTGTGAACATGATAGGCTGGCAAGTTATTAAAGCTACCTATTTTTTCACCTTGTTCAATATAACCATAGCCAGTTGAGGGGAAATTAGGTTTAATCCCCAAAGTCACAATTGCTGCTTTCTTAGTTGCCAAGTCCATCGCAGCGGCTAAAGTTTCGGCAAATATCTCCTGGTCAGCAATCCAGTGGTCAGCCGGAAAAAAGCCAATAATAGCGTCTTCCCCGTAACGCTTTTTAATTTCTAAACTTGTCCAAGCAACAGCAGCAGCAGTGTCTCGACCCTCTGATTCAATGAGTAAATTTGCAACAGGCAAATCAGGAAGTTGTTCTCTGACCCCTTGAGCAATGGGACTAGACGTAATTACCCACAAGTTTTCCCAACCCCCAGCCAGAGTTAACAATCGATCAGCAGTTGCTTGTAGTAAGCTTCTAGAGCTACCATCAAGGCTTAAAAATTGTTTAGGTCGGTCTAGTCGGCTCAAAGGCCAAAAACGCTCACCTTTACCACCAGCCAGAATCACAGGAAAAAATAAATTATTCATGTTGGCATATACAGATAATTCAGAACAATATACAGCAGAGAACAGACAACAGGGAACGGGCAACAGGGAACTGCTTTGAAAGTCTTTTGGTCTATGGCTTGTCCCCTAAATTTTGTCCCGGATAGCATTAGTCAGCCATTGGCTAACATTCACTGAAGCCTTATTTAGCTGAAATCTGCTGTAAGTCTACATTCATTGACGTTTGGATCATCTTCACTGATGAATTTTGGTAGTCAATTATGTTTCAATTATTACCTATTAAAACTATGAGGACAGCAACACCCAACAAAATCTCAGATTAGCTTTTCACAAAATCTCAAATTTGCGTAGTCAGTTTCATCTCGCAATATTTGTAGCTTGTATTAACATAACTTTAAGGAGTGGTTGAGTGGGGAGAAAATTGTGATTAAACAAGTTCAATGGTCAGAAAATCAGGTAGCACCTCAACAAGTACCAACCTCAGAACCGGAGGTGTTACAGCCACCAGTTCAATGGTCAGAAAATCAGGTAACACCTCAACAAGTACCAACCTCAGAACCGGAGGTGAAACCAAAACAATCAATTAACTCTTCTCGTCACGTCGTTGAATCCGTGGGAGCTATTCCCAACGAACTCTATGACCGCTTAGGTTTATCCGTCCCCCGCTGGTTACTGTGGGTATTAACCATTGTTTTAGGGGTAATTTTATCTGGATTACTAGCATCAAGTTTGGCACTATGGACTCCTCTATGGAGTAATCTCGACCAAGCGAAAGATGATGAATTCGGTGCGAATAAACAAGACCAAATCAAAGTACCGGGAGATTTATGGACTAAGCTTTCTCAGTACAAACTATCAAAACCCATGAACATTTTAATTATGGGTATTGAACCGGTGCCAGGGACTGTAGATGGTTCACCGGAAAGTTTTGCTGGTAAAAGCGATACCATGATGTTGGTGCGGCTAAATCCCAGTGATAAATCCATTCGCTTGCTGTCAATTCCCAGAGGGACAATGATAGCGATTCCCGAACAGGGATTAACTAAGGTATCTGAAGCTAACGCTAAAGGTGGTCCAGTTTTAGCCGCAAGAGTAGTTAGTCGGAGTTTAAATAATGCTCCCATAGATCGGTATATCCGCATTTCTACTAGCGGATTTCGGGAATTAGTTGAACAGTTGGGTGGAGTAGATGTATTTGTCCCCCAAACTATGAATTATCAAGATCAGGCTGGTGGCTTTGCCGTAAATTTAATCAGCGGTTGGCAAAGTCTCAATGGTGAACAAGCAGAACAGTTTGCCCGCTTTCGTGAAGAAGGTATGGGGGATTTACCAAGAGTCCAACGACAACAAGCACTGATAACTGCTTTAATGCAACGTCTCAACAGTCCCACTGTTTTACCCAGGTTGCCCCAATTAACTCGCTTAATGCGGAAGTATTTTGATACCAACCTCAAAATGGAAGAAATGATGGCATTGGCAAATTTTTCCGTCAATGTAGAACGGGATCATTTCCAAATGGCAATGTTACCTGGTACTTTTAGTAAACTCAGTCAAGACCCCAATAGCTATTGGTTAAATATGACTGGCCAACAAAGCTTATTAAATGATTTTGTTGGGGTAAATGTAACTGGGATTAAATCAGATACCAGACCCGTTTCTATCCAAAGAATTGCCGTTCAAAATACGACTAATCAACCCCAGCTAACGGAAAAGGTCATTACCTATCTTAAACAGAAAGGTTTTACTAATGTTTACCCAGTTCCAGACTGGCCAGATAGCCAACGTCAAACTCAGATTATTGTCCAAAAAGGCAACCGACAACCAGGAATTGACTTGCGACAAGTTTTAGGTTTAGGACAAATTGAAGTTTCCGGAAATGGTGATTTGGAATCTGACCTCACAATTCGCATTGGTAAAGATTGGAAATAGTCAGTGGTCAGTGGTCAGTGGTCAGTGGTCTAGAAAAAACGACTGACAACGAACAACTGACGACTGACAACCAACAATTAACAAATTTATGAACAAGATTTTGTTGAGATTTTTAAGTTTGATATTCATTTTTATTTTGGTGGGATTTTCGGTAATTATGAATCCCGAACCAGTTTTTGCTCAAGTTAATACCATTAATTACAATAATGCTAATTTAGAAAGTCGGGACTTTTCTCATACTAATTTAGTTGGCGGAACTTTTGTCGCAGCCGAAATGCGGGGAACAAATTTTCAAGATGCAAATTTAACTAACGCCATTTTTACTAAAGGCGTTTTATTAAAAGCCAATTTAGAAAGTGCAAATTTAACGGGCGCTTTAGTTGATCGTGTTACCTTCGATAGTGCTAATCTAAGAAATGCCATTTTCACAGAAGCAACTTTAACCCGCAGCCGTTTTTATGATGCTGATATCACTGGTGCTGATTTCACTGACGCATTAATTGACCGTTATCAAGTATCTTTACTCTGTCAAAGGGCTGATGGTGTGAATCCGGTAACTGGTGTTTCTACAAGAGATAGTTTGGGTTGTAAATAGAAAATTGACAACTAACAACTGTACGGGCGAAGCATTTGGAGAACTATTTTTGGCAATGACCGATAATTTATCTTCCAAATGCTTCGCCCCTACTGACAACTGACAACTGACAACTGACCATTAAATATTTGTGACACAACAAGATCAAAAACCCTCTCGTTCCTTTGCTGGTATTGCTGGTATTGTTGCCGCAGCAACTTTAATTAGTAAAGTGTTTGGTTTAATTAGGCAGCAAATAATTGCGGCTGCTTTTGGTGTAGGTGCGGCAGCTACAGCTTATAGTTATGCCTACATTATTCCCGGTTTTCTTTTAATCCTACTTGGTGGTGTCAACGGACCTTTACATAGTGCCATTGTCAGTGTTTTAGCTAAACACAAAAAGGAGGAAGCTGCACCTATTGTAGAAACAATCACAACTCTAGTGGGTGGGTTGTTATTAGTGGTGACATTTGCCCAGATTTTTTGTGCTGAGTATATTGTTGATTTAGTTGGTCATGGCTTAGAAGCAACTACAAGAGCGATCGCTATCCGTCAAATCCAAATTATGGCTCCCTTGGCCTTATTTGCTGGCTTAATTGGCATTGGATTTGGGACTTTAAATGCAGCTAATCAATATTGGTTACTATCTATTAGTCCTTTATTATCTAGTATTACTGTTATTATTGGTATTGCTATTTTAGCAGGACAATATGGTAAAGAAATTATTAATCCTGAATATGCTTTAATCGGTGGCATGGTATTAGCTTGGGGAACTTTGGCAGGAGGAATTCTGCAATGGTTAGTCCAGTCAATTGTGCAATGGCGCTTAGGATTAGGGAAATTACGCCTGAGATTTGATTTTAAATCGCCCGGTGTGCAAGAAGTAATTAAAATCATGACTCCCGCGACAATATCATCAGGAATGATGCCAATTAATGTCGCTACTGACCTTTATTTCGCTAGTCCTATTGTTGGTGCAGCCGCAGGTTTTAACTATGCTAATCTTTTAGTTCAAACTCCCTTGGGAATTATTTCTAATATTATTTTACTGCCTTTATTACCAACATTTGCTAAACTTTCTCACCCAGATAATTGGGGAGAACTAAAATTACGCATTCGTCAAGGACTGTTATTAACTGCTGTTACCATGTTACCTTTAGGGGCATTAATGGTGTCCTTATCTGTGCCAATTGTCCAGATAGTTTATCAACGGGGAGCATTTAAACAAGAAGCAACTCAGTTAGTATCTTCGCTATTAATTGCCTATGGAATCGGAATGTTTGTCTATTTAGGGCGTGATGTTTTGGTCAGGGTATTTTATGCTTTAGGTGATGGACAAACACCTTTTAAAATTAGTATATTTAATATTGTTCTCAATGCTGTATTAGATTTAATATTAGTTGAACCTTTTGGTGCGCCTGGGTTAGTTTTAGCTACAGTTGGAGTTAATTGTAGTTCCATGTTGATGTTATTATTTTTGCTCAATCGCAAACTTAATGGTTTACCTTGGCAAGAATGGTGTGTACCAATTTTGGGTTTAACAGTTGGGAGTATAATTGCAGGTTTAGCAAGTTTTGGAACTTTGGTTGCTTCCCGACAGGTGTTGAGTAAACAAGATTTAATTAGTTTACTCATAGAATTGTCCATATCTGCTTTTGTGGGAATTGGGGTATTTGCGATAATTGCTTCTAGAATGAATATTCCCGAAGTGAATATTTTTGTCATGAAGATGCAGCAAAAGTTTTTGAAGAAAAATATCAGGTGACAAACCAAGCTATAAGTGATGCCTTAGAGGGTATTTGAAAACTTTTTCTTGTGGTACATAACACTTGTAGATCCCCCTAAATCCCCCTTAGAAAGGGGGACTTTGAGAAATTTAGCCCCTCTTTTCAAACATCCTCTTAGAGACGCTGTTCGCGTCTGGCGATCGCACAGACTATAGGTTAAAATAAGACCTAAAAAGCCCCCCTTGTTAAGGGGGGTTGGGGGGATCAAAATGTATTTACCATACAACAAAAACCTTGTACCAAGAGCCAAAGAATTAAGAAAGAATATGACTTTGGCGGAGAAAAAGCTGTGGTATGACTATTTACGGGACTTCAAATATAGGGTTCATCGTCAACGCCCCATTGATAACTTTATTGTGGATTTTTACTGTCCTCAATTAAAGTCAGTCATTGAGATAGATGGTGATAGTCACTACACAGAAAATGCTCAAGAATATGATATCCAAAGAACCGAAATATTACAAGGTTACGGTTTAAAAGTGATTAGGTTTCATAATCATGATGTTTTGGATAATTTAGCGGGTGTTGTGACTATTATTGAAGGATTTGATTCCCCCTAGCCCCCTTTACTCAGAGAATGTTTGAAAAGTATCAGAATTAATCGAGATCCCCCCAACCCCCCTTATCAAAGGGGGGCTAAATTCCTCAAAGTCCCCCTTTTTAAGGGGGATTTAGGGGGATCTGCTGGTGTCATATCTCACAGAAAAAAGTTTTAAAGCAACCTCTAAAGAGGCAACAATAAATAAGAAATTCCTCTTTTTAAGTAGAGAATAAATCAATCAAAGTCCCCCTTTCTAAGGGGGATTTAGGGGGATCTGCTGGTGTCATATCCCACGGAAAAAAGTTTTAAAACAACCTCTAAAGGGGGGAACAATAAATAAGAAATTCCCCTTTTTAAGTAGAGAATAAATCAATCAAAGTCCCCTTAAAAAGGGGGATTTAGGGGGATCTAGTCGAGAAATCAACCTGAATATTTGTAACTAACAACTTACGTTATCTAGTAAAGATTTACGACAGCGTAACGCACCGAGTTGATGATAGAGTTGGTATGTGACGGTGGATTGTTAATTTAGGTCTTTTGTCAAAAATTATCGCCACCTAACGCACCCTACAAGATCAGCGATCGCACTTTTTTATAGTAAATGAAACCGTAGAAGTAATGCGATCGCTCTCATTCTCCACAAGCTGATAATGGCGATCGCCTCCGGTCGGCTGGAAGCCATCGCCTACAGTAAGCTAACATTAACATACTTAATTAATTGGTGTAGGCTAGGTTAGCGATCGCGTCACCTACCAATAAAATTCAGTGAAAAGGTGCGTTATGATGAATGATGAATTTTGTTTTTTTGTCAGAGATTATCTCTATCTAATGCAACCTATAAGTCAAGTTATCACATTATAAGAGCCTCTTTTATCGCAGTAGATCAACTAATTCATTTACTAGATCATCATAATTGTCTATGTCTCTTCCTGTTATTTCATCATGTAGTCTTTTCCTTGTGTTGTTTGAAAGATTTCTTTGGCCTGTTATTCTTTGAGCTTCTTTCAGAGCATTATTAAAACTTCTATTTTGCCTTTGATTTCCTCCAGTTTTCCCTTGGTTTCTTGTTCTATCCCCTCGCTGTCCGGGTCTGCGAGATTCCGTTTCATCATCACCATCATCACCATTATCACCACCATTCCTAGCATTCGCTCTAGATCCCTGACTTGCTCCTTTATCAGCATTCTCTGCCGCATCCATAGGGCCAGGTGTCATTGGCAAAATAGTTAACGCTTCGATTAGCTCATTCAATATTTGTTTCAGACCGAAAAGTAATGCTTGACGAGCAATAATTGGAATAACTATTCGTATTAAAAGTCCGTACTCTATAGCTGAAGCATTACCACTAGGGTCAATTAAATTAACTGGGTTATTGTGTACATAAGTATACTTATGTAATGATAGAGGATCATCTTGGAAACCTTCAAAGGAATCCCTAGAAATAAACCGCCCATTATCAGGGTCATAATACCTCGCCCTTAAATAGTACAATTCGCTATTTTCATCAAACTGCTCCCCAGTAAAGCGGAACTCATTATCCGTATTCCCCTGTTCCCCAATCAACCGACCAAAGGCATCATAAACATAGCGGTCAGTAACATTACCATTGCTATCAGTCACCGCATTTACAGAACCCAAACCAGCCGCATGATGGAAAGATTGCTCACCCTGCTGGTCTTGAGAAATCAAATCTAACCCGTAGACGTATGATTTCAGGATTGTCCCATCAGGTGTGTATTCCTCCACAACCTGAGCATAAGTTTCTTCTGTATCAATTAAATAACGTGTTTCTTGCCCGTTGACAATTACCGTTACCCGATTACCATCAGCATCATAACGGTACTCAATACGCTCTATACCTGCGGCTGTAATAACATCTACAGCAATTAAGCGTCCTTTGTCATCCCATCTGTAATTTACTGTGTCTGTGCCGTTAACTTTAACAGACAGCGTACTACCGTTTTCATCATAAGTGTATTCGGTGACTGTACCATTAAGGATCTCTTGTAGCAGTCTGTCATTATTATCATAAGTATATGTTGTCACACCCTCAACAGAATCATTGCGTGTGAGACGATTTCCTACTGCATCGTAGGTATAACTAATCGCACGATTTCCGGCTGTCCCATCAGAAATTGCTTCTGTGACAAGACGATAGAGTTGATCATAAGTGTAATTAACCTCTCGTCCATTAGCTTCTTTCACCGCTAAACGGTTTCCTGCTGTCCCCAGAGTGTATTCAAAGCCAGCAATTACCCCAGATGATCCCCTTTGTTCTACAGCAATCAGCCTGTCTAAGCTATCGTATTGGCGAGTTTCTACCGTGTTATTGGGTAATTCAGTACGGACTAAGTTGCCGACAGCGTCATATATATACTTTGTTAACCCAGCACTACGGTCTGTAACCGTCTGCATCCGGTTGAGGGCATCATAGCTATAACCAACTGTACCCGCAGGAGTTATTAAAGATGTGCGATTACCAGCTAAATCGTAAGTGTAACTAATAGTTCTACCATCAACTTCATTACGTGCTGTTAGTTGGTCACGCTCATCATAAGTATACCTTGTTACACCTCTAGCATCTGTTACCGTTGCCCTTTGCAATGTAGGTGTGTAGGTATAAGTAACAGAAGTGCCATTAGCAAAGCCTTCTGTAATTATTTGGTCATTGCTGTTGTACTTGTAGGCAATGGTTTTGCCATTGAAATCAGTAACACTGCTAATATTGCCTACCGCATCATAGGTTGATGTAGAACGTTGACCCAAGGGCAATATAGTTGCAAGACGCTGATTAACTACATCATACTGATATATGGTTGTGTTACCTTTAGCATCTTTTTGGCTAAGTAAATTACCATCTGCATCATATCCATATTCTGTAAGCTGACCAAGGGCATCAACCACAGCCGTTAGTCTATCGAGGGCATCATATTCAAACTGAGTAGTAATACCAGCTTGGTCTGTTTCTGCGATTGCTCGACCTAAAGCGTCATAGGTGGTAATTGTTTTAGTGCCATCAGGGTAGCGATTTTCTACAACGCGACCTAATGGATCATAAACAAACTGAGTAGCACGGTTGAGAGCATCGGTAATAGTTACTACTTGTCCATCTGCATCATAAGCATAGCGGGTAGGATGATTTAAAGCGTCACGGACGAGAATTTGACGATCAGCCGCATCATATCCGTACTCGGTGCGATTTCCTCGCTCGTCAATAAAACCAATTAGACGACCAGCCGCATCATATTCATTACGAGTCCTGGGGTTATCAACCAAATTATCAGGT